>JAJQBG010000097.1 GCA_021203405.1 Bacteroides sp.
CTATTTTTGTAGCACTATTTTCCTATTTACGAACTGAGATGAACAGAGGCCTTTTCCGGGTATGGTATATAATCTTCGTTGCTACACTGGTTTCCTGCACGACCACTAAGTTTGTGCCCGAAGGGTCATACCTGTTGGACGAGGTAAAAATACGCACCGACAATAAGGCTGTCAAACCTTCCGATCTCAAGCCTTATGTCAGGCAGGTTCCCAACTCCAAATGGTTCAGCACTGTAAAAACTCCTTTATATATCTATAACCTTTCCGGCAGGGATTCTACCCAATGGTTCAATAAGTTCCTTCGTAAGATCGGGGATGCCCCGGAGATCTATGACGTAGCTGCTGCGGAGCGTTCGCAGCAGGAGATAACCCGTGCCATACAGAATCTCGGATATATCGGCGCCTCCGTTGAGAGAGTGGAGAAGAGGAAAAAAAAGAAACTGAAACTAACCTACCAGGTAACATCCGGCAATCCTTATATTATCAGTTCGATAGACTATTATATACCGGACCCGGTGATAGAAGAGTATCTCCGGCAGGTGGAGGGAGACTCGTCCATCAAAGAGGGAATGTTGTTTGATATCAATGTACTTGAAACAGAACGGCAGCGTATTACCGATTATCTGCTGCGTAACGGATTCTATAAGTTCAATAAGAATTACATCACCTATGTAGCAGATACCATTGAAAACACCTACAGGGTAGATGTAACCATGCAACTGAACCTTTTCCGGAACGCTCCGACGGATAGCCTGCAAATGCATCCTCAATACAGGATCAGAAAGATCAATTATGTAACCGATTACGATGCCTTATACTCTTCCGGTCTTACTAACCTGCTTACAGACAACTTCATTCATTATCTCGGACGTCCTATCTATTACAAGGAGAAGTTATACATCCGTCCCAAAGTATTGATGGATAATACCCGTATCCGTCCGGGAGGGCTTTACAATGAAAGGGGGATTCAGAGTACCTATAACTACTTTGGCAGGTTACAGGCTTTTAAGTATACCAACATCCGCTTCTCAGAAGTACAGGTACAGGATAGCCTGTTCCTGGATACTTATATTTTGCTTACCCGGAACAAGCGGCAGACCATAGGAGTAGAACTGGAAGGGACCAACTCTGCAGGAGACCTGGGAGCCGCTGTCTCCACCACCTATTCCAACCGCAATCTCTTTAAAGGCTCCGAGGTTTTTACGGTCAAACTACGTACCGCTTACGAGGCCATTACAGCGGGGAGTAATTATTCCAATAATAACTATTTTGAACTGGCAGCAGAGGCAAGCCTAAACTTTCCCGATTTTCTTTTTCCGTTCCTCTCCTCCGGGTTTAAACGCAACATCCGGGCCAATTCCGAGTTAGGGGTCCAGTACAATCACCAGATACGTCCTGAATATACCCGTACCATTGCTTCCGGCTCCTGGAGTTATAAATGGGCTTACAGGCAACGTTCCAATCACCGGTTCGACCTGGTAGACCTTAACTTTGTTTATATGCCCTGGATCAGCTCTGAGTTTCAGAATACCTACCTGGGAGAGGGCTCGGTTAACTCCATCCTGAAGTATAACTATGAAAATCTTCTTATTATGAAGATGGGGTATTCCTATACCTTTAACAGTGCAAGCCGCTCTCTTTTTATGAGCAACCAACCTACCAACTCCTATTCTATCCGGTTCAACATAGAGTCTGCCGGCAATTTGTTGTATGCATTCTCGAAGATAGCCAATAAGGGTAAGGATAATGACTATTTCAAAATACTCAATATCCGGTATGCCCAGTATATTAAAGGGGATTTCGACTTTGCCAGGAACATTGTCATTGACGATCGCAACTCTTTTTCGCTCCATTTTGCTACCGGAATAGCTGTTCCTTACGGTAATGCCGACCAGTTACCTTTTGAGAAACGATACTTTTCCGGAGGTGCGAACAGTGTCAGAGGATGGTCGGTAAGAACACTGGGTCCCGGTACCTATAAAGGAGAAAAAGAGCGGATCGATTTTATGATCCAATCCGGGGATATCAAGCTGGATGCCAGCGTTGAATATCGTACCAAACTCTTCTGGAAACTTCGGGGAGCTGCTTTTATTGATGCCGGTAATATATGGACTATCAGGGATTATACCGACCAGCCCGGAGGAGTTTTCCGCATCAACCGTTTCTACAAAGAGATCGCCGTTTCGTACGGGCTTGGCATCCGTTTTGATTTCGATTTCTTTATCCTGCGTTTCGACGGTGGTATGAAAGCGATCGACCCCGCTTACAAAGGAAAAAGCCGTTACCCGCTTATCCATCCCAAATTCGGACGTGATTTTGCTTTCCATTTTGCTGTAGGATATCCGTTCTGATGCGGCGACCCTGCAATTTTCGGTAACCGTCCTTCTCAAGGGATCGGTCCGGAAAGTTCTTTGTTATCCTGAGCTTTCTTTTTTGAAAATGGGGTAATAGGTTAAGGAGGATTTTTCTTCTTTTAAGGTGGAATATTTTTGCAGGGAGAAAAATCCGCTTTAAATAAAAAATAGTGTTCTTTGCTACAGGCGCAATCCCGTACCTTTATCGCTGATTATTCAGATAGACCTGTTCTTCCGGTCCTTACAGGATCGGAACTATCTTCGGACGGGTAATTGTAGTATTAATTAAATCATTGAAACCATGAAGAATGCATTAAAGATCTTTTCTATCCTTTTATTTATACTGCCTTTAGTTTTACAGGCACAATCGCAGACCTATCCGGCGGGAACAAAACCCAACGAGCACAATATTAACGGGGCTGATTATCCCCGGGTGGGTGAGGACGGCCGTGTTCATTTCAGGGTCCATGCTCCGGAGGCCCGGAAAGTAGAGATCAGTTTCCGGGGTGAAATGACTAAAGAAGAGGATGGCTATTGGACCCTGGTATCTAAAGAACCGGAAGTGGTCGGCTTCCACTATTACCAGATCATTGTAGATGGAGTTAGTGCAGCAGATCCGAACGGCAAACCCTTTTTTGGCATGGGTAAATGGGTCAGTGGTATTGAGATCCCCGAAAAAGGGGTGGATTATTATAAACCGAAGAATGTACCTCACGGAGTAGTGAGTGAAAGCTGGTACTACTCGGATGTACGCAAGGAGTGGCGCCGGTGCCTGGTATATACTCCAGCAGAATATGATAAGAACCCGGATTGTAAGTATCCCGTCCTATACCTGCAACATGGAATGGGCGAGAATGAAACCAGTTGGGCCAACCAGGGTAAAATGAATTTTATCATGGATAACCTGATAGCAGAAGGCAAAGCGGTACCTATGATCGTGGTTATGGATAACGGGAATATTGAGGTACTCCGGGTGGGTCCGGGCGAAGATCCGGGTGAGGCAAGAGCAAAGTTCGGAGCCGATTTTCCACGTATATTGACCCAGGAGATCATACCGCATATAGAGAGTAATTTCCGTGCGTTGACCGATCGGGAAAACCGGGCCATGGCGGGTCTCTCCTGGGGTGGACTGCAAACGTTTAATACCACGCTGAATAATATCGATAAATTTTCTTATATTGGCGGATTCAGTGGTGCGGGACAGATCGATCTCAACCAGCTGGATAAGGCATATAACGGTGTTTTCAAAGATCCGAAAGCCTTTAATGAAAAGGTACATGTGTTCTTCCTGGGAATTGGTTCGGAAGAGAGACCGGAGAGGACCCGGAACCTGAGTGAGGGATTGAAAGCTGCGGGCATCAATACTATATACTATGAATCTCCGGGAACAGCACACGAATTCCTGACCTGGCGCCGGTGTCTCCATGAGTTTGCACCGCTGCTTTTTAAGAAATAGTATGGTAACAGAGTCAAGGTACCTTCAAGATATACAGGTATGAAAAGATATAGTAGTTTCATTTTTTTTCTGTTGGTGGTATGCGGCAGATTTTCTTACGGCCAGCAGCTTAAGCTCAATGACCTGGAGTATTTTGAAACTCCCGGTGTCAATGTATTGGTCTACAGCAACCGCTACAATCCTATCTTTTTCGATGAGAAGACAGCCGGTATAGAGCTGATCCATCATGGGGTACGAACGGCTACAGGGGGAGCGGTCCGGTTACAGAATACACCGGAGCAATGGGACCTGGTCCCGGCTATTGTAAACCGGAAGGTGGATCAGGCAGATAATTCTATCTCTGCTGTGCTCCGGTATGAGGATTTTGAGTTTGATTCTGAATTAAAGGTAACTCCCCGGGGCAAAGGTTTCCTGATCCAGGTTATTCTGGAGAAGCCTGTTCCCCGTGAGTTGGTGGGAAGGGCCGGATTGAACTTTGAGTTCCTTCCTCCCGCCTACTGGGAAAGTATGTATCTGGCAGACGGTAATCCCAGGTTGTTCCCACGTTATCCTGCCAGTGAGACTTATATGCGTCCCGGAGCAGAGAAAATAAAACAGATATACGGGCATACTACCTTTGATGATCGCGGCAGGGATGAGTTCCCGGAACCGGTTCCTTTGTCAACGGCAAAAAAACTGGTGCTGGCTCCGGATAATCCGGAGCGGCAGGTAACTATTACTTCGGATACGGATCTCTTGCTTTTTGACGGGCGCATCCTGGCTCAGAACGGTTGGTATGTGGTACAGAGTGTGCTTCCGGAAGGAAAAACAGGTAAAGTGCTGGAGTGGTATGTAGAGCCGAATGCGGTACCGGATTGGATGAGAGAGCCGGTGATCGGGTTTTCGCAGGTGGGCTATACACCTGCACAGCAAAAAGTAGCTGTGATCGAACTGGATAAGAATGATACACCTTTGCCGGCGGCCACCTTGTACCAGATCCTGGAAGATGGAACACATGTAGAAAAGTATACCGCCGGGACTTCTGTCTGGGGACGATACCTGCGTTATAATTACATCACTTTTGATTTTAGTTCTGTTCAGGAACCGGGAATCTATTATATCCGTTACGGAGCGCGTCAGACGAATGCTTTCCCTATTGATAAGAGTGTATATGAAGGTATCTGGCACACAACTATGGATGTGTGGTTACCGGTACAGATGGATCACATGACCGTCAATGAAGGCTATAGGGTCTGGCACGGGAATCCTCACCAGGATGATGCGTTGCAGGCTCCGCTTAACCACAACCATTTTGACGGGTATAGCATGGGAGATACAACCGATACCCGGTTTAAACCGTTTGAACGTATTCCGGGCTTGAGTGTAGGAGGCTGGTATGATGCCGGGGATTTTGATATCCAGACAGGTTCTCACAATACAGTGGTAATGGATCTGGTCAGGATATTCGAGACTTTTGCTCCCGACCGTGATATGACTTTTGTAGATCAGCAGGCCAAATATACGGATCTGCATCGTCCCGACGGAAAGAACGATATGCTGCAACAGATAGAGCACGGTGTACTGGCTTTGGTGGCTCAGATTGAAAATGTAGGGCATCCGGTACGGGGAATCGTGGTAGGAAACCTGCATCAGTACCACCATCTGGGAGATGCTTCTGCCATTACGGATAATCTGCCTTATAATCCGGCTCTGAAGCCTTATGAATCGGATGGCGTATCAAGCGGAACGATGGATGACCGTTGGGTATTTACCACAAGAAGCTCTTTTATGGACTACTCTACAGCAGCTTCTCTGGCAGGTGCCAGCCGGGTATTGAAAGATTTCAATCCTGATCTGGCCCAAAGAGCGCCGAATGGTGCCTTGAAAATGTGGAATGAGAATGAGGATACTCCCCAGGGAATGGAGGTGCGCCAGGGACGGGGATTTGGTAATAGTTATTTATCGGCCGCGCTCCAGCTCTTTATTATTACAAAAGAGGAGCGGTTTAAAAGTGCGTTTGAACAGGCATTCTGGGATCTGTTGAATGCTCCTGCTATCAATACCAACATGCCGGGTAATATTCCTATTGCCAATGGTATTACCTATGCATTTATGGCCTATCCCTATATGGGAGCCGATTTCCATGCAAAATTACGGCCTTTTATTCTGAAATATAAAGAGGAGGTGGATAATATAGGTACACAAAGTCCGTATGGAGTTCCTATGGGCGGACGCGGCTGGGCCGGTAATACACCGATCATGAGCTGGGCGATAAATAATTACTTTGTGCATAAGCATTATCCGGATATAATGGATGCGGAATATGTTTTCAAGGGATTGAATTATATCCTGGGCTGCCATCCCTATTCTAATATTTCGTTTGTTGCCACCATCGGAGGCAGATCCAAAAAGGTTACGTATGGCAGTAACCGGGCTGATTTTACCTTTATTGTAGGAGGGGTAGTTCCGGGACTTTTGTTCCTGCAACCTGATTTTTATGAGAATAAAGATGACTGGCCTTTCCTTTGGGGGGAGAATGAGGCTATTATTACTACGGCTATTCCTTATGTCTTTTTAGTGCATGCTGTAGAAGAGTTGGCCAAAGAGATCAATCAGTGATTGGTTGAATAGCCTGGTTAATTGATATAGTTTTTGTTACCGCCGGCTTTACAAGCGTTGTTGTATAACTACGAAGCCGGCGGCACAAAATACTTCCTGTTTATTTAAAAAATGTCATTTGGGTAGCACGGTGTCACATAAGGCTGGTTAATAATCAGTTAAGTGTGACACCTCTTTTTTGTGCGGTAGCACCCGTAGCACACCTGTCACGCGGGCGGTTTAGTGGAGAACAGATAGCATAACTCACTAAAGTAACAGGCTTCTTTTTTTTAATTTAAAGTATTGATATATAAAATTTAAATTTATGCAAAGTTAGTTTCACCCGGGTCGGACTACTATTCCGACCCGGGTGAAACGGGTGCTTAGATCCGGGTCTCACTACCCTTTACATCTGGGTCGGACGGATAATTGTTAACCGGGAATGTAATAAGAATAAAAGGCTTGTGGTAAAAGAGAAAAGACAGAAAAGAAATAGAGAACTTCTTTTCCCGCCGGTTTCATAGTGCCTTTTGCACAACACCGGCTTCCCAGCCGGTGACCCTTTATCTTGCGGCTTCATAGCCGCTCCTGTACCGTGTGGGGCTATGAAGCCCCTTCCAGAAAACCACCGGCTGGGAAGCCGGCGGTAACCAAGGAGTATTGCCTGCCGGTTTTTTTTATCCGTAGGTACTTAAGGATTATATATTCCGATCACCTGGAGTTCGTTACCGGAAAGATCCATTTCCAATAACCTGGGTTTGCGGGGTCCCGGATTCTCCTCCAGTCCCTGATAATGTAACAGCATTAATTGTTTGCCTTCGAAGGTCTTGAATAACATACTATGGCCGGAATTTTCGGGTACCAGGGGAGTTTCCATTTGTATCCAGGGGCCGGCGAGACTTCCTGAGGTGGAGTAGGCTACTCCCTGTGCATAGCACTGGTCGCTCCAACTCGACCAGAGCATACCCAGACGGCCTGTTCCTGTTCTGAAAAGGAAAGGGCCGTCTGTAACATATCCGTCTAAGGACATTCCGAAAGTGAGCTCGCCGATGGAGCGCATCTCCCGGGGCCAGGGAGCATCCGAACCTTTGAACATATATATGGATTCGCCTACGGATCCGGAAAGATCGGGGGCAAGTTCTATATATTTGAACCTTCCGTCAATAGTCTGCATCCACTCGTGAGAAAATACCAGGTAGGGTTTACCATTCTCCTCCCAAAGGGTACCGTCGAGGGTGGACCAATTTTCGGGAAGATAAATATTATCATTTATGGGGCGGTAAGGACCTTCTGCTTTGTCGGAAACAAGGATATGAGAAGCCCGGCGTTGTACACAGTACCGGTTGGGTACTGTATCGACAATGATCCCGGTGTTGGTAAAAGTGGTAAAACAGTAATATTTACCGTTGTATATATGAAGTTCGGGAGCCCAGATCAGGGGGTTGGAACCCATCCAGGAGGTGGTATCTACTTCTATGTAGCTATAGGGACCTGTCCACATCTTCAGGTCGGGGCTTTTCCAGAGGGTGCCGCCTGATCCTGTCATATAGTAGGTCTTAGTGACATCATCGGCCAGGATAAAGGGATCGTTCATGATCAGGGAGTCAAAAGGGAGGGTAGTGACCTCCTGCATCCTCCATCCGATAATGAGCTTATAGGGGTGTTCTGTCTTTGCCTGGTTGAGCCGGTTGCAGGAGATAAGGCACAGCACAGCTATTATTGTAAAAGAGTAAAAAAACTTTTTTCATATTTCACCTCATTTGTTTCTTTATTCTCGTTCATTGACAGATAGTTAAGGTTTGCTTTGGGATCCTTTCCCCGTCTTTTCCCGGCGTACTTATTCTAACTGTAATGAAACTTAATGCTTTAACATTTTTCATGGACTATTATTTCTTTTTTTTAGAGGATTTTTCTTTCGGAAAGCGAAAAGGCAGCATCAGGAAGGAGCGGGATGTAAAGCTGTTGTTTTCTGTTATTTACCGGATAAATCCACTCATAAGAAAGAAAAATCTACCTTTTTGAGGGGATATTTCCATAAATTTGCCCGGCAGGAGTCCTAATAAAAATTAACTTCTGTGTGTTAACTCCGCAGATTAGATGGAAATATTGTGGCAAATATGATATATTTGTTCGGGCCAATCGAGTTAAACTATGAAGAACTACTATATATTAGCTGTCTTTCCTCTTTTATGGTGTTTCTTATCCCGGCAGGAGATATATACTGCTACCTGGAGTAATCCGGACTACCGCTATGACTATTTTCATCTTACCATAAGCAAAGGGTTGTGTGATAATTCCGTACGTGCTATTTACAAGGACAGCCATTCTTTTATGTGGCTGGGCACCTCTAACGGGCTGGACCGGTACGATGGGTATGAGTTTAAGCATTACTCCACGGCTTCCCTGGTTCCTTATCAGTTTATTGAGAGTAATTATATCAATGATATCGGGGAGGACGATAGTCATAACTTATGGGTCGCCTCGGAGGCCGGGATTATGCGGATTGATCTTTTGCAGGGAAATGTGGAGTTTTTCAAGGAGTACACGGGGGCCAACAGTGAAGTACTTTCTACTCCGATCCAAACCCTCTACATTGATGATCTTCAGAATATCTGGCTGGGTAAAAGCGATGGCCTGGCGTATGTTATTTTAAATGAGGAGAGGGAGATCATAGATGTCCAGGTAGTGAAAACCGGGGTGGATATAAAAACGATCATCCGGCACGGAAGTGATATCTGGGCAGGGGGTACAGAATGTTTGTTCCGCTTTATCTCCTCTACTGCCGAGAATTATACCAGTGTGCCGGTGACCACCAGTTTTGATGTGTCGCTGCTTATTTTTAACTGTCTCTTCTCTTATGGGGATTACCTGTGGATCGGTACGCAGAGTGGCCTTTATTGTTACAATACGCAAAACCAGCTTTGTACGGTATACCGGCATAACCCCCGGAATGAAAATAGCCTGTCGTCTGACTTTATTACGGCTATTGATAAGAACAGTTCGGGAGATATGATCATAGGGACCCGCAGTGGAATTAATATTTACCAGCGGAACGATCGTTTTGTCAGATTTGGGAAGGAGTCTCAGAGCCGGGCATTGAACGATAATGTGGTGAACCGGGTATTTGTGGACGAGAACAACACGATCTGGGTGGGAACTGATTTCGGAGGAGTGAATATGATGACTCCGGAGCGGATCTCTTTCAGGCATGAGTTACAGGGCTATGATAAAGGTACTCCCAATATGATCAGTACCATACTGGAAGACAGAGAGGGGAATATATTGATTGGTATAGTGGACGGCGGCCTGGCTGTAAAGAGGCAGGGCAATTCGGACTTTGTATATTACAAACATGATCCGGAGTGTCCTGAGTCACTGGCCCACAACAATATATCGGATATTGTACAGGATTTTAACGGGGATTACTGGATCTCTACCATAGGAGGAGGTATTGATAGGTTACTGAAAAAGGATCTGTCACGTCCGGTATTTGAGCATTACAATGTTTCAAATTCGGGATTGTTATCGAACGAAATATATGATATGGCCCTGGATTCGGTGCGGAATTCCTTGTGGATATGTAGCAGCAGTTATATTCATATCCTGGATTTTCCTACGGGAACGATTAACCGGCTCCAGTATTATACGCACTCCAAAGAGATGATCCGTAATATGAATACGATTTTTATTGATTCGCAATCCAGATTATGGATCGGAGGGAACGGTGTGGGGGTGATCGACCTGAAAAATTCGAGGGAGGGGTATGAGTGTATTTATTACCGGTATAAACTGGATGATCCGGGAAGCAGGATATACGAAAGGATCACCTGCATATTCGAAGCAAAGAACAAGGATATCTATCTGGGAAGCCTGGGACATGGTATTTACCGGTTGGAGGATAATAAGAATTACAGGAGTTATGGGTTTACGAACTATGCGGTACGTTCGGGGTTGTCTGATACCAGTATTTCGAACATCCTGGATGACCGGAAGGGGAATTTATGGATAAGTACTTTAAGGGGTGTCTATTTTTTTGATACCCTTACCAAACGGGCGGTTAAATTTGATGAGGGGAATGGGCTATTGGTGCCGCAGTTTTATCCCCGGTCGGGTTGTAAAACGGCCGGGGAGGCCATTATTCTGGGTTCAGTGGATGGTTTGGTGAGCTTTAGTCCATTGGTTAAACTTCCGGAGTACAGGGACAGGAGGGTTACGCTGACCAGTGTGATGTGCAATGGGGTTGAGTTAGTCCCGTATAGGAACCCCGGTAATCTTTCAACTTCTGTTTCGAATGTAAAAGAGTTGCATCTTTATCCTCCGCAGAATTCGTTTGAGTTTACGTTCAGTAGCCTGGATTATATGGAGCAGGACAAGATCTTCTATTTCCACCGGATACCGGAACTTAAAGAGAGGGCCCATGCCGGGTTGGGAAAGCGACATGCCAGGTATACGAATCTGGATCCCGGCAAATATACGTTTGATGTGTGGTGTACGAACTACGATAACAGCTGGTTGTCTGAACTGACCCGTTTGCTGGTCATCGTGCATCCTCCCTTCTATAAAACCTGGTGGTTTTATAGTTTGGTGGCTATACTGATCGCTTCGGTTCTCTTCTATATTATTTATGGGTATAATAGCCGGCAAAAGAGGATCCAGAAGTTATTGAAGGAGCGGATAGAGGAGCGTACGGCTGAGTTGAACACGACGATCACGGAGCTGACGGAGTCGCAGGCTATTATCCTGGAACAGAACGAGGAATTGCAGCTGCGGAATGAGGAGATCAGTAAACAGAAGAATGAATTAATGGATCTCTCCAGGCAAATGGAGGCTGTTAATAAGGAGAAACTCTCTTATTTTACCAACCTGGCTCATGATTTTAAAACTCCGTTGACATTGATACAGGGACCTACGGCTCAGCTGCTGAAGCGATCTATGGATCCGGAAGAGAAGGAGAACCTGTGGATCATTAACCGGAATGCCCAATATTTACTCTCGCTGGTGAATCAGTTGATCGATCTGCGGAAAATAGATACCAGGAACCTGGCGATCCATTTTTCCCGCTTTAATTTTCCCGCTTTCTGGAGTATGCGACCATGGATTTCTCGATCCTGATGAAGGAAAAGAGTATCGGGCTGGAAAAGTTATACCGGTTAAAGAGTGACTATATTTATTCGGATAAGGACAATCTGCACAAGATACTTTTTAATCTGTTATCGAATGCGGTAAGGCATACGCCCGATAAGGGAAAGATCCGGATATATGCTAATCAGTTCACAGAGAGGGGAACAGGTAGACTGTTGCAGTATATCTCTGTCAGTAATAGTGGCAGTTCTATTGCTCCTGAGGAGATAGAGAAGATATTCAACCGTTTTTACCGGATCCCCGACCGGAATAAATACTTGGGTTACGGACAAAGCAGTACGGGTATCGGGCTGCATATTGTCAAGGAGATCGTTACTTTGCTGCAGGGAGTGATCCAGGTGAAATCTTCTCCAAGGGCAGGGGTATGTTTCAGGATCTATTTTCCTGTGGTATTGTGCGAAGAAGCAGAAAGTGAGGGATACCGGGAATCCGGAAAACCTTTGCCTGTAGAGGATAAAATAGAGCCTTTTATAGTGGTTGATAAGGATAAGCCAACGTTGTTACTGGTGGAAGATAATCCGGATATGCGTTATTACATCAAGAATATGTTGAAGGATAAATACAATGTGGCCGAGGCGAACAACGGAGAAGCGGGATATAAAATGGCCCGGAATATTTTGCCGGACTTTATTGTATCTGATTTGATGATGCCGGTATGTGATGGGGCGGATTTTTGCCGGAAAATAAGGGAGGACGAAGGGCTGTGCCACATTCCGTTCCTGCTTTTGACGGCAAATTCGAGTGAGAGTGCCCGGATAGAGAGTTATGAGCAGGGGGTGGATGGGTATGTAACCAAACCTTTTGAGCAGGCTGTCCTACTGGCTCATATAGAGGCTATATTGAAGAACAGGGATCTGCGCCGGAAAAAGTTGGTGGAGGAGGATTGGAACGTGGCTGCCCTGGAAGTGGCACACTCTGACCAGCAATTCATGAGTCGGGTCATGGAGTTACTGGAGAAGAATTTCAGCGATCCGGAGTTTGGAGTAAAGGAGATGGCGGATAAACTCCATATCAGTTATACGCTTATTTACAAGAAGTTCATTTCACTGACGGGTATTCCTCCGGTACGTTTTATTTTGTTATACCGGCTTCAAATCGCCAAAAAGATACTGGAAAATAGTAAAAATAACAATGTGATTGTTTCGGAAATTGCGTACCGGGTTGGTTTTAATGATTCTAAATATTTTTCGCGGTGTTTTATGAAGCAGTATAAAGTGACTCCGAGTTCTATGATCAAATAGGTTTGTGTAACTAAAAGTATAGATAACCGGTCAGAGAAAAGCTCCGTATCCTGTTGTGGGAATACGGAGCTTTTGAGATTAAGTGCAGAGTTAAAAGACAGAGATCAGATCATAGGTTCAGGTATTGGGATCTATTTGATCGTTAAAGCAATTTGTGTCAGTGAATGGGGAGGGAAGGTATAGGTAAGCCGGTTGTTGTTTATCCCGGCTTCTTTGACTACGGGAGTATATTGATCTTTTTTATCGTAGCTGAATGTTTCTGCCGGATCTCCCTCTATAGAACTGATACGGGCTTTGCCGGTAAATTGTTCTTCTGCGTTTCCTGAGATCTCGGTAGTAATGGATTTATCCCTGTGGCGGTTAATCACATTCACATAGACTGTTTTAATGGATTCTGAGTAAACGGTGGTTACATCCAGGTAAGGAATATCCTGGAATTTATCTGTATCGTATGTATCGCACTGAACATAGGTATCCAGGGATTTGCCCCGGCAGTTGTCGGAGAATAGTTTAAAGGCATAGAATAAAGGTGATTTATAGGTTCCTTTCTCTTGATCGGTAGCCAGCAGGGAGGTCATCATGGTGAAGTTTGCCATTTTTACAAAACCAGCGTGGTGGATAAACGAGTTAAGGCACATGGCATTGGCCAGTACGCTGCGGATATCTCCTCCGAAGGCTCCCCATTCATCTACTGACAAATACAGAGATTCTTTTTCAGGGTATAATGCCTTGGTTATATCGACCAGGGCTTTGGGAGTGGTGATCTTTTCTTCGAAATCCATGGCTCCTTCTCCCATAAAATAGTAGTAGTCGTCGCGTTTATCCTCGTCCAACGCATCCCGCCAGTAACGATGCACAGAGAGGTAATCGGCAACACCTGTAAACTCCCGGATCACCCGGCGGTTCCACTCTATCCAGATACCTGTGGGCTCGTAATAGGAGGAGCCGTTGGCTATGAGTTTAATGGATGGATCTACGGCTTTCAAGGCTTTTGCGGCTTGTAGGGCGATCTTACAATAGTCTTCTGCGTTCTTGTAACCCATGATCCAGGGAGAACCGTCTACCTCGTTCCCCAGGCACCAGTACTTTACATTATAGGGCTCGGGATTGCCGTACTTGGCCCGCAGGTCGGAATAGTACGTGCCGTTTTTAATGTTGGTGTATTCGATCCAGTAACGGGCGTTGTCTATATCGCCGAGGCCCAGGTTAATACATATTACATTTTCACTACCCATGGCTTTGTTGAGCTTTATCCATTCATCGGTCCCTACGTGATTGGGGTCGTATCCTCCCCAGGCTAGGTCTTTCCGCATGGGGCGGTTCTCTACTGGTCCGATACCATCCTACCAGTTGTAGGCTGCCACATAGTTTCCGCCGGGCCATCTCATATTGGTGATCCGGAGTTCTTTCATGGTTTCAATGTAGTCGGTTTTAAAGCCATCTTTATTGGCCAGGGGAGAGGAGGGATCGTAGAGGGGACCGTAGAGCGTATTACGGACCGGTATGTCGGTAGAGCGTCCGATGGGCTCCATAAAGACCCCGTAGATATTGGGGTCTATTTCGCCGACACTTCTGCCGGTATCGAATTTAATGCGGGCAGTTTGTGCTATCAGCGGGAGGGGAAATACAAACAGGGCTGCGATAATTATTTTTTTCATACTGGTGTTGTTCTATAGATATTTTTATAAAAGCTGATCGTTATTCAAAGCTGATCCAGTCTATTTCGAGATGGGTACCATCGGTAAGGGTGAGGTACAGGTTATGAACTCCTTTGGGAAGGTTACTGACAGGGGCACTGATAGTAGTCCATTCTTTGTTGGATGGAATTTTCATCTCGCAGATAACCGGGCTGTCCGGAGTGTTTAACCGTACTTGTATGGTGGCAGCTGAAAGAGAAAGAATCCGTGCTTTCATGCTTTTCTGGGTGCCTTCTCCAAAGTTGATCGTGTTGTAACTGAGCCAGGCGTTCTTCTCATTGAAGAGGGTTTTTCATCCTTTGAATTTGTCGGTACTGTCGAGAAAATCAATGGTGACACCGCTGTTACTCAGAGCGGTGTAGCGATCCAGGTGAATCTCTTTTCCGGCATCGGTGATCCCTACTCCACGAAACGTAGGGGTAACTTTCTGAATGGTACCGTCCGGATTGAAGAAGAGGGAATCAATGCGTGCGGACCTGTTCTTATCGAACTCCGGTGAAAAATCGTTGTGGTGGTAGAAGAGGTACCACTGGTCTTTATATTCTACAATGGAATGGTGGTTGGTCCAACATCCCGACGGCCAGGCGTTCATAATAAGTCCTTTGAACTGAAAAGGCCCCATGGGAGAGTCGCCCATGGCATAGGCCAGGGTTTCCGTATTTTCTGCAACCCAGGGGAAAGTATAGTAGTATTTTTCCGTTGCGTTCGAACAGGAACGGGCCCTCTTTGAATCCATCGGGTAATCCTTCGATAACTACGGGCTCAGAGGCGAGTTCGCGCATGTTATCTTTGAGTTTGGCTATGTACATACCGCGGCCCGACCAATAGATATAGGCCTGGCCGTCTTTGTCTATAAATACGCAGGGATCGATACCGTTAATGCCTGCTATGGGTTCTTTTTCGGGAATAAAAGGGCCGTAGGGTTTGTCACTGGTGGCTACTCCAATAGCAAAGCCCCGTCTTTCACCGGTGGGGGTAGAGGGAAAATAGAAGTAGTATGTTCCGTCTTTATATACACAGTCGGGTGCCCACATGGAGTAGGAATCGGTTGCTACCCAGGGTACGTTCTCCTGGCTGACAATAACCCCATGGTCTTCCCGGTTTACCAGATCTTCTGAAGAGAAAACATGATAATCGGCCATGCAGAACCAATCTGTCAGGCGTTCTATAGGACTGGGAATGTCATGGGAGGGGTACATGTAGAGTTTACCTTCAAAAACTCTTGCGGTAGGATCGGCTGTGAACTGATCTCTTATAATGGGGTTTTGCGCGCTCACCAGAGCGGTCATGCACAAAACGGCATAAGTGGATAATACTTTTTTTTCATCGTACTTATTTATAGGTGGTTTGATTATTTATTTAAATATCTTCTGGGCTATTTCATGGAGATAGATGCGGCAATTCATCCAGGTATGTCCGCCAGGGGTATACATCTTTTCGTAAGGTACCTGAAGCTCGTCCAGTTTTTTGGCAAAGTCAAGTGCTCCCTGGTAAAGAAAATCTTCTATTCCGTAGCCTAACCAGAGTAATTTTAAGTTCTGGTTGAGCACTTCGGGAGCAGCGTAAATTCCTTTGCTGAAGCTCTCTTCTACCCGTTGTTCATTGACTGCAGGGGCAAAAGCACAAACGTAGTTGAACAGGTCGGGATTTCCGAGCCCGGCGTGGAGTGTCTGGTAACCACCGCGTGAAAAACCTGCAACGGCGCGGTTGGCGGCATCAGATTTAACGGGATAGTTCTGTTCTACATACGGGATGACCTCTTTGATGAGTTCGTCGGTGTAGTCTCTGTTGTTGGTTATAGTGGGATTGGGTTTGCCTGCGGATGTTAATCCCGGATTGGCATAAGGCATGACAATGATCATGGGTTCTGCCTTGCCTGCGGCAATAAGGTTGTCGAGGATAAAGTTGACATGTCCTACTTTGAACCAGGTTTCGTGGGTGTCTGTAGCACCGTGTATCAGGTAGAGTACCGGATATTTTTTGCTGCCCTGAGGATCGTATCCGGGAGGTGTATAGATAACTAAAGGGCGTATGTCATTGAGTGCCGAGGAGGTATAGTACCGGTAGGCGATTTTCCCGTGTGGTACGTCTGTCACTGAATACAGAAGGGGTTTTTCGCCCTGTATATCTACCAGGCTGTTCTTGAAACGTTCGTTCGGAAAGATAAGTACATTATTGGGGTCGGTAACAGAGGTTCCGTCAACGATAAAAAAGTAGGGATAGAGGTCGGGGTCTACGGCCTGGGTAGTGATGCTCCATACTCCATCTTCGTCTTTGGTCATAGGAGCTTTTTCTTTCAGGAACTGGGCACTCAGTTCTACCTGGGTTGCCTGGGGAGCCTGGAAACGGAAGGTTACCTGGCCGTTTGGATGTACCTGGGGGGATACAATGGCCTCTCTTCTTTGTGCATAGGCCTGATCTACAGGGAGAGTGAGCAGAAGAGAGAGAAATGCGAGTATATGGGTTATCTTTTTCATATAATATCTTTTTAATTTATACGGGTTTATTGTTGGAACAGGAACTTAGCAGATTCATAGAGGTATAATTTTGCATTCATCCAGGTGTGTCCTCCACCGGTGATCAGGGTGGTTGTCCGGATGCCGTTCTGCTCCAGCTTATCCATAAATAAGCGGGCATTTTCATACAGGAAATCGTCGGTACCTACTCCCAGCCAGAAAAGGTTAATCTTCCGGTTGGTTTGTGCGGGGTCTTTAATGAAATCTTTGAAAGTGGTTTCGAACTCTTTTACATTGCCAGCGAAAGAGGCGTAAGAGCACAGGTAAGAGAATTTATCGAGGTTATTCATTCCGATGGTAAGTCCCTGGTTTCCTCCTCTGGAAAAACCACCGATGGCACGGTTGGCTGCATTATTGATCGTGCGGTAGTTTTTTTCGACATACGGCATCATAACCGTAAGGAAGTCTTCATTGAGTCTTTGTCCGGCGGCTGCTCCCCGGGGATCTCCGGCATCGAAATAGGCGGCAGGGTTACCGTAAGGCATTACTACGATCATGGGTTTGGTTTCTCCCCGGGCTATCATATTATCGAGAATGAAGTTGGCCCGTCCTACTTTAAAGTAGGTCTCATCGGTATCTGTGGTCCCGCTGATCAGGTAAAAGACGGGATATTTTTGGTCGGGCTGTTCGTCATAGCCCGGAGGAGTATAAACCAGGAACCGTCCGGTCGTTCCTAATACCGGGGAGGTATAGTATTCATAATTGACGGTACCGTGAGGAACATCCTGAACCGAATGGATCAGCGGATCGGGTCCCGGGATATCTACTATACTGGCTTTGAAACGTTCGTTCTCAAAATAGAATGGGTTGTTATCATCCATAACGGTGGTTCCATCTACTATAAAGCCGTAGGGATACATGTCGGGCTCTACGGGTCCCAGGGTAACACTCCATATTCCGTTCTCGTCTTTGACCATATCGGCCATACCTTCCATAAACTGCGGATCCATTTTTACGGTTTTGGCGTGTGGAGCATTGTACCGGAAAGTAACGGTGTTATTGGCATGTACTTCCGGCGAAATGATCTGAGGGCGTGGGGCACGAATATTTTCGCTGCTTTGCCGGCTGCACCCGCTAAAAAGGAGGCAGTTTATCAGGGTGATAATCATTATTTTTTTTCATTTTCTCATATTTGAATGTATATACATCGTTATTTTATTTAAAAAGCAGGGGAGCGAACCGGTAGAGGCTTTCCCGCCATACGGGCCAGGTATGTCCTCCCGGTGTTTCGTAATAAGTATATTTTATTCCTGTTTCATCAAACCGTTTCATCATGACCTGACAATTGTTGTAGGCGATATCTTCCTGTCCGCCCATAGATATCCAGAATTGTTTAAATTGGTTATTATAGAGCTCTTTGTTGTCTTTGAGCATGGTATAGTATTTTTCTGTATCGTCAGTATTGGTCAGTCCCTGGAGAGGTCTTGCCCACCATCCGGAGCTAAAGACCCCGAGGTAAGAGAAGAGCTCCGGATGGGCAATACCGGTATTGAGTGTCTGGATGCCACCCATGGAGAGTCCGGCTAATGCTCTGTTATCGCTATCGGTTTTAACCCGGAATTTTTCTCTACAAACGGAATGCAGTCATGGAGGAGTTCAGAGGTAAAATCCCGGGAGTTACCGTCTGTCATCACAATGACCATGGGAACGGCCTGGTTGTCAGCGATCAGGTTATCCAGGATGATATCGGTTCTTCCCTGCTGGGACCATCCTCTTTCATCTTCGCCTCCTCCGTGGAGCAGGTAAAGGACCGGATAGGTTTTGTTGCTCTTTTCATAGCAAGGAGGAGTGTAAATAAACATTCTTCTCCAGTCGTTGGCTGTGGTAGAGAAGTAACGTTTCATGCGGATCTCACCGTGAGGGACATCTTTGAGGTAAAAAACATCGATGCCGTCGAGATAAGGGATTTCAATACCGCTTGTCATCATACCACAACCGTAAAATGATTCACTGGCCGGATCGGCTACCGCCACTCCGTCAACGATCAGGAAATAGTAATGAAAACCATAGGTCAACGGATCGGTAATACAACTCCACTCGCCTGTTTCACTGCGTTCCATATCGTATTTTCTTCCTAAGTCGATCTGTACTTTTTCAGCCTCAGGTGCTTTTACTTTAAATTCAACACAGTTACCGGGGAGTATACGGGGGTACATAGCACTCCTGATATTGAGTGCGGAGCGATGGCCCGGCAGAGATGCTTCATCTGTCTGCCTGTTGGGTTGGGCGGTTGTGGTGAGAGTAAATCCTGTAAAAAAGAGCATTACGGTGAATGCTTTGATAGGGATTGAAAAAAGAGAAGTTCGTCTGTTCATAACAGGTGTTTTTTTAAATGGATTATCTACTATTATTTTATGATGCGTTTGTAGAAACTCTGCAAATATTCTACAGGTACAAACTTAAAGAATGTGTAAAAGAGAGTAGCGGATAATTCTTCTTTTGAGGCGGATTATTTTTGCAGAGAGAAAACTCCTCCTAAAAAGAAAAATAGTAATCCTCTGTAAAATCAAATGCATGTACTTTTATGCTGTGTTTAGCAGAGGCCTTCGCATATATATTATAATAAAGAAAAACACTCCCCATAAGTTAATTTTAATATCTGATCAATTTTTATGCTTATGAAAAGAATCCTTTTAAATGTCGAAAAAAAGGTACCGGGCGCTTGTTAATGCTGCTCTGTATTATTTTGGTTCTTTCTCTCTCTATGCGCAGAGTAAGATGGTTAGAGGAACTGTAACAGATGCCGGTGGGGCTCCCCTTATCGGAGTAAATGTAGTGGAAAAGGGTACGACTAACGGAAATATTACAGACCTGGAAGGAAACTTCTTACTGAATGTTTCGCCGGGTGCGGTACTCCAGTTTAGTTATGTGGGCTATGTAAGCCAGGAAACAGAGGTAAAAGACCAGACTACTATCTATATAAGGATGGTGGAAGATATGGAGATCATTGATGAGGTGGTTGTAGTGGGATATGGTACGCAAAAGAAGGCGGACCTGACCTCTGCTATCTCTATTCTGAATCCTGCTGAGGTATTGAAAGCGCCGGGAGGGGTGGAAAATGCTTTGCAGGGAAATATAGCCGGGGTGAATGTTTCGGGTGGGAAGATCCGTATTCGCGGGACCAGCTCGATAACCGGAAATACGGACCCGCTTTGGGTGGTAGATGGGATTATCGACGGAAATATACCGAATGATGATGAGATCGAATCTATCCAGGTGCTGAAAGATGCTGCCTCGGCTGCTATTTATGGAGTACGCGGGGCCAATGGGGTCATTGTAATAACTACTAAAAGAGGTACTATCGGAAGCCCCCGGGTGAATTTTAATACCTATATAGGAACAGGGTCGCCGGCTAAAAAGCTGAAAATGCTGGGTGCTTATGATTACGCAGTATATGCCAATGAACTGTTTTATAATGCGGCAACTCCTGAGGCTCGTGCGGATGGTACATGGAATCTCTCCGTACCTTCTAATAATGCGAACCCGAGTAACCCAATGGTAGAAACTGATTGGTGGGACGAATATTTTTTCTCTAATTTCTACCAGAAGTATGACCTGGCTATCAGTGGCGGAGGAGACCTTCTTAATTATCGTTTCGGGGCAACTTATACAGTGGATGACAGGAACGGGGTAGCACGTAATAACCAGAATCAGAATGTATACTCCAATGTACAGGGAACCCGGGGAAGGTTTACGTATGGAGGACGTATACAGCTGAGTTATACCAATAATCACGGTACTTCCATGGCCTCTTTGCAGAATACGCTTCAATTACCTCCCAATGAACCGGTGTATGATGAATCCAATATGGATATTAACCGGGGCTATTATCAGACCGGTATGGGGGATGGCCTGGATATTCCGAACCAGATATTTTTTGTGCATGAAGACCGGAATAAAACAAAATCTCATTTTGTGATCACCAGTGTATTCGGTGAAGTGAAACTGTTTGATTGGCTGAAGTTCAAGGCTACTTATAGTTATACCCATTATAACCCCCAGTATACCCGGTTTGTACCCCGGTTTACTTTAGCCAGTGGCGGTGGTGGCGGTACGCAGGCTTATAACTTACTGGAGACACGTAATAACGGGAACTCACGCCATTTAACAGACTGGTTACTAACATTTGATAAGAATATAGGATTGCATTCCCTATCGGGGGTAGCCGGGATCGTATCCGAAAAATTTGAAACATTTAACCGCACTTTTGCAGGGCGTAGCCAGGAACAGACCGATTTTGGAGTGGAAATTTATTCCAGGATGATATCTCTGTTTCGGGTACCCGGAGTGATCTGGCATACTATTCAATCCTGGGGCGTATCATGTATTCGTATGCAGGGAAATATATGTTTACGGCTAATTTTCGTGCGGATGAAAGTTCAAAGTTTGCCAAAGGTAACCGATGGGGCTATTTCCCTTCTTTCTCCGTAGGATGGAGGGTGAGCGAAGAGCCTTGGGTAAAAGAGGCTGCTTCTGACTGGCTGGATAATCTTAAACTACGTGCAACGCTGGGATGGATAGGGAGTGCCGGTGGTGTAGGTAATTATGCTTATCAATCGACCGTGAATATTGTAGGGTATACTTATTCTTTTGGGCCACAGACTAATAATTCCGGAGATAGCAGTGTTCCCGGACCACGGCCGGCCTCTATTGCCAACCGGGACCTGAGTTGGGAGACAACCCGGGATATGGGGGTAGGCTTTGATATGGATCTGTTGAGTAACCGGCTCTCTCTCACCTTCGATTATTATAACCGGAATGTGTACAATATGTTATTGAATGTACAGTTGCCCTCTTCGGTGGGAGCCGGATCGTCTGTAGTGATGAATGTGGGCAGTATGACAAACTGGGGACTTGAACTACAGGCTACCTGGCGCGACAAGATCGGGAAAGTGAATTATACGATTGCTCCTAATTTCTCCCTGTATCGTAATAAGGTAACCGATCTGGGGGGGAGCGGAATCCCTGATGGGAGGATATCTTACCCAAACCGGGACGAATGTTACCCGTACGGTAGTAGGCCGGTCGGTGGCACAGTTCTGGGGATTCAAAACAGCCGGGCTTTTCCAGAGTGATGAAGAGGCGGCCAATTATGTGAATGACAAGGGGGAGCGGTTACAGCCGAATGCTGCTGCAGGGGATATTAAATATGTAGACCGGGACGGGGACGGACAGATAACCGAAGAGGATAAAACTTATATCGGTTCTTCTATTCCGACTGCTTCTGTGGGTTTGAACCTGGGACTGGCATACAAAGGGTTTGATCTCTCTATGTTGTTACAGGGTGATTTGGGGATCGATATCTATAACAACTATAAGCAGACCCTGCTGGCGGGGAAAGCGTTGCATAACCAGATGGCTGATATTAAAAATAGTTTCCGGGCCACTGAGGTGACCTTTACCACATCCGGCGGTGAGACCATCACTTTACCAGCCAATACCAATACTAAAATTCCCCGTGTGATCCAGGGAGATCCGAACCAGAACTCTACCCGTGCCAGTGACTATTTTATTGAGAATGGTTCTTATATACGGTGTAATAATATCACACTGGGATACACTTTTCCTAAACCGTTTGCTGCTAAATTGAGGGTGGAAAATCTACGTTTGTACGCGGGAGTAAAGAATCCGTTTATTATTACAAATTATTTGATGCTTGATCCGCAGGTACCCAATGGTGGGGCTACACTTGACAGGGGAGTAGATGGCCGTTTTTACGACTTTACGGGTACCTACTGGAGTCAGCGTGAATACTTTTTTGGATTACAGTTATTGTTTTAAAATTAAAGAGGAACGAGTATGAAAAAGATAAAATCATATATGGGAGCTATTCTGTTTTCCCTGTTGTCGGTGTTTACATCGTGCGTACCTACTATGGATTACTTCAATCCTGAAGCAGAGACCATTGATACTTATTATAATACGAAGGAGCATTTGATCTATGCGGTGAACGGGGCTTACAATGTGATCCAGTTGCTTCAGTCGTGGGGACGTAATATGCCTTATATTCTTAATACACGTAGCGATGAGGCTGTATTTACCTTTAAAGCGGCAGCGGGAGATCCTACGGTTGTGCAATTATCCGGTTATACAATCTCGGCGGGGCATCAGTTGGTGTCGGAGATCTATTCCAACTTTTACACCCTTCAGTTTACTGCCAACCTGGCATTGGAGAAATTGGAAGAGAACCAGGATGATGCTTTCGATCTGAATGATCCTGAGGATAAGGCTTTGTATGACCGGTTAATGGGAGAAGCTTATTTTTTAAGAGCCTTCAGCCGGTTCTATATTACCTCTCTTTGGGGGGGGGGGGATGGGTTTCGGGTTCGTGTTTTTTGTGCTAAAGGTAAATATGATTTTTTTGGAGGTCCCGTGGAGAAGGGTGTGAGCTTT
>JAJQBG010000154.1 GCA_021203405.1 Bacteroides sp.
GACCATATATATACCCTGCTCAACAGGATTTCATATCCGGAGGATCTGCGTAAACTGGACATAGACCAACTTCCGGAAGTCTGTAAAGAGCTGCGGCAAAAAATCATAGATGAGGTATCCTGCAACCCGGGGCATTTTGCTGCCAGCCTGGGAGTAGTGGAGCTAATGGTAGCACTTCATTATGTTTTCGAAACTCCTTATGACCGTATTGTGTGGGATGTAGGACACCAGGCCTACGGGCACAAAATATTGACGGGGAGGGCTGAAGAGTTCTCCACCAACCGGAAACTGGGAGGGATCCGCCCTTTTCCCTCGCCGGAAGAGAGCGAATACGATAGCTTTACCTGCGGACATGCTTCGAACTCCATATCAGTGGCATTGGGAATGGCGGTTGCCGCCCAGAAAAACAAAGAACCCAACCGGCATGTAATAGCAGTGATCGGAGATGGCTCGATGAGTGGTGGTCTTGCTTTTGAAGGACTGAACAATGCCTCTGCAACCCCCAATAACCTACTGATCATTCTCAACGATAACAACATGTCTATCGACCACAGTGTAGGAGGAATGAAAGAGTACCTGGTAAACCTCACCACTTCGAACCGGTACAACCGGATGCGTTTCAAAGCTTCCCGCGCCCTGCACCGGATCGGCATCCTGAATGACAGCCGCCGGAAAAGCCTGATCCGTTTCGGGAACAGCCTTAAATCAATGGTGGCTCAGCAACAGAATATCTTTGAAGGAATGAATATCCGTTACTTTGGCCCGACCAACGGGCACGATGTGATAAAGCTGGTACGGGTATTAAATGATATCAAAGACATGAAAGGTCCGAAGATCCTTCACCTTCATACCATCAAAGGAAAGGGATTTGAGCCGGCTGAAAAGGAGGCTACGGTATGGCATGCACCCGGGAAATTCGATCCGGATACAGGAGAACGATTAGTACCCGATACCGAGGGAATGCCTCCCCGTTACCAGGATGTATTCGGGGAAACCCTCCTGGAACTGGCCCTGCAGAACCCAAAGATCGTGGGAGTGACCCCGGCTATGCCCACCGGTTGCTCCATGAATATACTGATGGATAAATTACCCGACAGAGCGTTTGATGTAGGTATTGCTGAGGGACACGCGGTAACCTTCTCGGGAGGTATGGCCAAAGAGGGATTGATCCCCTTTTGCAACATCTACTCCTCTTTTATGCAACGGGCGTACGATAATATTATCCACGACGTAGCGATCCAGAAACTCAACGTAGTCCTGTGTCTGGACCGGGCAGGCCTGGTAGGGGAAGATGGCCCGACCCATCACGGAGCTTTTGACCTGGCCTATCTGCGGCCCGTCCCGAACCTGACCATTGCCTCTCCCATGGACGAAAAAGAGCTGCGTAACCTGATGTATACGGCGCAACTGCCCAATATGGGGCCTTTTGTGATACGTTATCCCCGGGGAAGAGGAATAAATTCTCAGTGGAGAACTGCTCCGGAAAGAATAGAACCGGGTACAGGACGTAAACTAAAAGAGGGAAAAGAGCTGGCACTGATCTCCATCGGGCCGATCGGTCATCTGGGGGAAAAAGCTATCAGCCGGATAGAACAGGAGCAACCGGGAATAACGATCGCTCACTATGATCTTCGCTTTGTAAAACCCCTGGATGAAAATTTATTGCATGAAATAGGTCGGAATTTCACAAAAGTCATAACTTTGGAGGATGGTGTACTGCAAGGTGGAATGGGAAGTGCGGTGCTGGAATTTATGTCAGACCACTCCTACTCTCCCCGGTTGGTCCGCATGGGTATTCCGGATAAATTTATTGAACATGGTTCTATTAAAGAGTTGTACAGTATTTACGGAATAGATACGCAAGGAATATACAGACACATACAAGAGCTGCTCAAACACTAAAACTGCCTATATGAGAATCGTAATTGCCGGTGCCGGAGAGGTAGGAACATACCTTGCAAAGCTGCTTTCGCGGGAACGGATGGATATTGTTCTGCTGGATGAGACGGAGGAGAACCTGAGTCCGCTCGACAATAACTTCGACCTGATGACGGTAAACGCCTCTCCTACTTCCATCCGCGGATTAAAGGATGCTTCGGTAAACGGAGCAGACCTGTTTATCGCGGTGACTCCTTATGAGAGCCAGAATATCAACGCTTCCCTACTGGCTGCGCGATTGGGAGCTAAAAAGACAGTGGCCCGTATTGATAATTTTGAATACCTGCTTCCTAAAAACCAGGAGATTTTTCAGAACCTGGGAATAAATTCCCTTATTTATCCGGAAATGCTGGCGGCGAAAGAGATCGTAGCCTCCATGAAAATGAGCTGGATACGGCAATGGTGGGAATTTTACGGAGGAGAGCTTGTATTGATCGGGGTAAAGATGAGAGCCAATGCTGAGATACTGGACATTCCGCTGTACGAACTGGGGTTACAGAATCTTCCCTACCATGTGGTAGCCATCAAACGGGAAAACGAGACCATTATTCCCCGGGGAAGTGATGCTGTCCGGAACAATGATATTGTTTACTTTACTACCAAGAAAAAATACATTCCGCACATACGTAAGATATCGGGAAAAGAGCATTACCCGGATGTCCGGAGTGTGATGATCATGGGAGGAAGCCGGATCGCCTCCCGGACCACAGAATATGTACCGGACTATATGCAGGTAAAGATCATCGAGAAAGACCTGGAACGTTGTAACCGCCTTACGGAGATGGTGGACGACCGGGTAATGATCATTAACGGAGATGGAAGGGATATGGATCTGCTACTGGAAGAGGGTTTAAGAAGTACAGATGCATTTGTTGCCCTTACCGGCAATTCAGAGACCAATGTCCTGGCCTGCCTGGCTGCCAAAAGGATGGGAGTGGAAAAAACAGTGGCCGAAGTAGAGAATATAGATTACATCGGCATGGCTGAAAGCCTGGATATCGGTACGGTGATCAATAAAAAATTCATTGCTGCCAGCCATATCTACCAGATGTTGCTGGATGCGGATGTATCCAATGTAAAGAGCCTGACCTTTGCCAATGCAGAGGTAGCTGAATTTATCGTAAAGGAGCGATCTAAAATTACGAAAAACCCGGTAAAGGACCTGGGACTGCCGGTAGGGACCACGATCGGGGGTTTGATACGCAACGGAGAGGGTATGCTGGTGACCGGGAATACACAGATAGAGGCGGGTGACCATGTAGTAGTGTTCTGCCTGAATATGATGATCAAAAAGATAGAGAAATTTTTCAATTAAGTAAGCCAACAAAGATGCTGAACTGGAAAATGATATACCGGGTATTGGGATTTCTTCTTTTCATAGAAACAGTCCTGTTGCTGATCTGTACGGTAATCTCCTATCATTTCCGGGAAGACGATCTGAACGATTTTATCATTACCGCTCTCCTGACCGCTATTGCCGGTGGAATTTTTTCCTACCTGGGAAAAGGGGCGGAACGGAATATTCAACGGCGGGACGGCTATATAATCGTCACTTCAGCCTGGATCATCTTTACCCTGTTCGGCATGCTTCCTTTCTATTTCAGCGGATATATTCCGACCATTACCAATGCCTTTTTTGAAACCATGTCGGGGTTCACAACCACAGGAGCCACGATCCTGGATGATATCGAATCCCTTCCCCACGGCCTGCTCTTCTGGCGGAGCATGACTCAATGGATCGGTGGATTGGGAATTATATTTTTCACCATTGCTGTCCTCCCCTTCTTAGGGACCAGTGGCATCCAGCTGTTTGCCGCAGAATCGTCAGGTCCCAGCCAGGACAAAGTACATCCACGTATTGAGATCACAGCGAAATGGCTCTGGACTATTTATCTCACCCTGACTATCCTAGCGGCTTTCCTGTTGCACCTGGGCGGGATGAACCTCTTTGACAGCATCTGTCACTCCCTTACCACCAATGCAACCGGTGGATATTCCACTAAACAGGCCGGTATAGCTTACTATAACTCTCCTTATATAGAATATGTAATCACCTTCTTTATGGCCCTTTCCGGTGTAAACTTTACACTGCTGCTGTTCTTACTGAAAGGAAGGGTGAAGAAAGTAGTGAAAAATGCAGAGTTACGCTGGTATCTGACCTCAGTTCTCTGTTTCACCCTTCTGATTGCACTCATATTATACGCATCCAGTAACCTGGACCCGGAAAAAGCATTCCGGCGGGCTATCTTTCAGGTAGTATCGTTGCACACCTCTACCGGATATTCTACAGCAGATTATATGACATGGGCTCCGGTTACCTGGGGACTGTTATCCATCATTATGATCTCAGGGGCCTGTGCAGGAAGTACCAGCGGTGGTATGAAATGTATCCGGCTGCTGATACTCACCAAAATTGCCCGGAATGAATTTAAACGCATCATTCACCCCAATGCCGTACTACCGGCAAGAGTGAACGACCAGGTACTACCGGATCGTATCAAATCGACTGTCCTGGCTTTCTCCTTTATATATACCTGCATCCTGATCCTGGGGTGGCTGCTGATGATGGCCTTTGGAGTAGGTTTTATGGAGTCATTCGGAGTCATTATATCCAGCATCGGCAATATAGGAATTGCACTGGGACTATTCGGACCGGAATACTCCTGGAACAGCCTTCCGGAACTGGCTAAATGGCTATCCTCTTTCCTGATGATCATCGGCCGTCTGGAGCTTTTTACCATTCTCCTCCTTTTCTCTCCGGGGTTCTGGAGAAAGAATTAATAATAAAACATTTTTTCCTTATCAATTATTAACCTCCAGTCAGCACCAAAATTACGATATTTTCGTGTATTTATTCCGGTAACTGCATATTCTATTGTAAACTTTAAATAAGGAAATTATGAAAAACATCTTTTTAGCTGTTTTATTGTTTGGTTGTTTAGTGGCATGTACCACCAAAACTCCACGGATCGTTGAAAATCCTCCATTTGTTGGCTGGAGCAGCCGCACACTGGAACTTACTAAATATCTACCTGGCAGGAGAAAACTCTCCACTGGAAAAATGGAGTGAAATGATCCGAGATATTGATGGGGAACACTACCGGCTTACTGATGAACAATGGGATTACATAAAAAACAGTTTTAATTCCAATGGAGTGCCAACCTATATTGTCCTGAATGGGGAAGCAAATGTTACTTATACAAAAGTTGGTATTCCAGAAGTTGAAAAGATGAAAGAAGAGTTATTAAAAGCACTTAATTGAGCCATATAAATATTCCGGGAAACAGGGTTTCAGCAATCATTTCTGTTCTCCTTTCCCGGAAATTTATTTCCTATTTTAAGAAATCAGGTGGCATAAGACAGAAAGTTATATTAATAATAAATTGAGTTTAAATAGCCTGTGTGAGAATATTTGATAAATAACAAGTGCTCAAAGTAGCTTCTATATAAAAAATCTTCACTCCTATCCAGTATATCCGGAAAAAAGTGAAGATAAAAAAACTAACATACAACTAATTAATTATTTTTCCGGATGACTTCCCTAATCATCCATACCCAGAGGTTAGCCAGTTTCTGACTCACATGCTCCAAAAATCAGAGCTATACATAC
>JAJQBG010000273.1 GCA_021203405.1 Bacteroides sp.
CACGGTATACTTTCAATACTACCACTCCTGTGATAAGCAGTAAGATGAAAAGAATAAGTCCCAGATAGGTAATGACATCCGGCAACTTCTGGTCATAGAACTGTTCCATCCACTGTTCACCAATAAAATAAGAGAAAATAATTCCGGTAAGAGTGGCCGGAAGAGCCGTCCAGAGTACATCCACCGAAAGCAGGCGGAGAATATCCGAGGTTTCTGCTCCATTTACCTTTCGGACAGCAATCTCCTTACTACGGTGACGGATCTCATCGTTCACATACCCAAAGAGTCCTACAATAGTGATCAGAAGGATGGCAATAGCAGAAAGAATGACGCTATCCCGGAAAGTCCGGATAGACTTATAAGTTTCCCGGTTGCTCGCCTCCTGAGAACGGACCCGTATCTCCTGCGTAGGATACAATGCTGCAATCTTTTCCTGGAGGGTCTTCAATACTTCAGGGGTAAGATCATAAGTTCTTATGTATACACACCCTCCCCGCATGTTTCTATCTCCACATAAAAACAATAGGTTCGGGTTCCCTGTATGCATTTTCCTCCACATCTTTCATCACTCCCACGATCGTACCTAAGGCGGTTGAATCTCCGTTCTCTACAAATTTCCCGACTGCTCCATCTGTCCAGTTCATCTTCTTTACATACGTTTCACTAACAATAATTTGTTTCGGTCCGTCAAAATTCTTTCCTTCCACAAGTGGAATTCCCATAGTAGCCAGATAATCAAAATCCCCATGATTCCACCAACCGGTAAATGCATGTTTTCCGTTTATATAGATCGGTATTCCGCTATAACCGGAAGATATCTCCTGCCAGGTCACCGCTACACTTTTCACAAATGGCATCCGGTTTAATTCCTCTTTCAGGTTCTCCGTAGACATTCCTTCACTGCCTTTGACATAGCAAAAAAACCAGGTTGGAAGGATCATATCCCAGGTCTTTATTCACAATATTCTGATACTGTAACAAAATGATCATCAGCAAACCGAAAACAAAACTAACTCCTGCAAACTGCACAAATAATAAAGGACGTTTCCAGGCGGTCCGCTTATCAGTATATTCCCGGAAGATATGGGTAACGGGAATAGCCGAGAAAAGTCTGGCAGGCAACAATCCGGCAATAAGAAAAAGTAAGATAATAATAAGCAGAGGAGCCCATAAAGTCTGAAGGGTAAAGAGGGAGGTTAGCTTCGTAGAGATCAGTTCTTCTACCGGTTCCCTGAAATTGAGCATCAGTAACACAACCAATAGGAGCGAAAGGATAATAATAATACCGGTTTCCCAAAGGAACATCTTAAAGATATCTCCGTCGGTGGCCCCATTGGATTTATGTACTCCTATTCCCTTAGCCCTCACAGCCAGGGAAGCGACAGCCACCAACACATAGTTTAACGCTGCAATAAAAAGAATAGCTAATGCCAAGGTAGTCATGATCCAAAGCATACGTTTTACATCCGGCTGTTGGGTATGTTTCTTTACAATAGGTAATAGCGAAAGTTTATAGTCGTAGTTTTCTAAAAACGAACCATATAGGTTTTGACAAAATCAGGTAACCGGGCCTCGATTCTACCAACAGCAGCCTTATTTTTAAAACGTACAAACCCCTTGTAACTATCACCTCCGTTCCATCCATAACCAAATCTGAAATGGGAAATTACAGTAGGTAGAGAGATCACTACATCATGTGGCATACTGCAATTCTGAGGAAGATCTTTATAGACTCCACGCACCGTAACCGGAAGGTTTTTATCATACATCAGGATCTCTCCTATCGGGTTTTTATCCTCAAAAATCTGTCTGGAAAGAGTCTGGGAAATAAATACATGAAAAGTTTCATTCAACTCTTCCGTATCTCCCGAAATAACCTCAATTCCCATCGTCCTGAAATAGTCACTATCGGCAAAAATGGTACGGATATTCCCTATACGGTGGTCACTGTTATAAAAAACGACCCGGTGATGGTCCCTGACCACCGTAGCACTCTCTATCTCCTCCGGAAATAGTTCTGCCAGTTTAGAAGGAATGGGCCCTACAATAATTTCACCTACATTCGTTTTATTTTCAATCGTATAACTGGCATAGATGGCATATAGATTCTCTGCATCCTGGTAGTTACGGTTATAACTTAGTTCAAAAGCGACCCGAGCAAATAACAGGATGCTAATAAAGAGCCCCAGAGTAAGGGATAAGATCTTAAGTATATTAGATCCTTTTCCCCGGATCAATGTCTGAATGGTGTAATAGAGTTGTCTCATATCTGTTTTATAAATGTTTAATCCGGAATTATGATTAATCTACAAAAAGCATATTTCGTGCCATTCAAATAAGAAACTCATAAACAACACGTTAAAGAAGCACTTCACCGGAGAGGTGTCTAAATTTTAGACATTACCGTATATTTTTTAGACACCATACGGTTATTTATTACGGCCGATACTCCCAAAATTCTAAAAAGAAATTTTATATTTGCTACTCCATTTCCAAATACTATGGCAAAACAGGGAACCCTTTTAATTATTGACGATAATAAAGGAGTATTGACAGCTGTCAGCATACTTCTGTCCAACCATTATAACCGGATACTCACTCTCTCCTCACCGGTCAACCTGCTCTCTCTTTTAAAAGAAGAAAAAGTAGATATAGTACTGTTAGATATGAACTTTACAGCAGGGATCAATACCGGGAACGAAGGACTTTACTGGCTGGGTGAGATCAAAAGATCGTGGCCCGAACTTCCCGTAATCCTTATCACTGCCTATGCAGATATCGACCTGGCTGTAAAAGGTATCCAGGAGGGAGCAGCCGATTTTATCGTAAAACCCTGGGATAACACACTTTTCCTGCAAAAACTCGAAAAAGTGTTTAAAGGAAGAAATAAAAAAAGAAAGATAACCGATAGAGCTACCGACTCTTCTATGTTCTGGGGCGATAGCGCTGCGATGAGACAACTCAGGGGTCTGACAGAAAAAGTAGCCATCACCGATGCCAATGTACTGATCACCGGAGAGAACGGAACCGGAAAAGAGATGTTGGCCCGTGAAATTCACCACCTCTCTGCCCGAAATCATAAACCGATGATAAGCGTAGATATGGGAGCTGTTACCGAAACGCTCTTTGAAAGCGAACTCTTTGGCCATGCAAAAGGCTCTTTTACCGATGCTCACTCCGACCGTACCGGGAAATTCGAAGCAGCAGACGGTGGATCCATCTTCCTGGATGAGATCGGTAACCTGCCCTGGCACCTCCAGGCAAAGCTACTTACTGTCATTCAGCAGAAAAGTGTGGTAAAAGTTGGTAGCAATCTTCCCCTGAAAATAGATATCCGGCTGATCTGTGCCACCAACCGCAATCTATCTGAAATGGTAGAGAAAAAGGAGTTCCGGGAAGACTTACTCTACCGTATCAATACCATTCACTTAGAGATCCCACCCCTGAGAGAGCGGATCGGGGATATTATCCCGCTGGCAGAGATATTTATTAAAAGATATGCAGCGCAATACAATAAATCTGACCTGACACTCAGCGAATCAGCTGCAGAGAAGCTTATCGGGCATCCCTGGTACGGAAACATACGCGAGTTACAACACACTCTCGAAAAAGCAGTAATTTTAAGCGACGGAGCACTCTTAACTCCCGAACTGTTCCAACTTACCGTTAAAAAAGGAAGCCCTACCATTCAGCAAGCTACCACTTTAGAAGATATGGGAAAAAATATGATCCGTAAAGCCATAGATAATTGCAACGGTAATCTTTCCGCCGTAGCAGTTCAACTGGGTATTACCCGCCAGACTCTCTACAATAAAATGAAAAAATTCGGGCTTTGAAAAAGAGGATACACGATATCAGTTCTCATATTATCTTTAACCTGCTTCTTCTTTCAGGATGTACAGGGTTAACCACTTATCTCTTTGTAAAAGACCAACTCTTTCCGGCATTCCTTCTGGGTATCGTTACTCTTTTCTGGTTTTACCGCATCTACAGATTAACGATCCGGAATAATAAAAAAGTTGCCCTGATGCTGGATGCCATAGAAAACCACGACCACACCATCCGCTTTAACGAGAACCCGGTCCAACATTCAGAGAAAGAGATCAATTCAGCCATCAACCGGATTACACAAAATCTTAAAAAAGCCTACGAAACCACCCTCCAACAAGATAAATATTATGAATTAATACTGAATTGTCTCCATTCCGGAGTAGTAGTTACGGACGATAACGGATATGTGTTTCAAAAAAACAACGAAGCATTACGGCTGTTAGGTCTCTCCGTCTTTACCCACATAAAACAGCTAAAAAAATAGATACAGACTGCTTTGAGAAGTTCTCCCGGGCCACCTGCGGCGATCGCTTCCGGGTCTCCTATGCAAACGAACGGGAAGTAATTAACCTGGCAGTTTCCGTATCAGATATTCATTTTCAGGACAAGCACCTCCGGATATTTGCCCTCACTAATATCCACAACGAACTTGACTCCCAGGAGATAGAATCGTGGAGCAAACTCACCCGGGTACTGACCCACGAAATTATGAACTCCATCACTCCTGCTACCTCCTTAAGTCAAACCCTTCTCAACTTTGCTCCCCGGGAAAATAAAGAGCTACGGCAAGGTCTGGAAACCATTCACGCTACCGGCAAAGCCCTGATGGATTTTGTACAATCCTACAGGCAATATACCCATATTCCTCAACCCGATCCGGCCTTCATTGATCTGCAGGAGTTCACAGAACGAATGGTAAACCTGGCTAAGCATCAATTTCCCTGTCCGGATATCCGCTTTAGCATACACATATCGCCGGCAGATCTTATCCTGTATGCAGACGAGAAGCTGATATCACAGGTAGTGATAAATATCCTGAAAAATGCCATTCAGGCCCTTGATGATCAGGCAGACGGAGAGATAAAAATTACAGCCCATATAGATCAGGCAGAAACCATCACTCTTATTATCAGTAACAACGGTCCCCTTATTCCCGACGAAGTGGCGGAAAATATTTTCGTACCCTTCTTTACCACCAGATCCGACGGTAGCGGCATAGGACTCAGCATTTCACGACACATCATGAAACTTTCCGGAGGAAACCTGGCTCTAAATACCGATAAAGAGAATCAGCTCACTCATTTTATTCTGACCTTTCATTAGTTCAGAATCATTTTAACCCCTGAGTAAACTTTTTAATAGGAATATTTTGATCCCTATGCAACCGTTTTTCCTCCTAAAAGGTTGTATATTCATAGTTCCCATGAATAATAATTTATCCGACCCGGGTCTGAGCATGCACTACATCCAGATCTGCAATACTAACATATAAAACATTAAAACATCATTGATTATTAATCAGTTACACACACCTACCCCGTTAGGAGTAGGCCTATAACCGAATAGGCATACTACCCCTATTTTATGTAGAGTGATATGTAGAGCAAATATATTATCTTTTCGAAAAACCTTTTTAAAGGCTTCATCGAATAATTTGTTATAATATGCTTCCTTCGGCCCGATAAAGTCTCTAATATAACTTATTACTC
>JAJQBG010000270.1 GCA_021203405.1 Bacteroides sp.
ACGTTTAATATATTGAGGATTGCCATACTGATAACTCCATTTCATCAGATTAAACCTATAAATAGACTCATAACCGATATATAAAGGACGTAACAGGTCATTCGTAGTAGAGCCGAGTTCGGAATGAGGATCATTCTCTGCCAGAGAAAGAAGATATAAGTATTGTTCCAACATTTGCTCATCCTCCTCCGTAAAATTAATATAATCCAGGAATTTAAGTTGAAAAGGGGCACGTTGTAACTGAACAGTTCCGATCAGATTATCGAGAGAAATTTCCAGGCGTTCAGATAGTTTTACTATTTCAGAGAAGGTAAAAGGTACATCTCCCCGCAATCTTCTGTAAACGGCCTCTTTTTCTATATGAAGGATCTCCATTAACCGCCGGGTAAGTTTTCCTTTCTCTGGGATCTTCTCTTTTAATACCTCAATAAATATTTCATAGACAGGTTGTTGTTTCATCGCTCATTACTTATATAAATCAGGGCTGTGTCAGTTTTATAAACGATAAGGAAAGATGTAACAAGAGCCTTAAGAGGCAAGCAGAAATGGGGGGTACACTTTTGGTAAGCGAAGATAAAAAAATTGTATATATCCAAAGATAGAAAGCAGATCCGGAACATATCTAAAAAACCAGATCTCCTGTTCAAAGAGTTATTGCATTTTTTTTTGAAAGTAATCTATGATCTCCTCCTGTCGGTCGGGATGAAACCATTGAATTTGAGGATCCCGTTTAAACCAGGTCATTTGTTTTCTGGAATAGATGCGTGAATTTTGTTTGATCTTTTCAACCGCAAATTCCAACGTCCATTTTCCTTCCAGATAATTAAAAAGCTCCTTATACCCTACCGTATTAAGAGAGTTCAGATGTTTGTATCTACAGACAGCTTTTACCTCTTCCAGGAGTCCTGCCTCCATCATCAGATCTACCCTACGGTTGATCCGCTCATAGAGTTCCTCCCGGTCCCGGGTAAGTCCGGCTTTTATAATATGGAAGGGACGTTCCTTGGAGCTGTTCTTTCGGAAAGAGGTATAGGTTCTCCCGGTCATGTAACAAATCTCCAGCGCATGCAATACCCGTTTGGGATTTTTGAGATCTACGATCTTATAATATTCAGGGTCCAACAACTTTAGTTCTGCACATAATGGCTCCAAACCCTCTTTTTCGTAACGATCCAGTATGGTCTGACGGGTATCCGCATCCACAGTGGGGATATCATCAATGCCCTTGCATACTGCATCTATATACATCATAGACCCACCGGTCATCAATACCGAATCGTTTTGCAGATAAAGTTTTTCCAGTAATTGCAGTACATCCGCTTCATATTGAGCGGCACTATAATACTGGGTAAGATTATGGGTGCCAATAAAATAGTGTGGCACCCGCAGTAAATGTTCAGGCTTCGGAGCCGCAGTACCGATCGGAAGATCCCGGAATATCTGCCGGGAATCACAGGAGATAATACCAGTGCCAAAATACTCTGCCAGTGTAAGGCTTAACTCTGTTTTGCCAACACCGGTAGGCCCGATCAGTACCAGCAGATTCTTCCCCATTAATACTCTTCGTTTCCAGGGAATTCCCCGCCTCCTTCTTCTATATTATCCAGGTTACCGGCATCGAATTCTTCAAAATCAAACTCCTGGTCACCGTAAAAATTCTCATCCAGATCCAGGTTACCGCTTTGTACCAGCATCTCTTCGAAATCAATGGTCTGTGCCGGAGGTTCTCCTGCCCTTTTGGTACATTTGGCGCCCTGAATACCCTTTCCGGTCACAATTTCGGAAAGTTCAATAAAAAAGACGCGTTCTGCCAGATAGTCAAAGACATATAAGAGTTTCTGCTTCCCTTCTTCAATCAACTCACTGAGCAGAGTATCTTTCATCACCCAGCTATCCATTTCAGGATTATCATCCATCTCTTCCAGCGTAACTTCTTTTTCCTTTTCCCAGTTCTCATCACACAAAAAGAAAGAGGTCATCTGATCATCGCTAAAATTTACAGCTTTGAGAATGGCCTGATGAAAGTCGAAAAAGGTTGTCTCGGGATCGATCTGGATCTCCCTGACAAAATCATCTGCTTCATCGGATATAAGAGTAAATCTATAAATCATAATTTTTCCTTTTTAATGGTGTAAAATTAGTAAAAAGTAGATTCCTACAAAAAGATATATACTAAAAAAGAGGTATCCTTTATGGAAACCTCTTTTTTAACTTTTTGTTCTCTCCGGTTAGCGGATAATCCCTCTTTCGGAACCTTTGATGAAATCAAGGATGTATTCTATTTCGGAACTTCTCGGAATTTCCTCTTCTACTTTTGCCGATGCTTCCGTATTATTCAATCCGCTTTGATAAATAATGCGGTATGCATTATGAATATTTTCAATGATCTCGTTGGAGAATCCCCGTCTGCGAAGACCAATAATATTGATACCGCTGTAAGCGATAGGTTCTCTTCCCGCTATAATAAAAGGAGGAATGTCCTTACTGAAACGACATCCTCCCTGAATCATCACATATCCTCCTACCCGGCAAAACTGATGCATAAGTACATTTGCACTTACAATGGCATTATCATCAATGATCACCTCGCCGGCCATTTTTGTAGAGTTACCGATAATACATTTACTTCCCAACAGTGTATCATGGGCAACATGCACTCCCTCCATCAGTAAATTATTATCTCCTACTATTGTTCTGCCCTTGGCGGCTGTTCCCCGATTGATAGTGACATTTTCGCGGATCGTGTTGTTATTACCAATTTCGGCTGTTGTTTCTTCGCCCTGAAATTTAAGATCCTGAGGAATAGCTCCGATCACAGCACCCGGGAAAATAGTATTGTTATTTCCGATACGCGAACCAGATAGAATAGTCACGTTTGCCATGATCCTGTTATTATCACCGATAATCACATTTTTATCAATAAATACAAAAGGAGCGATTTCTACATTTTCTCCGATAACAGCTTCAGGATGTATATAAGCTAAAGGATTGATCATTCTTTACTTGTTTTTAATTATTTGTGCCATAAACTCTGCCTCACAGGCAACTTTCTCTCCTACAAAAACATAGCCCTTCATCGTGGATATCCCCCGGCGTATGGGAGCCAGCAGTTCCAGACGGAAGATCAGGGTATCACCGGGAACAACTTTCTGACGGAATTTTACGCCATCGATCTTAAGGAAATAGGTAGAATATCTTTCCGGTTCATCTACAGAGTTAAGTACCAGAAGACCTCCTACCTGAGCCATAGCCTCTATCTGAAGTACACCCGGCATAACAGGTTCCTGAGGAAAATGTCCCTGAAAAAAGGGTTCGTTGACCGTAATATTCTTTACTCCGACAATATGGTTAGGTCCTAATTCGATCACTTTATCTACCAGCAGAAACGGATAACGATGAGGCAAGAGTTCACAAATACGGTTAATATCCATGACCGGTAACTCCTCACAATTATAGATCGGAGCCTGAATATCATGCAGACGGATCTCTTTGCGCATCTGACGGGCAAACTTATTGTTAATGGTATGTCCCGGACGGGTAGCAATAATACGTCCTTTAATAGGCTTACCGATCAGGGCCAGGTCACCGATGGCATCCAATAATTTATGACGGGCACATTCATTAGGCCAAACAAGCGGTTTATGGTTAATGTATCCCAATACACCGGCGTCCATGTGGGGAACGCCCATTACGTCTGCCAGTTTATCGTAATTTTCCTGAGTCATCTGCCGCTCATAAATTACAATCGCATTATCCAGATCTCCTCCTTTGATCAGGCCGGCCGAAAGCAGAGGTTCTATTTCACGGACAAAAACAAAGGTACGGCTACCGGCTATTTCAGAAGCAAAATCATCCATATTCTCCAACGTGGCAAACTGATTGGGAATAATGGTAGAATCATAAGAAACCAATACGTTCAGACTGAAATTCTCATCGGGCAATACAATAATGGATGAACCGGTCTTTTCGTCCCGGAACTCGATCTTGGATTTAATTATATAGTAATCTTTTACAGCACTCTGTTCTTCAGTGCCAACTTTCTCAATCTCTTCTACATAGTAGCGTGCGCTACCATCCAGAATCGGGAATTCGGGACCGTTCACCTGAATAAGACAGTTATCTATTCCGAGTGCATAAAGAGCGGCCATCCCATGTTCAATCGTACTTACTTTTACTCCGTTCTTTCCTAAAACAGTACCTCGTGTAGTTTCTGTTACATTATCGGCTACCGCATCTATTACCGGCTGACCCTCGACATCAATTCGTTGGATCTTATATCCGTGGTTATCCGGTGCGGGATTAAAAGTAACAGTGAGATCAAGCCCAGTGTGAAGCCCTTTTCCACTCAAAGAAAAACTATCTTTCAGAGTTTTTTGTTTCAACATTGGTTACTTATTTAATAGTTGTTTTAATTGGTTTATCTCTTTTTGTAAGTTATGTAGTTCCAATTGCATCTCCGGTAACCTTTTAAACACAGTAGATGCTTTGAAAAATTGTTTCATATCAATAGCCGGTGCACCCAGAAGAGATTCTCCGCTCTTTACATTCCTGATCAGACCAGCCTTGGCACCAAGAGCCGTTTTATCACCGATAGTAATATGGCCGCCCAGTCCTACCTGCCCGCCAAACATGCACCATTCACCCACTTTTACAGAACCGGCAATACCAACCTGAGCTGCCATAACGGTGTGAGAGCCTATCTCGTCATTATGAGCGATCTGGATAAGATTGTCGAGTTTTACACCTGTTTTAATAACGGTAGCTCCCATAGTAGCTCTGTCAACACAGGTATTAGCACCGATCTCAACATGATCTTCAATGATCACAACACCGATCTGAGGAATCTTTTCATAGCCCTGAGGAGTCGGTGCAAATCCGAATCCATCGGCACCGATCACCGCTCCGGAATGAATAACACAGTTATTTCCGATACGGCATTCGTGATAGATGGTAACGTGAGGATAAAGGATAGTATTACTTCCTACGGAAGAGTTATCTCCCAGAGATACATGCGGATGGATGCAGGAGTTATCACCAATGGTAACATTTTCGCCTACTACGGCAAAAGGACCGATATATACATTTTCACCCAGGCGGGCAGTAGCTGCAACGGAAGCCAACGGGTCAACGCCGCTCTTTTTAGGCTTCATGGATTCGTAAAGAGCCAGGAGCCGGGCAAGACTTTCGTAAGCGTTATCAACTTTTATAAGAGTGGCTGAAACTTCCTGTCTGGGAGTAAAATCCTTATTCACAAGTACAATACTGGACTTTGTAGTATATAGATAGGATTCATATTTGGGATTTGCCAGAAACGATAGTGCCCCCGGAATTCCCTCTTCTATTTTAGCAAAAGTATATATGCCTCTATTTTCATCCCCGATAACCTCACCATTTATAAATTCTGCAATTTGTTTAGCCGAAA
>JAJQBG010000148.1 GCA_021203405.1 Bacteroides sp.
TACAAATGTAGTATTTTTACCATTCTTACTTCTGACAATGCAAACATACGAGGCTGAGGTAGTAATCCCGGTCGCTGAAGCGGCGGTCGCTCATTTCCCAGGCAGCGTATGCGTTGTAGCGGTATGTGCCTGTCTCATCGGGCCGCATGGCTACACACCAGGTTTTTTTGATGTTGCTTCCTGTATCGGGTGCATGAAATAACTCCACTACACTTTCCGCAGGAAGGATCAGGCTCATACCCATATACCATGTTTTGTCGTAGGTTTGTTTGTCGTGGGTATTCATGGAGGTATAGGTATCCCGGTAGGTATGGGTAATAAACTCTTTGTCGTTGTTATTGGCCACTATACCTGTGATAAGCCGGCTCCCTTCCGGAAGGGGAGAGGTCGTTACCCGGTTCTCATATCCATATTTCCCGGCCCATATCGTAATCAGGCAGGACACATCTACCTTCTCGCCGGGAGTGACCTCCCATCCGTGGAAATCCAGCTTCAACATGGATCGTACCGGGCCCTGTGTAAGGAGTGTATAGCGTGTCGAGTCTACGTTATCGACCGTTTGTTCCTGAAGCACTCCCAGGCGCACCAGGGTATCGGGAAGTTGCAGGGCCACTCCGCCCAGCCCGAAAGAGTGGGCGGCACTCATGATGTCCCGTCCCCAGCGGCTCATGACATGGTAGGTGTCACCCGGTGTTCCGTCCGCACGTATGCCCACTGTATCGAGTACCATAGAAGGGATCAGTTTGCCAAAGACATCCCGGCAGTTCCGGCCATCGAAATAGTGCCGGAATCCCACCTTGTCGTTTTCCCAGGCAGGGCCATCCATCTGGTAGGGATAGCCTTCACCGCGGGGAAGGTTTTCCTTGTAATGAATATCTGTGGTCAGCTCTTCAATGACACTGGGGGAGGTCATTTTCCCGAAACGCACATTCGTTCTGACCGGAAACTCCGGATAGTCTTCGGGGTGTACCCACTCGACGGAGAGTTTCACTGTTTCGGAAGGGGGAAGGGTACAGATAAAAGCCAGTTCGTCCCACGCTCCGTCCTGGTCGGTATCATCCGGTTGTGAAGGAAGATAGACCCCTTCCGGCGTTTTTAACAGGGGCACCATGCCGGGGGCAGGTGGTGTTAACTCAGAGGCTTTCATAACGAAGGACTCATCGACGCGTTCCCGGTCTGTAGGGTTATAGAGGGTGACAGAGGTCATTTTCTCGCCCTGGTGGCAAGCCATACATGTGGTAAGGAGGAAAAGTAAGAGTATTTTTTTCATGGTTGTTCTTTGTTTTTATATTTTTCAATGGGCCAGTTATCCGTACGGAAGCAGGAGAGGGGAAACCCTTCTGTATTGAAAAGGGTGGCTTCGGCGTAGCCGTTAAAGGCATACCTTACGGCGATGGGCTCGGCTACCTCCGGAGCTTCCACTTCTACTTTTTGTTGATAGTTGGGCAGGGTGATCCGGGCAGGATAGAACACGCTGTCTGTTCCTGCGACCTCAAACCCTGTAATTTTTTTACCAAAGGAGGTGAAACCGTTGGGAGCATGATCGAATTCAAGGACGATGCGGTTCTCTTTCCGGTGCCAGGATCTTAGGACAGGGCTTTTATAGGTTCCCCCGGTGAGCCCGTACTCTCCGGCCAGTGCCTGTATGGCAAACCATTCTCCGGCCAGTTTCTTATTGGCGGGATGAATACAGCTTTCATCACCGGCATCCATGAGAATGACGATCTCACTATCGGGTATAAGGGATGCACATTGATTTTGCACTTCCATCAGTAAAGCCACAGGATAACCTCTGGGGCCATGCTCCCGGAGGTAATTAAAGGGTGCCAGCTGGGCAAAGTAAAAGGCGAAAGGGTGTTGCCACTCTTCTCTCCAGCTTTTAACCAGGGCGGGAAGTAACTCTTTGTAGCGGTCTGGCTCGTTGTGGTTGGCCTCTCCCTGGTACCAGAGTGCCCCTTTGATGGCATATCCCCGGAGGGGATGGATCATTCCATTGTAGATACCGGAGGGTGCTCGTGTGGGCGAAGTGATGGTATCTCCCTGTTCCCGGTAAGGGACCTCTGCAAAGGTTGAGAGTATCTCCCCGGACATAAAACACTCGATCCGGGCCCCGCCCCAGGAACAATTGATCAGGCCCACCGGAACATCGAGGTGTTCCTGGAGGTATTTCCCGAAGTGGTACCCCAACGCGCTGAATCCGGCTACACTTTCCGGAGTGGCTTCTACCCACTCTCCCTGACAATCTTCTGCCGGAAAAGGAGAGGCGTGCTGCCCCACGTTGAATAGCCGGATGCGGCTGTTGCGGCTTTTGACCAGGGTTTGGGTGGCTTCCAGATTGGGCTGGTTGATGTACCCTTTTACCGGAAAGTGCATATTAGACTGTCCGGCACACAGCCATACCTCCCCGATCAGTACATTGGAGAACCGAAGGGTATCTTTGATGATGACTGTAAGTTCATAAGGCCCCCCGGCGGAGGGGGTTTCTATGGAGACTTTCCACCAGCCCTGATGATCTGCCTGGCCGTAATATTTATTGTTGCTCCAGGAGGGTGATACCACGATCTGCTCTTTGCTCTGGCTTTGCCCCCACAGAAATACCTGGCTTTGTTGTTGCAGGATCATGTTGTCGCAAAAAACAGCAGGCATCTCAAGCCGGGCATGGGCCGGAAGCAGGATGAAGAACAACAGAGCGGTTATAAGGGTATGTTTGCCTTTCATCTTATCTGAGTTTTAAAAGTTTATAGTCCATGGCGGGAAGCAGTAGCGTACCTTCAAAAGGCGTCTGGCTGAAAGGGTCTACTGCGGCGGTATGCAGGGATATTTCCTGGTTCTCAGCAGAGAAGTTGATCAGGTAGATGTATCTTTCCTTTGTTTCCGACTCCAGCTCAGTAATTTCAACCAGGGGGTGGGACGAGGAAGCAGGGGGTTTAATTCCGGCAGCTTCGGCGGCACTTTTTACCAAAATCCGGATCGCTTTTTCGGAAGGAACAGTGCCCACGTAAAAAACATCTCCTTTGCCATAGGTATTGCGTGTGATCACACTCTTCTCTTTAAAAGGCAGGTCCTGATAACCTGCCAGTGTACGGGCGCTCCGGGGCTGTATGATATCGAACCAAAGGGAGGCCTGATGAGATCCGGGGGGTCGGTAAAAGAAAAAGAGGCACTCTTTTCCCCGATCAGGGCATGTTGCTCCAGGATCGTGATTTCTGCCAGTTCCTCTATCTCTTCCCTGACCAATCTGCCGGGCGACTCCATATTGCTCTCCCGCAGGCCGGTCATACAGGTAATAAGCAGGGTGGTGCCGCTTTGGGCTGCCTGTTTAAGCCTGTGGCAAAAGTGTGCGGAAGTAAGTACCTGAGCGGGTACGATCAACAGTTGATAACCTTCGAAATTGTCTTCAGGTGAGATGATATCCGTGGTGACGGAGTGTTCGCGCAGGGCTTTGTAGTATCCGAACAGGTGACGCATATACCGGAAGTCGGAACTGAACCGCCCGTCTTCAAAGGCCCAGTCACAGCGGTAATCGCGGAGGATAGCAGCTTTGGCCGTAGGTAGTGCGGCTCCTATGAGCGCTTTGATCTGCAGGATCTCTTCACTCGTTTGCCGGATCTCATCCATTTTTCTGCGTTTCCGGCTGTCAATCTCTACCAGGCCATTCATCATGTGTTTGTGGGCATACGGGAAGGTGCGGAACGGAAAAAATACGATGCCTTCGGCTCCGTGGGCGATCTCCTGATGCGACCACAGGCGTACGATACCCGGTTGCAAGAGGTGTCTTTGGGGTCCGGCAGTCCGGCCGATCTGTGCTTCGGTCACCCAGAAAGGAGCTTTGGACGAGCCACGGATCTGAGAAAGAGCCATAGAAGCCATAGCCGGGGTATAGGTGAAGGCACCTCTATATCCATATTCGTTCTCTAAGGTCCAGGCGTATGGATAATTATCAATGGAGAGAAAATCGCACTCCCGCGATAGTTTATATTGATCTAACTGATACAGAAATCCGCTGGAACAGATATTGTGGGTGATGCGAAAACCGGGATGAACCGCTTTTATTGCGTCTCTTTGAAGTTTAAAAAAGTGGATGGCACAGTCTGAGGCAAACTCCTGATAATCGAGAAAACAGGCGGGATTATCTCCCTTGCGGGGAAGAAATATTTCTTCAAAAGAGGCTACATTCTGGCTCCAGAAGGTGAGCCCCCACATCGAATTTACTTTTTTCAATTGTCTGGTATTTCCGTTTTACCCATTGCGCGAAGGCATTGCGGCAGTGCGGGCAGTAGCAGTAGGGAGATTCCGCCATTAATTCATTGTCGATCTGAAAACCGATGACGGCCGGATGATCCTGAAACGCACGGGCCATTTCTGTGGCAATGCGGACGCAATACTCCTGGTACACAGGATGGTTGAGGCAGGCATGGCGTCGTTTGCCATAGGGCTTGCGGGTATCCTGTTCGGTGACCTGCATGATGTCCGGGTGTTTATCATGCAGCCATTTGGGAATGGCGGCGGTGGGGGTACAGAGTAAGGTCTGTATGTTTTGCGCAGCCAGTTCTGTCACGGCATGTTGCAGCCAGTCCAGGGTATAAACTCCCTCCCGGGGTTCCATATTGTGCCAGGCAAAGTCCCCCATACGGGCTACATTGAACCCGGCCTCTTTCATGAGGCGGGCATCTGGTGCAACAGACTCTTTGCCGGATTGTTCCGGGTAATAAGCTGACCCGATGTGAACGTGTTGTGCGTACAAAGAGCCTGTTACCAGTAAAAGAGATAAGCAAATCTTTCTCATCCTCCTGTTTACTTTTCAATTACTTTATAATCTATCCAGCCAAAATCGGCCGGGGTAGTAGAGGTGTGTCCATTGCCGGTGGCATAGAGCCCGATCAGTACCCCGGTGAATCCACCGGTCAGTTCTACCCCTATCGGTTTGGTATTTAAGCGGGCCAGTTTGACAAAAGGCCGTCCTTGTTGGGAGAAATAAAAATGATAATAATTCCGTTCTCCTTCGATCCGTATATCTACCGGGCCTTTTTCGAGCAAAATTTCTGCCTGGATACCTCTTACCTGATCCAGGTTGCTGACGACTTGCAGAAACCGCTCTTCTCCCCGTTTCACCACGAAGCATTTATAGAAATAATTCATATTCATCAGTAGAGTCATTCCTGCCTCCTCGTTCTCTTCGGCAGGATTAAAATCTAACCGGGTAGTGGCCTGGAATTTAAATCCTGTCTGGCGGATGCCTGCAAAAGTGGGGTTTGCCTTATCGTTTAGAGTAAAGGCACTTCCTTTCAGGCGTAAATGTCCCTTGCGCTCGGATAACGAATAGTTGGTATAGTCGGGATTGCGGATATAAAGCCACTCCGGACCTAATTTCCCGGCGTTAAAATCATTGCGTTCGGGCTGGGCGGGGAA
>JAJQBG010000001.1 GCA_021203405.1 Bacteroides sp.
GTAATCACTCTATTGATGTACCTGAAAATTTCAATTTCGGATATGATATTGTAGATGCCTGGGCTGAGCAGCAGCCTGATAAAAAAGCACTTTGCTGGACCAATGATAAGGATGAGCATGTGCAGTATACATTTGCTGATATCAAAGAGAAGTCCGATCAGGTGGCTTCCTGGTTCCTGTCACTGGGAATTACCCGGGGAGATAAGGTGATGCTGATCCTGAAACGCCGGGCAGAGTTCTGGTTTGCGGTGATAGCGCTCCACAAAATAGGGGCTATTGCTATTCCGGCCACTCATTTGCTTACTGCCAAAGATATTGTATATCGCTGTAATGCGGCGGGTATCCGGATGATACTTACCCTGAGCAAACCTGCTATTGTACAGCAGATCGGGGCTACCCTGCCGGATTGTCCGACTGTGGAGATGCTGGTAAGTGCTGACGAGGGTACGCCCGAAGGCTATCTTAACCTCCGGAAGGGAATGGAGAGTGCTGCTTCTTTTGTACGTCCGCAGGAGGTGAACAAGAACGAGGATATCTCTATTATATACTTTACATCGGGTACTACGGGACAACCCAAGATGGTGGCGCATGATTTTACCTATCCGCTGGGACATATCATTACGGCGGCTTACTGGCATAATCTGCATCCGGATAGCCTGCATTTTACCATTGCTGATACCGGCTGGGCCAAATCGGTGTGGGGTAAACTGTACGGGCAATGGATCGTGGGTAGTAATATTTTTGTGTATGATTACGAGAAGTTCAATCCGGCCGATATTCTCCGGAAGATCGAGCAGTATAGAATAACCTCTTTGTGTGCTCCTCCTACTATCTTCCGGTTCCTGATCCGGGAGGACTTGACAAAGTATGATCTCTCTTCTCTGGAGTATTGCACCACTGCAGGAGAAGTGCTGAATCCGGCGGTGTATGAGACTTTCCTGAAACTGACCGGTATTAAGCTGATGGAGGGTTTCGGACAGACGGAGGCTACGCTGATCATTACGACTTTCCCCTGGATAGAGCCTAAACCGGGTAGTATGGGCATTGCCAATCCGCTCTATGAGGTGGATCTGATCGCTCCTGACGGGCGTTCCGTAGAGGCGGGAGAACAGGGACAGATCATTATACGAACTGGTGAGGGGAAACCATTGGGGTTTTTTAAAGAGTATTACCGCGATCCTGAGCTGACCCGGGAAGTGTGGCGGGACGGAATTTATTATACCGGGGATATTGCCTGGAAGGATGAAGATGGATACTATTGGTTTGTATGCCGGGCGGACGATATTATCAAGAGTTCCGGCTACCGGATCGGACCGTTCGAAGTGGAGAGTGCCCTGATGATGCATCCTGCTGTAGTGGAGTGTGCGATTATGGGTGTACCGGATGAGATACGGGGACAGATCGTGAAGGCTATGGTGGTGTTGAGTAAGGGGATGAGGGAGAAGGCCGGGGAGGAACTGGTGAAAGAGTTGCAGGATCATGTAAAGAGGGTGACGGCTCCGTATAAGTATCCGCGTATTATTGAATTTGTAGAAGAACTTCCCAAGACTATCAGCGGAAAGATCCGGCGGGTAGAGATCCAGGAGAACGACGAAAAATAAATTTTTTCCCCTTTTGGGTGGCCGGCTCTTTTCATACGTATACTATAAAGGAATATTTAAAGGTACGTTATGAAAAGAGCCGGAATTGTTTTTATCTTGTTTTTTGTGTGCTATACTTTTTCCCGGGGGGCAGATCGCCCTGCCGGAAAGCTTGCCCCAGGGGCATCCGCGTGTATTGACTACTCCTGAGGGAAAAGAGGAGGTACTGGGGTTGATACGCCGGGAGCAGTGGGCTGCGGAGGTGTTCCGGAAACTGAAGGAGCGTACCGACCGGTATGCTGACAGGGAACCGGAGTGGCTGGTTTCCCGTTTGCAGATGTACTGGAAAGATCACTGGAGGGATGTGTATGTAAAAGGAGAGGTTTTTTCGCACGCGGGAGGTGAAAAGGCGCCTGTACCTACGGTTCGTTATACTGGTACACGGGCAGCTACTACGAAGTATGGGAAACCCGGGCTGGAAGATATTTTTCCTTATATGGATGATGAGCGGGGGCTCTTTTTTCATAATACCACGAAGGAGGGTGCTCCGCTGGAGTGGGCGGAGCCGGGAGAGACCGGGCGTATTGTGGAATCTATTAACCGGGAGATTGTGGGGATAGCCCGGGATGCGGCTTTCCTGTGGTGGATAACCGGTGAAGAGAAATACGCGGTCCTGGCCGGGGAGGTATTCGATACTTATATGAGTGGTATCTACTACCGGAATGTTCCCATAGATCTGAATAACGGTCATCAGCAAACGCTGGTAGGACTTACTTCTTTTGAAGTGATCCATGAAAATATACTTTCGGAACTGATCCCGCTGTATGATTTTTTATATCAGGATCTGGTTATCCGTAAAGCGGATAAGATGGATATCTATGCGGCTGCTTTTAAAAGGTGGGCGGATATTATTATTGAGAACGGGGTCCCTCATAATAACTGGAATCTTTTCCAGGCTCTTTTTATCCTGGAGATCTCACAGGTCCTGGAAGGAGATGATACGTATGCCGACGGAAAGGGAAGAGAGTATTATATGGATTATATTCTTAACCGGAATACTCTCCGCCAATGGTTGTTGCCTAAACTTCTTGAGTATGGATTTGATCCGCAGACAGGTATCTGGGCGGAGTGCCCGGGATATAGCAGCAGTGTGGTGGCCGATTTTGCCAATTTTGTAGAGTGGTTTGACCACAATCTGAATTATGATATTCTTCCTGAATTTCCTGTGATCCTGAAAGCTGTAGAGGTTATGCCGCAATATCTCTTCCCCAACCGGAACATGGTTGGATTCGGGGATACTCATCCCGGTAAACTACGTACGGACTTTTTCCGGCGGATGGTAGCCAATGCGCAGCGTTATGGTAAGCGGGAACAGGAGGTGAAGTTCACCCGGATGCTGAAGTTGTTCGATCCTTCTGCCGGGGAAAAAGAGAACCGGGAAATGCCGGTTGCCGTAACCTCTTTTTTCACCGATAAACCGCCGGAACTGGATCCTTTGATACCTGCCGGAACGATAGAAGAGTATGTAACTCCTGTTTTCTGGGCACCCAATGTGAGCTGGTTGGTACAACGCAATGGTATGGATGAGCGTAACAGCCTGATGATCTCCCTGAATGGTTCGGAAGGAAACCATATGCATGCCAACGGTATCTCCATGGAACTGTATGGAAAAGGTTTTCCGCTGGCTCCGGACGCCGGAATAGGGACCGGGTATTTTGCACTGGATTATGCGGAGTATTACGGCCAGTTCCCTGCGCACAATACGGTCTGTGTGGATGGGATCTCCAGCTATCCGATCATGAAGAGCAATCATGCTTTCCGGCTCAATAGCTGTTATCCTGCTGCGGGAGAAAAGGAGGGAACTTATGAAGGGATCCTTTACAGTGATGTCTGTTTCCGGGAGCCGGAAAGCCGGGCCGATCAAAGCCGGTTGAACAGTATCATCACTACCGGGGCTACTACCGGTTATTATGTGGATATTTTCCGTAGCCGGAAAGAGTTGGGGGGAGATAAAATGCATGACTATTTTTATCATAACCTGGGGCAGCAAATGGAGGTAACGGCAGCAGATGGAAGTTCCCTGGAACTTCAGCCTACGGAAGAGCTGGCTTTTGCCGGAGCGCATCTTTATGCTTATTCTTATATTTTTGATCAGAAAAGTGCGGAGACTGATAAAGATATAAAAGCCACTTATACGATCGGGATGCCGGACGGAAATGACATCTGCATGAATATGTGGATGAAGGGTGAAAAAGAGCGGAAAATCTTTTCTGCTCTTTCTCCCATGTGTGAAGGTTTACACCGTACACCCGGTATGCCTTACAATATAAAGGAACAACCGACTCTTACCTTTGCAGCCCGTCAGCAGGGAGAGGCATGGACACGTCCTTTTGTAGCGGTCTTTGAACCAGCTGCGAAAGAGGAGCCTTCTCACATTGAAACAGTCTCTTTCTTTGAGAGTGAAACGGAGGTGGAGGATTTTGCCGGTATAAGAGTAAAGGGAAAAAATGGTAGGGAAGATCTTATCTTTTCCCTGGGGAGTATATCCGGACAGGTTCATTACCAGAATATGAAGTTTAGTGGTACATACGGAGTAATAGGGAAGGAGAGCCATGGAGACTCTGTTTTATTTCTGGGGAATGGAACTTTGCTTAAGGCAGGAGAGATAACTATTCGGTCTGCTGATTCGGGTACGGTGACATTGAATCGGGTGGAGGGTCAATGGTATGTTTCTGCTTCTTCTGATTGTGAAATAAGTATAGGGAATAAAAAATATAAGGTGGCTGCGACATCACTCAGGCTTTTATACTAACTAACCGTTTTGCATGTTTAGCCTGGAACGTTAAATTTAAACTTTCCGGGCTTTTATTTTGTTCTTTTGCTGGGTTAAATACCGTAAAATGGTTATATTTGTATATAGCTGTATGAATGACGGTTAAGCAAATATCCTATGTAAAATCTCTAACTATTTGTCTATGAAAAAGGGAACCGATCCTACCGCTGCATTTCGTACTAACGAAGAACTGGTCAAAGCTCTTTCTGAGTGTATGGAGCAGGAAAAGCCTTACCTGGATACTGCTTTACAGCCGGATAGGCTGGCCGGGTATCTGAATATTCCTGAACATCAGCTTTTGACTCTTTTAAAAGAGTCTTTCGGGCAGACTTTTCAGGAATATGTGGATAGCTACCGGGTGGAAGCTTTTAAGTATATTGTAAAGTATGAATCGTATGCCCGTTATACACCGGGAGCGTTGGCTGAACATTGTGGATTTGTATCTACTTCCTGTTTATTGGAAGCATTCCGTAGGATCGCCGGAATTTCTCCCGGAGATTTTATCCGCTCTTTGGGAGGTGCGATGCAGGAATGGGGCCGGTTATCCGGAGCTTAGTATCCGGTAACTGTTCTTTTGCTTTATATACTAAGGAGTAAAAATGCAGGCTGTTTGTGACAGCCTTTTTTTACCTGTTTTATAAGGGTGCTTATGGTGAGGTAGTTAAGAAGAAGTTGTGTTTTTATTCAAAAAAAGAGTTGATTATATTTGGAAGGAATGTTGTTTGTTCCTACCTTTGCACCCGCTTTGATAGAGAACAAGGCGTTAAAATTGACATACTATTGAAAGTGAGCGGAATAGGAAGTTTGTATTGGTTTTAGTAATAGTTTCCTATATGGGGTGCCTGAAGGTTAGGATTCACGGCTTTGAAAAAGTCTTTTCAAAAAAGTTTCTTCTAAATTTGGTTTGTGTTAAAATAGTCCCTATCTTTGTCCTCGCTTTCCTTTTTACGGGAATGTTTTAAAAGTGATCTTTGAATTGATTATATA
>JAJQBG010000418.1 GCA_021203405.1 Bacteroides sp.
GATTTCCCTAAACCTCTCTATCTTTGCGACCTAAAGTTACTGAATTTTAATATTAATAAGTATGAAATATCTTGAAATAAATTTTTATTCCCCCCCCTTTCTGATGAAAATATATGCGACCTGCTGGCTGCCCTGCTCGCAGATATAGGATTTGAGAGCTTTATGGAGGCAGAAAAAGGGATCAACGCCTACATTAGGGAAGAACTCTTCCGGGAAGAAGAGTTAAAAAATATCCTCGAAAATTTCCCCATGGAGAACCCGGAGATCAGCTATTCCGTTATGCAGATGGAAGAGAAGAACTGGAACGAAGAGTGGGAAAAAACTTTTTCCAACCCCTTGTCATTGAAGATCGTTGTGTGATCCACAGTACATTCCATACCGATATCCCTGCTGCCGAATACGAAATTATTATCAACCCGCAAATGGCCTTCGGAACCGGACACCACGAAACCACCAGCCTCATTATCGGTGAACTCTTAGCCAATGACTTTACCGGCAAAAGTGTACTGGATATGGGCTGCGGAACCTCTATCCTCGCTATTTTAGCCAGCAAACGGGGGGCAGCTGCCGTAACAGCCATTGATATCGATACCTGGTGTGTGAACAACTCCATAGAGAACATAGCCCTGAACCAGGTAGACAATATCGAAGTAGAACTGGGAGATGCCTCTGCCCTCCGGGAAAAGGTCCGTTCGATGTAGTGATAGCCAATATCAACCAGAATATCCTGCTGGAAGATATGAAACACTATGTAGCCTGCATGAAAGAGGGAAGCGAAATTTATATGAGCGGTTTCTACACCGACGATATGGAGATCCTGCGGAAAGAGGCTACCCGTAACGGGTTGATCCCGGCAGGATTCCGGGAGAAAAACCGGTGGGCTGTCATGAAATTCGTACTATAATATTTTTCTCAAATTCCATTAAGCTTCCGTTATTCACGGAATGAATAAACTTTTTTATTTACTATTTGTTCTTAAAACTGATTGACTTTTTGAGAAAAAAATGTTAGCTTTGTAGTATACATTAAAAAATTGCGTTATGAAAGGATTGAATATTTTAGCAGCTTTTATTACAGGCGCTGCCTTAGGTGTAGTAGCAGGAGTTTTATTTGCCCCCGAAAGTGGAGAAGATACCCGTATCAAGATCGCTGAGATCCTTCGTAAAAAAGGTATTAAGCTAAGCCGTAACGAAATGGAAGATCTTTGTGACGAAATTGCTGCCGAACTGAAAGGCGACATGGATTGATATCCGGTATAGCAAAGCTTTGAACAACAAAAGAGGATAGAACATGTTTAACGGTAGCAAAAATATTGAGAACTTTCAGGAGCTCTTTGCAGAAGTAAAAAAATACCTGGAATTGCAAAAGGAGTATACAAAGCTTGAACTCGTTGAAAAGCTAAGCATCCTTTTCTCTATGCCAATCATGATATTGGTAGTGGTCGTATTAGCCCTGTTGGCATTGTTCTATCTCTCCCTCGCGCTGGCTTATATTCTGGAACCGTACGTAGGAGGATTAAAATTCAGCTTTCTGATCATCGGAGGTATAAACTTACTCTTTATGATCTGTATGGTAGCCTTCAAAAAAAGACTTTTTATCGACCCTATGGTAAGATTTTTAAGTAACCTTTTTTAAATCGCTAAATCCGGAGTATAATGAACAGTAAACAGGTAATTTACAGGGGAAAGATGACACTGGAAGCTCTCACCGAGCGAAAAGAACTGATCCGGTCTGACATTAGACAACAAAAATCGGTCATACAGGGAAAAGTGACCAATATGGCCCACCCCTTTAAAAGTGAACCGGGAAAAGTATCCCTGTCAAAATCAGTGGGTATAGGAATGGCTGTTTTCGACGGAGTGCTGTTCACCATAAAAGCTTTCCAAAAGATAAGAAAAATGTTCCGGTAAGTTACCGGAACATTTTTTACAGACCCTCTCTTTATAAGAGCTTCTATATAAAAATCAGCAGACAGAACTCTGCCTGCTGATCCTCTCAATCAAACACAATTGTCCGAAGACATTTTTATTTACCAAAATATCTGTTATACAAACCTTCAAATTCTTTACCGTGACGGGCTTCGTCTTTACACATTTCGTGAACAGTATCGTGAATAGCATCCAGGTTTAATGCTTTCGCACGGGTAGCGATACGTTTCTTATCTTCGCAGGCACCCTGCTCAGCATCTTTACGTTTCTGAAGATTGGTTTTGGTATCCCATACACAATCTCCCAGTAATTCAGCAAATTTAGCAGCGTGTTCTGCTTCTTCCCAGGCATATCTTTTAAAAGCTTCAGCTACTTCCGGATAACCTTCTCTATCAGCCTGACGGCTCATGGCCAGGTATATTCCTACCTCCGTACATTCGCCCATAAAGTGATTGTTCAGGTCTTTGATCATCTCTTCGTCACAACCTTTTGCCACACCGATCACATGCTCATCAGCAAAAGCAAGAGAACCTTCAGTAGCTTCTACCTCTACAAATTTGCTTGCAGGTGCTTTACACAACGGACATTTTTCGGGAGCAGCATCGCCTTCGTGGGAATAGCCACAAACTGTACATCTAAACTGTTTCATAATAATCTTACTTTAGAATTTAAATTAATTAGTCGTTATTTTATTGCTTAGTCAAACATTTATTACAGAATCCTTTATAATAGTAGTGTATCTCTGTTATCAGATGATCATGCGCCACAAATCCCGGGATCTCTTTACCCTCCTCAGTAAAGAGCAGATCGAATATCTTTCCGCAATCCTTACACATAAAATGAGCATGCGGAGAAGTATCTCCGTCAAAACAGATGCTCTTTTCATCGATCGTAAGCATCAGCGCCGCCCCCTGCTCCGAAAAAAGCTTCAGGGTATTATACACCGTCGTCTTTGACAAAGTAGGTATCTTTTTATGCAGCGCAGAATAGACATCCTCTACCGTAGGATGAGTATGATGAGTCAGTAAATACTTCATGATCTCAATACGCTGTACCGACGGTTTAATGTTATAATTTACCAGCGTGGTGTAAGCATCAGTTTTTTTGCTTTCCATATTTGTAACGATTACAATCTTATTCTGTTTGCAAATGTAGAAAACAATTTTTGAACCAACAAATATTTTCCGTTGTTTTTTACCCTAAAATTATATTCTTACTTTTGCCCCACAAATAAACTTGATACTATATGAATTACGGATTTGTAAAAGTAGCAGCCGCAGTACCCCGGGTAAGCGTATCGGACTGTAAGTTCAATGCCACACGGATAGAGAACCTCATTGCCATAGCCCATGGAAAAGGAGTACAGATCATAGCTTTTCCGGAGCTATGCATCACCGGATATACCTGCGGTGACCTCTTTGCACAACACCTGCTCCTGGAAGAAGCAGAAGTGGCCCTGATGCAGATCATGAACAATGTAAGGCAATTAGATATTATCTATATAGTAGGTATACCCATCTCTTACAACGGTGCCCTTCTCAATTGTGCCGTTGCTTTCCAGAAAGGTAAGATACTGGGGATCGTTCCCAAAACCTATCTTCCCAACTACAAAGAGTTTTATGAATACAGATGGTTCACCCCTGCTTTCCATATAGAAAAAGCGCAGATCCGTTTCTGCGGGCAACTCGTTCCCCTGGATACCAAATTACTCTTTGCTACTCCCGACACTACATTTGCCATTGAGATCTGCGAAGACCTGTGGGCCCCTATCCCACCCAGCTCATACCTGGCCCTCGAAGGGGCAGAAATCATTTTCAATATCTCCGCAGACGATGAGATCGTAGGCAAACACAGTTACCTCTGCTCCCTGGTCAGCCAGCAATCAGCCCGTTGCATAGCCGGATATGTATTCTCCTCGTGCGGGTACGGGGAGTCTACCACCGACGTGGTTTTTGCCGGGAACGGATTTATCTATGAGAACGGCACCCTACTGAAACATTCCGAACGTTTCAGTATGGAAGAGCAGATCGTCATCAGCGAGATCGATGTAGAACGGCTCCGCAGTGAACGCTGGATCAATACCACCTTCTCAGCCAACAAAGCCAACGACGGAAAAAGAGAGGTAACCGTGATCCAGACCGAGCAGACCAACTCCAAAGAGCTCAACCTGACCCGTATATTCGAACCGCTTCCCTTTGTTCCCCGGGGACCGGAATTGGATGAACGGTGCAACGAAATATTCTCTATCCAGGTTTGCGGACTGGCCAAACGGATCGAACACACCCATGCCAAAACAGCCGTTATCGGTATATCAGGCGGTCTGGACTCAACACTGGCTCTACTGGTATGCATCAAAACATTCGATAAACTGGGACTTTCCCGCAAAGATATCATAGGTATTACCATGCCCGGGTTCGGTACAACCGACCGCACCTATAACAACGCACTCGACCTGATGAGGGCCCTGGGAGTCACCATCCGTGAAATCAGTATCAAAGATGCCTGTATCCAGCATTTCAAAGACATTGGCCATGATATCAACGTACACGATGTTACCTACGAAAACTCCCAGGCACGGGAAAGAACCCAGATACTTATGGATATAGCCAACCAGATGAACGGCCTGGTGATCGGTACGGGAGACCTGTCGGAGCTGGCCCTGGGCTGGGCCACCTACAACGGCGACCAGATGTCCATGTACGGAGTCAATGCCAGCATTCCCAAAACCCTGGTCATACACCTGGTAGATTGGGTAGCCCACCATGAAATGGATGCAGTAACCAGAGATATCCTGTTGGATATTAAAGATACCCCCATTAGCCCGGAACTGATACCAGCCGATGAACAGGGAGAGATCACCCAGAAAACGGAAGATCTGGTCGGCCCTTACGAACTGCACGACTTTTTCATCTACTACTTCATGCGGTTCGGTTTCCGTCCCAAAAAGATCCATTACCTGGCCTCCATTGCTTTCAAAGGAAAATATACGGAAGAGACCATCAAAAAGTGGATCACCATCTTTTTCCGTCGCTTCTTCAGTCAGCAGTTCAAGCGCTCCTGCCTGCCGGACGGCCCCAAAGTAGGAACGGTAGCTATCAGTCCGCGTGGCGACTGGCGTATGCCCAGCGACGCCAGTTCGGCTTTGTGGTTGAAAGAGTGTGAAGAGATCCGGTAAAATAAAAAAATAGTGTAATGAGATATCCCTCCCTGAGCCTGCATACTCAGGGAGGGATATTGTTTTAAGAGCAACCTATCCTTCAGTTCTATCCGCATATACCACTCATTTTCAAACTGTTGCACAGTCCGGGACAGCAAACCATACACGTAAGATACTGTGTATCAGTACGTACCAGAGGTTTCCGGGACAGTCAAACCCTAATATTTGAAGCACACAAACTCGTATACTATATAATAC
>JAJQBG010000051.1 GCA_021203405.1 Bacteroides sp.
ATTAACTATTGTGAAATTAGGGAGTTTTGTAAATCATCAGGATTGCATATCTCCCCATTTTCACTATAGACTGTTATTTTTTTATTTTCCGATGTTTATTCAATACTGTTGAGCCATAGAGTGCCCAGGCAACAAGTGCAGGTTGGAAGAAAAGGTGGGTAAACCGCTTTTTATCGGTATCCAGACCGAAGGCACTCCGGTGATGGGTATATTGGGAGATGTTTCCCGGAAAAACAAGGATAAAGAAGAGGGCAGCCAGGGTGCCTGTAAGTTTTTTCTGTTTTTCAAGCAGGATTAAAGCTAATCCCAGTGAGATCTCTGCTCCGCCGGATAGCAGGACGGTGAGGTCTTTATCCAGGGGAACCCAGTCGGGTACCTGTGCCTGGAAGTCTTTGCGGGCAAAAGTGAGATGACTGGTACCGGCAAAAGCCAGGAATGACCCTAAGGCTATCCTGGCTATATTTTGAGGCAGGGACGATCTTTTCATACTTCTCTTTTTTAAAGGTTTATATGTATGAAGATGTAACCCTGAGAACGGAAGGATGGTTTGAAGTGTTAGATTTTATTTCTTTGGTTTTCACTTCATTAACCATTCTTCCGGAGAAGTCCGTTGGATTTTTTATTTCTTTTGGCTAAACATCCATTTTAAAAGTTCGGGATCGTTTAGGGTCGGATCCCAGGCATTGTGCCCGCAGCCGGGAAATTCAATGTAGCGGAGTTCTTTACCGATGGCCTTGAGTGCTCTGTATACTTCCCGGGAAAAATCTACGGATACAACGTCATCTTTGTCGCCGTGGTAGATGGAGAGTTTGACATCGGGATTAAGAGTAGCAATCCGCTGCGGATTTATCCCTCCACAAATGGGTACGGCGGCAGCAAAGAGATCAGGACGTCTGCAAATAAGATCGAAGGTTCCCATACCTCCCATGGAGAGCCCCATTACATAGATGCGGCTGGTATCAATATTACCCTGTGCGATAAAACCTTCGATCAGTTCTATAAGGGATTGCATAGGAGTTGTTATTTCGGGTGAAAGCGGGAATCTGCCGGTGTTTTCAGTTGCTTCGTTCTCCGGGCGCCGGGTGATAGACCAGGTAGAGGTTACTGGGCATTGTGGAAACAGAATGTAAGCGGGATACTCATCGCGCACTTTGGGATTGAGGAACATATTGCCTCCGTTTATGAGTTGTGCCTCGTTATCGCTTCCTCGTTCGCCCATTCCGTGCAGGAAAATAACCAGCGGATACCGGATGCCGGTAGTCCTATTTTCGGGTTCAAGGAGCCGATATTTCAGGGTGTCGCCTGCCTGAGAAAAGTGCTCTTTGTGCAGATATTGTTCCTGAGCCTGTACCGGGATTGTTAAAAGTAGCAGTGCAAAGCCTGCCAGGGTAAGAATTAAATTTTTCATACGGTTGTTTTTTAATAATCAGGAGTTGATGATAGGGTTTATTTTTCGGTAAAGATAGTGTTTTGGATGAAAAGGATACTCCATATTTAATAAGTTGTTGCAGAACTTTTGTAAAGTTCTATTTTTATAAGTAGGTACCTTTCAGGATTTTTGTTTTTGTTCATCAGGAGAATGGGTGCCATTTCCTTCTCCATTCTTAACTTTTCGTTATCAGTATCTGTTTTATCCGGTTGTTACCAATGGCGAAACTATATTAAAATATAATAGCCATCTTTGCAGAGTTTCCCGTAAAAAGATAATTTTACAGGCGATAGATCAAATAATGTTTCAATTCTCTCTTTACACGTATGAAAGGAATTCAGCAAATGATAATGTTGGTTGTTATATTGGGACTAAATTTTTATGTTCTGTTCCGGCTATGGAATATGATTCCTCCGGTAGGAGTAGCCCGCCCCGTTTTTGTAGGACTCGCCACTTTGGTGGTGGGAAGTTTGTTGCTGTTTTTTGTTGCAGATAGTATCTTCCCGGTATGGCTTACTTCGGTCACCTTTAAGATCGGAACTTCCTGGTTCTTTATTATGGTCTATCTGCTTATTCTATTTCTTTTGGGAGATATCCTACGACTTTGCGGTATCAAACAAGTAAACGAATTCCTTTTTTCCAACTGGAAGTCTCTTATAGCCCTGACCGGATTACTGGGAGTGATATTTACTGCCGGGTATATCAACTACAATCACAAAGAACGAACAGAGATCCGTTTGGATGCCTCCCGTTGGCCGGCGGTCAAAAAACCGGTTCGTCTGGTAGCTATTAGTGATCTCCATCTGGGGTATGGTATCGGCCCGAATGAATTCTCCCGCTGGATTGGAAAGATAAATGCTGAAAAACCAGATATCATGCTTATTGCGGGAGACCTCATCGACAACTCCGTAAAGCCTCTCTATCATTACAATGTGGCAGAGATGTTTAACCGGATCCAGACGCGGTATGGCATCTTTATGGTACCCGGTAATCATGAATATTACGCAGGGATGAAGGAGGGTCTTGAATTTCTTTCGAAGACAGGAGTTACCGTTTTACAGGATTCTGCCGCCCTTACTCCGGCCGGGATCTATATCGTGGGTAGAGACGATAAAACTAACGAAAATCGTAAAACCCTGGGGGAGATAGTTGCCGGTCTTGATCCGGAATATCCGGTTATTCTGCTCGACCACCAGCCCTATCACCTGGAAGAGGCTCAGGAGAATGGAATATTTCTACAATTCTCCGGGCATACCCATCGCGGACAGGTATGGCCTATTTCATGGATCACAGATAAAATATATGAAATATCGTATGGGTATGGTCAAAAAGGAGATACCCATTATTATATCAGCTCCGGGTTGGGGATTTGGGGAGGTAAATTCCGCATAGGTTCCCGTTCGGAATATGTGGTTATTGATCTATAATCGTTTTTATTGATTTATCCGAATAGATCACTTTCATAATACATACCGTAAAAAAGGGAAGCCTTCCGGGCCTCCCTTTCTTGTATATATCTACGAGTATTATAAATACTCTTTCTGATCAATATCTTCTTTTGTTGTAGCCACCGTCACCGCCACCCGGACAACGGTTTCCACCACCTCCACCGTAAGCAGGACGCTCTTCGCGGGGTCTGGCTACTGAAACAGCAATTGTTTTTCCATCGTATTCTGCATTGTTAAGTGCTTCAATGGCTTTCTCTCCCTCTTCGTCATTGGGCATCTCTACAAAACCGAATCCTCTTGATCTGCCGGTTTCTCTGTCCATGATAATTTTAGCTGAAGAAACTTCGCCATACTCATTAAATAAATCCCATAAGTTGGCATCGTTTACGCCATAACTTAAATTTGCAATGTAAATGTTCATTTTGTTCTTTATAAAAAATGGTTTAATAATGAGGGTATCCCCCCCCTCAGGTTTTATCTATAGTAATTTAGATACTTTCTTTATTCTCCTTCTCCGGTTCAGCCTCAGGCTCAGGAGTATTCTCTTTCTCTTCGAACCGTATATTAACAGCATTCATATCTTTGGTACCCCGTACCAGTTCAAAGAATACAATATCTCCCTCCTTGATCTGTGCCTTAACGGAACTAATGTGGAAAAAGTATTTATTGACTCCCGAAAGCTCTTTGATAAAACCAAAACCTTTGGTCTCATTAAAAAATTCTACCCGTCCTTTATGAACCGGATTTTCCTCTTCTTCCGTCTTTTAGGAGTAGAAATAACAATGCTCTCCAGGTCGATCTGCTCTTTTTTCTTCAGGTCGGGAGGAGTGGAGGTCAACATTCCGTTCTCGTCCACATAGACGAACATCTCTTCGAGTGCAGCCCCTTTATTATTATTTTTCTTTCTCTCTTCTTTACGCTTTTGTTTTTCCTGGAGCTTAGATTGTCTTTTCTTTTCGTTATCACGTTTACTTGATGAGGGAGGTTTCGCCATAAGATCTTATTTATATGATATTTTTTATTCTATTATGCAGGTACGGAGAGGGTATCCAGTTTCTTACCAATAAGCTTCTGAATATCTTTCAGTAACTTTTGTTCTTCCTGGCAGCAAAAGCTGAGTGCCGTACCGCTGTGGCCGGCCCGTCCGGTACGCCCTATACGATGTACATAGGTTTCCGGTACATCAGGCAGGTCATAGTTGATAACCATTTCAAGCTGGTCGATATCAATACCACGTGCCGCTATATCCGTAGCAATAAGCACCTGCGTCTTTCCCGATTTAAAATTGGTCAGTGCACGTTGCCTTGCATTCTGTGATTTATTACCGTGGATCGCTTCGCTGTCAATACCCGCTTTACACAGAACACGGGCTATTTTATCAGCTCCATGCTTCGTTTTTGAAAAGACCAGTGTAGACTGATTCTTCTCTTTGCTGAGTAACTGAACCAGTAAATTCTTTTTTTCCGGTTTATCCACATGATACAGGTACTGACGAATAGTATCTACTGTGGAAGATACAGGCGTCACCTCTACTTTAACAGGTTTGTACAAAATAGAACGGGAGAGCGTTGTAATAGCCGGAGGCATAGTAGCCGAAAAGAACAGGGTCTGTTTTTTCCGGGGTAACAAAGGCAATATCTTTTTAATATCATGGATAAAGCCCATATCCAGCATACGGTCAGCTTCATCCAGTACAAAATACTCAATTTCCCGCAGACTGATAAAACCTTGTCCTATCAGGTCAAGGAGCCTGCCCGGAGTAGCGATCAGAATATCCACACCTCTTTTTAGTGTATCGGTCTGGGCCTTCTGTTTTACACCACCGAAAATTACACAATGACGTAATCCGGTGTATTTACCATAATCCTCAAAACACTCGTCGATCTGGATAGCCAGTTCGCGGGTGGGAGTCAGGATAAGTGCTTTTATATCTCTGGAAGTACCTTTTTTCTTTTCTGCGCCAGCCAGTAACTGAAGGATAGGAAGAGCAAAAGCTGCTGTCTTTCCTGTACCGGTCTGTGCTAATCCTAATAGATCTTTTTTATTGAGTGCAACAGGAATAGCCTGATTTTGAATAGGAGTAGGAGTTTTATATCCTTTTTGATCCAGAGCCCTTAAGAGAGACTCTGTGATGTTTAAATCTTTAAATGTCATGTAATTGCGCTGCTCTTTTAGCAGCCATCTCTAAATTTATAATACAAGATAGTGGGGAAACACTTAAGGAGTAGAACCAACACGATATTGTTATAACTTTACAAAGATAACACTAAAAATCGGGTTTTAGTTCAGTTCTCCTATTTATTTTAACCGGAATTAATAACTTTGTCCTGTCGGACAGGAATATGAAATTTTTTTATGGACTGTTTCCGGTGCTATAAATACCCCTTCTGTACAAATTGAGAACCACAGCAGTGAACATATTTGTTGTTACGGAGTTATCTAT
>JAJQBG010000374.1 GCA_021203405.1 Bacteroides sp.
ACAATACCGGCAAAGATAAAACCGGTAGCCCTGCGATGATTGACCCTTTCGGTATGGTCAGCCTCATCACCCATCATAGCCCAAAGATGAGGAATAGTGGGAGCATACGAGATACTCTTCAGGATATTGATCAGAAAGATAGTCCCGATACTGGTAGAGTCTACCAGGTAGAACATACCGGTAAAAAGAGCTGTAAGGGCCAGACATACAATAAAGACATTCCGTTTCCCAAAAATCCCCGACAGATAGCCGGAAAGCAGGATCACTCCGACTAAAGCAACCAGCTGTCCGATCATATTAAAAAGACTGAAACCCACGGCAAATACATTACTGAGATCGGGCTGTGCGATCAAACCGAAAGCATCCAGGAAATTATACCAGATACCACCCGGCAGGCCTTCTGTACTTACCAATCCGAAATTCCGGAGAAATTCATAAAGAGCCGTCTTATCGACAAAGTAGTTGAAGTAGTAAGACATACTGCTTCCCCACATAGCCAGGGTAGTAAAAAGGAAAAGCGTAAGCACGAACATAGCTTTCCAAGGCCGACTGCTGATCAGATCTTTAAAATCCTGTTTGACGGAAGTTTTCTGGTTGACAGGTGGTGTAATACGTTCTTTGGTTGAAAAGAAGGTGATCACCAGTAAGATAACACTGACAACAGCAAAAAGCAAAATAGTAAGGAACCAGCCACGCTGGTCGTCTCCCTTCCCGAATTTATTTACCAACGGCAGGGTAAGCCCTTGAACAACAAACGTAGCGATAGTAGCCGTTACAAAACGTACGGAAGAGATACTGGTACGTTCCTTAATATCACTGGTCATTACCCCACCCAAAGAAGCATAGGGCGTATTATTAAAAGAGTAAATAGACATCAACAAGGTGTAAGTGATACCTGCATAAATAATTTTACCACGTTCAGCCAGATCGGGAGTAGTAAAAGCAAGTACAAAAAACACGGCAAAAGGAATAGCTGTCCAGAGTATCCAGGGACGGTATTTACCCCATTTGGTATTGGTCCGGTCAGCCAGAATACCTACTACCGGATCTACAAAAGCATCAAAGAACCGGGCTACAAGGAGAATAGTACCGGCAGCTGTTGCCTTTATACCAAAAACATCGGTATAAAAGAAGAGCTGGAACATCATCATCATCTGGAAGATCAGGTTCGCGGAACCATCGCCCAGGCTATAGCCGATCTTTTCGGCCATGGAAACTTTCTGGTTGGGTGTTTTCATTATATTTTTCTTTTCAGTTAATAATCTGTTCTGAACGGAGCAGCAGGAAGCCCTTCCGTATTCCGTAAATTAAGTTCTCCGGGATTATCTGCCCAGGCATAACGCACCATAACCGGTTGTGTTACCTCATCAGCCCAGACAATAACCTTATCTCCTTCGGTACGTGCCTGTGCCCAGACAAACTTACCGTCAGCTCCGGCAATGGCAAACCCTTTCAGGACACTCTCCGGTTGCAGGGTACCTCCGTCCTCTTCAAAAGTGAGGATCACTTTATCCCCCTCTATCTCTTTAGCCCTATAGACGGGTCCTTGTACCACCACTTTACGGTCGCCATAGATCAGTTTCTGTGCCTGCCGGGATATACGGATACCAATATCTTTTTTATTAAGCGGATGAATATCGTTCCACTCGCCTGCATCAATGGTAACGATCAAGGCTGTATGAGGAATTTCCCGGGTCACCCGCTCCTGAGCAGCTCTCATCTCTGCCCACTGGCTGTAACCGGGCCAGGCGGGCTCTTCCATAAAATTAGGAAGCTGCACAATAAAGAAAGGTAATTGAGGATCTTCCCGGTCACTTCTCCAGTTAGCGATCAGGGTAGAGAGCAGGTCGGAATACTCATTATACCGTTCGGAGTTAGACTCTCCCTGATACCAGAGCACTCCGGCAACAGCATAGGGAGTAAGTGGAGCGATCATAGAGTTATAAAGCCCCGCAGGTTTGTAGTTAAAAAAGGTACCGCCGGAAAGAGGAGGCATCTCCGTACCTCTTTTATAACGCCATTCACCCAGCAGGGAGATCTCCTCTTCTCCCACAAGTATCTTATAAGGTTTGTCCTTAACAAAATGAGGAGCCCCGTTATAACTGATCATGCGTACCGTAACATGGTTCTCTCCCTCTTGCAGCAATCCGGCAGGAATGCGGTAAATACGGGGCGGGTACATATAGGAGGTAGTACCGACAAAAGTACCGTTTATAAATACGGAATCAGCATCTACAATACATCCCAGACGGATCACACCCTCCTGTCCGGCCAGTGAAGCGGGTACGGTGAACTCTTTACGGAACCAGTCTGAACCATTCACAGGATTAAGCCCGTCGTTATTCCAGGAGGTAGAGAACATATCTACACTTTGCCAGCTGCTGTCATCCAGATCAGCCCGGTACCAGGCATCATTGGCACTGCTACCGGGATCTCTCTGGTAAAACACACGGTTCCACAGATCACGGGTTTCATTATCCAGCCTTTTTACATTTGCCACCCACTGATCATCACGGCATATCTCAATTTCGTTATAATACTCTGGAAAAGGTTTGAGCTCTTCTTCACTGATCCAGGCCTCTACCGGCGATCCCCCCACACTGGAATTCAGGATACCCACCGGAATACCGGTCTTACTGTAAAGGTCTTTGGCAAAAAAGTAAGCTACCGCCGAAAAGTTAAGAGCATTTTCAGGGTTCAGGCTGCTCCATCCGCTCTTTTTCACATCCTCCTGTGGACTGTGAAAATTATAATCCATCCATACCTTGAACTGCCGGATCATCGGATTTTTGTAACCCTCCACTTCTTCTTTAAAAAGATCCATAACGCGGGATACGGGAAGTTCCATATTGGATTGTCCGGAACAAAGATATACATCCCCTATTAGTATATTGTCTATATGGATATCATTAATAGTCATAGTATAAGGACCACCGGATTTCTGGGCGGGCATCTTTACCTCCCACTTTCCATCCGATCCTGCCCGGGTAATATATCTCTTTTTCAGAAAAATTACCGTAACTTCTTCACCGGGGTCAGCATCACCCCAAAGAGTCAGTTCCGCTCCCCGCTGCAATACCATCCCGTCAGAGATAAGCTGAGGCAAATTCACCTTTGCTTCACCGGGTAATGTGAAGCAAAGGATGAATACTACCAACCAAACCTTAAAAAAAACTCGCATATATCTTCAATTTTATATGGTTCTTAGTTACCTGTTGTATACTTACTGTAACCGGTAAACAAACTTACAAAGTTGTTCACAAAAAGGACTTATTGTTTGTTACAACTGTTTACAGGGTTGTTACATCTTCAGGTTCCTATATTACAAAAACTATCGTTCAGGTAACATTTTCGCATTTTCTCCACTTTTTACCTCTCCCGGGGCGTTTCGGGCGCACCCAGATAAGAAGGTTTCAATCCACCCATATCAACCTGTATTTTCTGCAGCACAATACCGGGATCAAGCGGTCGGAAACGCAAGGTATAATTTCCGGGAACGTCTATCTGATGCAGAGTTATTGTACGGTTAATACTGTTTGCCTGCCATTCTTCCATCTTCCTGATATCGTATTCTCCGTTTATATTCACTACCTGTTCCTCTCCTGCCAGCGAGACAGCATACCGCAATCCTTTATTGGCATTGAAGTTAAGAGTAGGAGAAACCAGCACCTCTATTTTCACCTCACCCGGTGTTTCAATTACCAGATCATATTCCAGAACCATCTCTCTATCGGGCGATCGGGTAACAGGTGAAGTAGTGATACCGGAGAGGGTTTTCCCCAGATCAGGAATTACAATCCAATGAGTAGTAATTCCATCTATTCTCCGGGAGGTATGTGCTGCTTCTATGGAGATATAACCCTCTTTCTCTTTGAAAAGAGCAGGCAAGGGTGCCATCCGGTTTTGTGGTACATACTTCACCCGGGGCATTATATTGGACTCCGGCTGTTGCCAGTAGGTATAACCGATATGGGTCTGATCCATCATGTGCTCCCATTTACCTCCGGCAATCTCCGTATGGTAATGAAGAGTGATCAGGGAATCACGCTCAAAACACTCTTTTACTTTATCGGCCCACCCGTTAGCCCGGAGATCATTTTTCTCTGCCAGATCGTCGTTCATGGCCACTGCATAATACATTTCATACAAATTAGCACAAGCTGCAATGGGGGAAAGCACCAGCTGATCATACGCATCCTTCAACGAATCAGGCATCAGATAATCCAGTTTATAAGCATCCAGCAGAAGCTGTTGATACTCGTTCTTTACCTGTTCAAACTCATGGTAATTATGCAGGCTATAAGTATTCTGGTTCAGAAGTTCAGGAGTCACCCGCCGGTTGTACTTGGTATAAAGGTTGATCAGCCGGGCAGCTTCTTTGGCATAGGGTTCCCCAAACTGACGGGCACAGAATTCCACTGTATGTTCCAATAAGTTATGCTCATTAAAACGATCCGGGTTCCAGGCCATATCCAGAAAGAACTGGATAGGATACTCCATCGGTTTCAGGTCGCCGACATTCACGATCCATAACTCCTTTACTCCATACCGGTATGTAAGGTTCATCTGTTCCCAGATTTTCTGTACAGGAGTCACATTGAGCCATTTATAGTTACGTGGCCCTCCTACATAATCAAAAGGTAATACATACCATATCCTCCTTTACGGGGTTTGGCAGCCGGATCAGGCAACTTCCGCACATTACCCCAGTTATCGTCACACAGCAACAAAGTAACATCCTCAGGTACCCGCATCCCTTTATCGTAATAATCCTGTACATCTTTATAAAGCGCCCAGAGCCGGGGAGTTGCAGAAGCCTTTTTACCGGTTACCTGCTGAATAATAGCACGTTGCTCCTTTACAATGTTCTCTAATAAAGAGATGTTAGTATCCTCACTCATCGCTTCGTCACCATCCCCGCGCATACCGATGGTAACAACAGCCTCCCAATCTTTCAGGCGCTCTATACCACCTTTCCAGAATTCATCCAGTACGGCACGGTTGACTGCATAATTCCAGGCTCCGCTGCCGTAACGACCCCACTCTTTGTGGGCACGGCCCATCGGTTCGTGGTGAGAAGTACCGATCACAATTCCCATCTCATCCGCCAGTATACCGTTGCGGGGATCATCATCATAAAAAGTACTGTTCCACATGGCAGGCCACAGATAATTTCCTTTCAGACGCAGAATAAGTTCAAAGACCTTTTCATAGAACTGACTATTAAACCCGCCAAAAGTAGAAGTTGCCCAGCCTCCTAAAGAGGGCCATTCATCGTTGAGAAAGATACCCCGGTATTTTACAGCAGGTTCACCGTCG
>JAJQBG010000149.1 GCA_021203405.1 Bacteroides sp.
TAAGTCTTATATTTGTTCTATATTAAAAAAAGAGGCGATGCAGGATAGATCTGTTATATTAGAACATCTCCGCAGGTTGAAACATCAATACCTACCTGAGGATAAACTGATCTTGTTCGGTTCGCAGGCCAGGAACGAAGCGACTGAAGATTCCGACTGGGATCTGCTTATTATTTTGAATAAGTCTAAAAGGGAGCCGGGGGGTTTTGACACCTATGTATATCCTTTTATAGAGTTAGGGTGGGAATTGGGTGAAATGATTAATCCGCTGTTATATACTACGGATGAGTGGAATATTAATAAACCCTCTTTATTTCGTAAAAATGTACAATCTGAAGGAATAGAAATCGTATGAAATTATCAACCGAAGAACGGAATGCCATAGTGAGCAGTCGCTTGGAAAAATCAAAGCAAGCCTTGATAGAAGCGAAAGGAAATATAGAAATGCAGTTCTGGAATACAGCAGCGAACAGACTTTACTATGCCTGTTATAATGCAGTAAGTGGACTATTAATAAAAAAACGGCCATATTGCCCAATCTCATAAAGGGGTTGCCACTCTATTCTCTCTTAATTTCATAAAAAACAAATATCCTTCCGCAAGAGTTTGGAAGAACATACAGCAAACTTTTTTGCTCCGTCAAACCGGAGATTATGATGACTGGAACATTATAACCGAAGAAGATGTCACAACTATGCTGGAACCTGCCGAAACATTTATCCAAACCATAGAGCAACTATTGAAAGAGTAATGGAGAGAACTACAATTCCAGCATCTTCTTCTCTTTAACAAGATCACCTGCATTCATCTGCAAAGAAGGTACCGTACACATCTTGATAAAATCTCCTGGCTGACAGGTATATTCATAATAAGCCTGTTGCTCATCAGTAAGCTCTTCGGGAGGGATAAGTCCGCTTTTCATCCGGGTAAACTCTTCCGGAGAGATCGGCTCAGGCTCTTTGACCAACACGATCCGGCGGGCAATCGGATTCCGGTTATAATCCAACCCTACATACAAGCCTCTTAATTGATTAGGGCTACGGAACAAAGGGAGTTGCAGGTAGACCGTTACCGGTGTAAAATGGGGAGGATCACTCTCGTTAAAAAAGCAGTACATATTCTGCGGATCGCCAATCACCCCGAAACCCCATTGTACATCTCCATAGGCACTTAAGCGGCCTATCCGGATATACTCTTTGTTATCTGAAACGGCGATCAGGAAAGGTTCTACTTTAAGATGATCGGAAGAAGAAGAGAGGCTATAACTGATATAGGTTCCCTGAATACTCTCTACCTTCTGAACCGAACGGAGCATCTCTTCCTGAAATTGCCAGGCAAACAGATTTTCCCGGGGATTACTCCCTGTATCCGGCTCCATTTCGCCCAGCCGGGCAATGAGGCTATCCACACTATGGACCAGCCTCTTTTTTGACACATTATTGACCAGAAGCAGGGCCTGTTCCAGCGCCTGTTCAGGTGGATAGGTTTTCAGGTTGGTAAAATAGTTGGGAAGCACCGTTGTATAGAGGGACGATAATACACTGGGAGCCAGATCCACCCAGTCGGCGACCTCCTTCATTTTCACCCCGTTATTACGTAAATATTCTATTCGCTGATAAAGTTCCTGAAGATTATTCATGATCATAGGTTTGGTTCAGTGTACAAAATAACCACCCTTTCTTTAGAAATAAGTTACATGAATGTGACATAAATATTACATCGGTTTATATAGCTTACAGGGAAGTTAATAAATAATATCTATTTATAATTTCAGTAATATCCCTGTAACATCGCTCCCCTACTTTTGCCGCAGATTAAAATTAATTGATACGATGAACGATCCGGCAAAATCAACCTTCTCTAAGAAAAAAGTATCCGATCTCCTCTTTATCCTGTGGGCCGGTGGTACCGCCCTCCTATCCTACTCCTTAGTATATGCCCTGCGCAAACCCTATACAGCCGCAGCCTTTGCAGACTATGAAGTCTTTGGTATGGATTACAAAGTAGTAGTGACCATTGTACAGATCATCGGATATGTGATCTCCAAATTTATAGGGATCAAACTGATCTCGGAACTCCGGGCAAAAGACCGCCTGAAATTTATCCTGCTCTCCGTCCTGATGGCACAACTCTCCCTGGTTCTTTTCGGTTTACTGCCGGTACCTTACAACATCCTGGGGATGTTCCTTAACGGCCTCTCCCTGGGGTGTATGTGGGGAGTTATTTTCAGTTTCCTCGAAGGCAGACGGGTGACCGATATCCTGGCCAGCCTGATGGGGGTCAGCATGGTGATCAGTTCCGGAACAGCCAAATCGGTCGGACTTTTTGTGATGAACACCCTGCATGTCCATGAATGCTGGATGCCGGCTCTCATCGGTGCGGTAGCCCTGCCCCTGCTCGCTCTATGCGGAGTAGTACTCAACCGTCTGCCCCAACCCGATAAAACCGATATAGCCTGCCGCAGCAAAAGGGAACCGCTTAATGGCAAACAACGCTGGGCGCTCTATCGGAACTTTATGCCTTTCCTTACGTTGCTCTTTATTGCTAACGTAGCCCTGGTGATCCTGCGCGATATCAAAGAAGATTTCCTGGTCAATATTATCGACATCTCTCAGCACTCCTCCTGGCTCTTTGCCCGGATAGACTCTGTAGTGACCCTTCTTATCCTGCTCATCTTCGGGCTGATGATCTATGTACGGAATAACCTGAGTGCCATGACCATCCTGCTGCTGCTCATTATTACCGGCATGATAGGTATGACCATTCTCTCCTTCTGGTACCAACAGATAGCTCTGAGTACTGTAGCGTGGCTCTTTATTTAAAGCCTTTGCCTCTACCTGGCTTATCTCACGTTCCAGACCATCTTTTTCGACCGCTTTATTGCCTGTTTCCGCATCCGGGGCAATGTGGGTTTCTTTATTGCGCTCAACGACTTTTTAGGATATACCGGTACCATTATCGTGCTTGTAGCGAAAGAACTCTTCAGCCCTGATATTGACTGGGCTCACTTTTATAACCGCATGGCCGGTTATGTAGGCATTATCTGCTGCTTCGCTTTTATCTTCTCCCTGATCTACCTGCATCAGCGGCACAAAAGGGAGTTTGCCACCCATAAAGCTTCTGATGAGCTGGAACTCTCCCCCTCAGAAGCGATATATCCTGTTGCTTAAATAAACTTTATAAAATAAATGATGAATAAAATTACTTGTATCATTATGGACTGGGCCGGTACCGCCGTAGATTACGGTTGCTTTGCCCCCCTGCATACCTTCCTCCGGATCTTCCGGGAAAAAGGGATCGAGATCACTTACAGACAAGCACGCGAACCGATGGGACTGCTTAAGATAGACCATATCAAAGCCATCCTCTCTATGCCCGAAGTAAACAGCAAATTCCGGGAGCTCTACAAACGCGACTGGAACCAGGAAGACGTACAGGAGATGTACCGGAGTTTCGAAAAACACCTGTTCGCTTCCCTGCGCGATTTTACCGACCCCATACCGGGAGTGATCGAAACCATGGAGATACTCCGCAACCGGGGAATCAGGATCGGCTCCACCACCGGCTATACACAGGCTATGATGGATGTAGTACGTCCCGAAGCGGCCCGGAAAGGATATACCGTGGATAACCTGGTTACCCCGGATCATCTTCCGGCAGGACACCCGGCCCCCTATATGATCTACCGGAATATGATAGAGCTGGCCATTCCCTCCGTAGACCAGGTGATCAAAGTCGGAGATACCGTGGCAGATATCCGGGAGGGAGTGAATGCTAAAGTACACACCCTGGGTATTATAGTGGGAAGCAATGAAATGGGCCTTACCCAGGCAGAGTACAACCAGCTTTCCGACGCCGAAAAAGAAGAACGGATAAAGGAAGTGCGGGAGCGGATGCTACAAGCAGGAGCCGATGCCGTACTAAACACGATCTCCGAATTACCTGCCTATATCGATCAACTATCTCTCTAACAAAAAATATATGCGTAACTATCTATTATTAACACCGGGCCCTCTCAGTACTGCAGAGTCAGTACGCCAGGCCATGTTATAGGATTGGTGTACCTGGGATAAAGATTATAACGAAGGTATTGTAACCCCCATCCGCCGGAAGCTTCTTGCACTGGCTAAAGCAGACGAAGCCGACTATACCACTGTTCTTCTTCAGGGCAGCGGCAGCTACTGTGTAGAAGCTACCTTAGGAGCCACTGTAAAACCCGGAGATAAACTCCTGATCGTCTCCAACGGTGTTTACGGAGAACGGATGGGAACCATCGCAGCCTACTACCGGTTGGATTACGAGGTACTCACTTTCCACGAAACCGAGCCCGTTACAGCCCGGGCCGTTAAACAAGCGCTGGACACACGCAAAGATATCACCCATTTTGCCATGGTACACTGCGAAACCACTACCGGCATCCTCAACGAACTTGAAGCGATCAGCGAAGTAGTGAAAGAGTACCCGGTAACCTTTATCGTAGATGCCATAAGTAGCTTCGGCGGTATTCCTATGGATATAAAAGCCTGCGGGATCGACTTCCTGATAAGCAGTGCCAACAAATGCATCCAGGGAGTACCCGGCTTCGGTTTTATCATTGCCTCCCGCCAAAAACTCCTGCAATGCAAAGGGAATGTCCGGTCGCTTTCACTCGATATCTACGACCAGTGGCAAGCCATGGAGCAGGGAAAAGGCAAATGGCGCTTTACCTCTCCCACCCATGTAGTAAGAGCCTTCTACCAGGCCCTTTTAGACCTGGAAGCAGAAGGAGGAGTAGAAGCACGCTATAAGCGTTACAGGCAGAACAATACCATACTGACCGAAGGCATGCGCCGGTTAGGCCTTGATCCCCTTCTACCCGGGGAGATACAGAGCCCGATCATTACCTCTTTCCGCTATCCGGCGGATGATTTTAACTTCCAGGCCTTTTACGAATCCCTCGAACAAAAAGGATTTGTGATCTACCCCGGAAAAATATCCGATGCAGAAACATTCCGTATCGGAAATATCGGCGATGTATATCCGGAAGATATGGAGCGATTACTCCAGGCCATCCGCGAAACCCTTCAGTAACATGAATACATCCCGATCAAGCGATATAATCATTGTAGGAGGCGGCCTGCTGGGAACATCAGCCGCCTACCACCTGGCCCGCCGGCAAGCCGGAAAGATCACCCTGCTCGAACGCATGGAACTCGCTTCGCAAGCCAGCAGCCGGGCAGCCTGCCTGCTCACCCGGGTCCGCACCCAAAAAGCAGTGATGGATATGGTGCAGGAAACCTACCAGACCATCGAAGAGATCGAATCCGAACTGGGAGAATCACTCGACCTCCGGCAATCAGGCAGCCTCACCATTGCCTCCGGTGATGCCACCCTCCAGGCAAACCGAGCACTGGAAAAAACAGCCACACAATATGGTATACCCACCAAAAGGCTCACTGCCGGGCAGGTAAAAGAACAACTCCCCTGGATCAACCCGGAAACGGTGCAGGATGCCCTCTACATACCCACCGATGCCTTTATCGACTCAGCCCGGCTTTGCAACGGCTATGCCAGGGTCGCCCGGAAACGGGGAGTAGAGATCCGTACCCGCACAGCCGTACAAAGCATCCTGACCCGGGACGGAGCAGTAAGCGGAGTCTTATTAGAATCCGGAGAAAAGCTATCCGCTCCGGTCGTTATAGATGCTGCCGGAGCCTGGGCCAACCTGCTCTCCTTTCCTCTGGGGATCGGTCTTCCCATGACCCCTGTACGCAGCCACTTCTGGATCACCGAAAGCAACCCCGCCCTCTTTCCACCCGGGCAACCCTTCGCCGTTCTGCCGGATGCACGAGCCTTTACCCGGCCCGATGTAGGCGGACTTATCATTGGCCTGAGAGAACCCGAATGTGTATCCTACGATCCCGCTTCGCTCACCCGCTCCATTGAAGATATGGACTTCACACCCGATGGCGGATGGTCTGTGCTTTCGCAGTGTGCCCGGGATTTCGAAAGATACTTTCCCGCCCTGCGCACCACAGGCATAGCCCATTATGTAGCAGGCCCCTCCTGTTACGTACCGGACGGCACCTTTATCATCGGGCCAGTGGAACACCTCACCGGATTATACGCCTTAACCGGATGTTGTGGTGCCGGCATAGCAGCCGGCGGAGGAATGGGTAGACTTATAGCCGAACAGGTAACGGGGCAGGGAACATTTGTAGACGCTACCCCTTTCGCTCCCTCCCGCCTGGGGCGGATCAACCCTTTCAATCCCCACTTCCAACAGAGCTGTGCCCTGGCACGCAGTAACAAAAAAGCGGTTAATATGAAACAGATAGTCTTTTTAAAACAAGTACCGGCCTCTACGCGGATCTCCATAGACCCGGTCACCCATACGCTTCTGCGGAGCGGGAACAGGTCCCGGACAAACCCCGACGATCTCCATGCCCTTCAGCTGGCAGTAGAACTACGTAAAAAAAGAGGCGGAACCATTACCGCCGTTACCATGGGTCCCCCGCAAGCCCGGTCTGTCCTACAGGAAGCCCTCCTGTACGGAGCCGACCAGGCCATCCTGCTTTCAGACCCACTATTTGCCGGAAGCGATACCTGGAGTACCAGCCATATACTGGCAGCAGCCGTCAGAAAACTAAAAGAGGCCGATCTGCTCCTCTTTGGAAAACAGGCCCTGGATGGAGATACCGCCCAGGTAGGCCCGGGCGTAGCCGCCCAACTCCATATTCCCCAACTAACCGAAGTACAGGCAGTGATCGATCTTACTCCCACCCACCTGGTAGTGAGAAAAACCTTCGACTCCGGCATCCGCATCCTGCGCTCCACCCTTCCCTGTGTGGTAACCGTAAACAAAGAAGCCAACGAATTGTCCACTCCTACCCTACAGAACTGGGAAGAAACCCAACTAAAAAAGATCCTGCACTGGGATGCCAAAGTCCTGGAACTGGAAGAGGCTTCCGTCGGGCTCAGCGGCTCCCCTACCCGGGTGGTCCGGACAGAGGCCATCTCCTCCCATCGATCCATCCGGTGGATCCACGATATAGCCACCCTACAAACAGTATGCACCAAACTTTCCTAATAACCAACCACCATGACACCTATTAAGATCCGGGCCATAGATTGTATTCAATGTGGAACCTGCGAATCCGCCTGTCTGTACAGTGCTATTTATATGGACGAATACCCCGTTATCGAACAAGAGCGATGTTTACTGTGCAAGAACTGCATAGAAGCCTGCCCGTTAGGATTAATTACCCTCGAAGAAGACTCCCGCCAGGTACCCGTTCTACCCGATACAGCGGCAACAGGGATCTGGGTATTAGCCGAACTACACAGCGGAACCCCCGCCCCTGTAACCTACTAATTACTGGGTGCTGCCCGCCACCTGGCCGGAACAAACCAAGAGAAGGTCTCTGTACTACTCATAGGCGATCACTCCCCCGGCGAAGCAGCCTCCCTGATCGCAGCCGGTGCCGACCAGGTTTATAGGGTACAAAGCAGCTACCGGATCGAGAGAACCGAAGAGATCCACGCCCATATAGTAATAGGTATGGTACACCGGTTCCATCCCAATATCCTGCTGGTAGGTGCCACCCATTTCGGCAGAGGGGTAGCAGCCCGTACTGCCTCCATGCTCCACACAGGCTTAACTGCCGACTGCATCCAACTGGAGATAGATCCCCTTTCGGGAAGGCTCCTGCAAATCCGCCCGGCCTTTGGCGGTAACCTGCTGGCAACTATTGAGACCCCGCATCACCGCCCCCAGATGGCCTCCGTACGCCTGGGAGTGATGAAGGCCCCGGAGTCGGATCAAAACCGCACAGGCAGGATCATCCCCTATAACGCAGATCACCTGATCACCCCTACCCAGGTAGAGATCCTCGCCGAAGAGATCATCTCCTCCTGTTACTCCATAACAGACGCCTCCATCCTGATAGCCGGCGGCAAAGGCATGCAAAACAGAGAGAACATACCCCTCCTTTACGAACTGGCCGACCTGCTGGGCGGTCAGGTAGCCGCATCCCGGGCAGCCGTCGAAGCCGACTGGCTACCCTACGAATGCCAGATAGGCCAAACCGGGAAAACCGTTAAACCCCGTCTTTATATAGCCTGCGGCATCAGCGGCCAGACACAACATGTAGTCTCTATTATGGATGCCGGCACAGTGATCGCCATTAACAACGATGTAGATGCTCCGATCTTCGGGTATGCCGATTACGGGCTCATCGGTGATGTTACAGCGGTATTACCGACACTGATCCGGGAATTAAAGATGAAAAAGAAAGAGGTAGAGATCTATTAAGAGTCTGTTACCTGTTTTACACCGAAGCAACATAAATATTTCATTAATACTACAGCTTCACATAAACAAAATGAATCCTCCGAATTCATTTTATCCGTCATATTCCTCCCCTATTTTTGTATCGGAATTACTAAAAAAGAATAATCATTTAAAGGTAAAAAGAAGATGAAAACAAAGAATCTGTTCATACTGATCGTATGTTTAAGTGTAAGTTTCCTGGTACATGCCAGAGAAGGCAATGAAAAAGCCGCCAACCTGAATGCCGCCATTCAACTGATGGAAGTATCCGACAAGAACATCAACATCACCTGCTGGACGGAAGAGGAGTTCGCCTCCCGCATCAGAACCACCGGAGAAGAGCTAAACCGGTACATCCGCGATCTTTTCCAGGCAGCCCTGGAAGATACCCGGAGCAAAACCGACAACACCTCTCTCTATTTCCTCGAACTCAACCAGTACGACGTAACCGCCTCCGGATACCCCTACAACAACTTCCAGCACTCCATCCACTATGTAATTTACGATGAAGAGATGAACCAGGTAGTATCCGACAGCCACCGTTTCGTTACATTCAGCAACGTTTCCGCCGGCGAACTCACCAAACAATTTAAAAAGGTATCCAGGAAAATAGTCTCGAACCTCCACAAAAAATAAGCGCATTATCCACTTTACAAAGTCATGAAAAAATTATCATCCTGTTCGCTCTACTGATCGTCTGCCTCACTTCCCTGCAGGCACAAAGCAAGATCAGTGGGGTCATTATTGACGCAAACACCCAGGAACCCGTTATCGGGGCGAACATCCTGGAGATAGGCACCTCCAACGGCATCATTACCAATTTTGACGGAGAATTTGCCCTGACCCTCTCCGGCTCCCAATCCGGTATCACCATATCCATGATCGGATACAAAACCATCGAAGTATATAAACCCAGCCCGATGAATACCTACAAACTCCAGGAAGATATCCAGGAGATAGAAGGGGTAGTAGTAACCGCCCTGCACATTCCCAAACAGAAAAAGATGCTGGGATATGCCGTGCAGGAGGTCAAAGGGAACAACCTTTCCGTTTCGCGCGATGCCAACCCCATCAGTGCCCTGGTAGGTAAAGTAGCCGGTATGCGGGTGAACACCGGTACCGACCTGCTGAGCAGCCCCACCGTACAGATACGCGGAGTCTCCCCCATCTATGTCATTGACGGAGTACCCGTTACCGACAATACCTGGAGCTTCAGCTCGGACGATATCGAATCCATCACCATGCTCAAAGGCCCTACCGCTGCCGCCCTGTACGGCTCGGAAGGAAAGAACGGTGCCATCCAGATCACCACCAAACGGGGAACATCCGGAGGATGTAATTTCAGTGTCGATGTCAAATCAACCACCCAGGTACAAACCTCTTTTATAGCCAAACCCGGCGTACAAAACTCCTACGGCTCCGGCAGTAACTTTAAATACGACTTCGGGGACGGACTCAAAGGAGACATCAACGGAGTCTACAACCAGGATTCAGACGTATGGGGCCCCCGTTTCGAAGGGCAGCTTATCAAGCAATACAACAGCCCGATGGATGCAAACGGCATCCGCACCCCCACTCCCTGGCTGGCAGTGGGTAAGAACAACCTCGAACGCTTTATGCAGACCGGGCTCGTCACCACCAACAACGTAGCCATTGCCCAGCGTTCCGAATCGGGAGATTTCCGCATCTCCATCTCCGACACCTACCAGAAAGGGATCCTGCCCAATACCAAACTCAACTCATTCAATACTAATTTCTCCGGTTCCATGAACCTGAGCGAGCAGGTAAAGCTATCAGGTACCATCAACTTCAACCGTACCACCTCTCCCAACTACCCCGAAACCTATTACAATCCGCGCAGCCCGGTCTACCTGCTCAGCATCTGGACAGGAGCCCATATCAACATCGACGACCTGAGGGATTACTGGGTTCCCGGTATGGAGGGAATACAACAGTTCAGCTACGACTATGCCCAGTATAACAATCCCTGGTTCATGGCCTACGAAAATACCCGCGAATACTCCGAAGACAATGTCAACGGACAGCTGGCCCTCACCTGGCGCATTACCCCCGAATGGGATCTGCGCATCCGTACCAACCTGAATACCAATAAAAAGTTCAGGAACGAAAAATTCCCCATCAACACCTCCTTCTACGGAGACGATTACGGAACCAAAAAATGGGTAGGCGGGTACGATGAAACGTACGAAAATTATACCGACTGGAACTCCGATTTCATGCTGAATTATACCCACCAGTTCAGTCACTCCTTCGGTATAAAAGCCGCGCTGGGAGGTGCATACCGCATCAAAGAGTATAAAGACTCCTATACGACCACCCACGGCGGGCTCATCGTACCCGGTATCTATACCTTCCAGAACGCCGTAGAAGGCACCAAAGGGAAAACCGAAAAGTGGGACAAAGAGGTAGGCAGCCTCTATGCCAATGTAGATTTCGATTACAAAAACTACCTCTTCCTCAACTTAACCGGCCGTATGGACAAATCCTCCACCCTGCCCATTGATAACAACACCTACTTTTACCCCTCCGTATCTTTAAGTGGAGTGATCTCAGAGATGGTAGATGTTTCCAACTTATTCTCTTACCTGCGTGCCCGGGCCTCTTATGCCCGTGTGGGAGGCGACCTCGACCCCTACCAGCTCCGGAACGCCTATATTACCGGTAATATCTGGAACGGACAAACCCCACTTTATACCAATAGCGAATTAAAAGACGGAAAAATAAAACCCGAGTTCAGCTCTTCGGCCGAATTCGGAGTAGATATGCGGATGCTCAACAACCGCCTGGGATTTGATGTGACCTATTTCCTGGCCAAAGACGGCCCCCAGATATTCTCCCTCTCTACGGCACCCTCTTCCGGGTATGATACACGCCTGGTCAACGGCCTTACCTATACACGCCGGGGGTTTGAAGCCACCGTTATGGCCAATCCCGTTCAGACCCAACAATTTAGTTGGAACCTCTCCGGGAACATTTCCCAATCCCACCGCTATTTAGAAAAGATATACGGTGATATAGAGAACTACGGCTACATCCGCAAAGGAGAACGGGTAGACCAGATCTGGGCCGAAGACTTTATGCGGGCCCCCAACGGACAGGTGATCTACAAAGACGGCCTCCCCGTACGCGACCCGATCAAAAAACAGATCGGCCATTCAGACCCCGACTTTATTTTCGGCCTTCACAACGAGTTCAGGCTCAACAACATCACCCTGGCTTTCAGTATTGACGGGAACATCGGTGGTAAAATTTACAACGAGATCGCCATGAACCTCTGGAAATCGGGACGCCACGAAGATTCGGACAACCAGTGGAGACTCGCCGACTGGGAGGCCTATAAAGCCAATCCCGAAGGCTACGGCACCACCTACAAAGGAACCTTTATAGCACCCGGTGTAGAAGTAACAGGTGGTGAGCTCAAACGGGATGCCGACGGGAACGTACTTTCCGATACCCGTACCTTTGCTCCCAACGCAACCCCCGTCCTCTACCAGGCCTGGGCCGGCTCCAGCAACAGCTACTACCGTACGGAGTCACAAACCTACCAGAGCCGTACCTACGTCAAATTAAGGGATGTAACTCTTACTTATAATCTCCCCCATACCCTGCTCCGGAAGATCGGATTACTGCGCTCGGCCAGTGTCTCCCTGGTAGGCAGGAACCTGCTCTACTTCTCCCAAGCAGATTACCTCGACCTGGATCAGTTCTCCGGGGAGAACAGTCAGTTACAAACCCCCTCTACCCGTAATTTCGGTATCAATATTCACGCAACTTTTTAACTTCCGGACAATGAAAAAATAGTTTATACACTCCTGTTAAGCCTCAGCCTCCTGATGACCGGCTGTGACGACCACTTTGCCGGCCTGCAGGAAAACCCGAACTCACCCGATACCTCCGCTCCCATCCACATTCTACAAAGTATCATACAGAGCAGCTGGGAACGCCCCTGGACACGCACCCAACGCCTGAACCAGTATTACATCTCCACCTATGTCGTATACGACGACCAGAACTACCTGCTGGGCGAATACGGAATGAACTACGGCGTACTGCGGATATCCTGGCTATGGAAAAAGAGGTAGAAAGAGTAGGCACCGAAGAGGCCCGGCAGTTCCTGCCGGTAGCCAAATTCTTCAAAGCCTTCTTCTACATACGCATGACCGAACGCCTGGGCGATATTCCGATGTCAGAATCCTTACAAGGAGAAGAAGAGAATTTCACCCCCCCGGTACGATACCCAGAAAGAGGTATATACCCACTGCCTGCAACTCCTCGAAGAGGCCAATACTGAAATAGCCGCCTACACCGGACAAGCCTCTGCCCTGACAAGCGACCTCTATTTTGACGGCGACCTCACCAAATGGCAAAAGGCGATCAATACCTTCCGCATCCGTGTACTCCTCTCCCTGAGCAAACGCAACCAGGAGATGAATGTCAGCGAACAGATCCGGCAGATCGTATCCAACCCGGGTAAATACCCCCTGATGGAGAGCCTCCAAGACAATATGCAGATCACCTACTACGGCAGTGCAGACGACCAGTACGACCTCTATCCCGACAACGCCTCCAAACTGGCCAATATCTACTTTATCGGAGAGACCTACGTGAGCCAGCTAAGACGCACGGAAGACCCCCGTATCTTTATCCAGATGGTTCCCGGTGAGAACCAGAACAAAGATATAGAGGGCCGGGAAAAGATGTTCTCCTCGTATGTAGGCGGAGTAACCGGCCACACGATCGAAGCCCTGCAACAACAGGGAAGCGACCGCCTGCTGGCCTATATCAACTATGCCACCTACGTTACCCCCACCGGGAAACCCTGTGTACAGTTGGGATACCAGGAACTCCAGTTCACCCTGGCCGAGGCTGCCAACCGGGGCTGGATAGCAGGCAACGCCGAAACCTACTACCAGAACGGGATCCGGGCCGATATGGAATTTTACGGGGTCACCCGGGAAGAGATAGAAGAGTTCCTCGCTAAACCGGTCAACATCTACCAGGGTAATAATGAAAAGGGACTCCGGCAAATACGGGAACAAAAATATGTAACCCTGTTCCAGAACTCAGGCTACCAGGCCTTCTTCGAACAACGCCGTACCGGAGTACCCGAGTTCAGTGTCGGCGAAGGAAACGCCAACGGTAAAATTCCCCTGCGCTGGATGTACCCCACCCGCGAAAAACAGTATAACGAAGCCAACCTGAAAGCTGCCCTCCAGTCGCAGTTCAACGGTTCCGACGATATCAACGATGTCATGTGGTTTATCAAATAAACAAGATGAAAACAAGAAGATCAATCCTACTATTGACAGGTGTATTAGCCCTGCTGACCTCCTGTTCACACCCCGGAACAACCGGAACCCCCGTTAAAGCCAATCATGTTATCCTGATCGGCCTGGATGGCTGGGGCTCCTACAGCGTAGAACAGGCAGAAATGCCCCATACCCAAAAACTGATGCAGGAAGGAGCCTATACCCTCAAAAACGCTCCATACTCCCCTCCTCCAGCGCCGTAAACTGGGCCTCCCTGTTTATGGGAGCCTGCCCCGAACTGCACGGCTATACCGAGTGGGGGTCCCAAACACCCGAACTTCCCTCCCGGGTAGTCCATGAGTACGGCATCTTCCCCACCATCTTCCGGCTCTACAGAGAGGCCCATCCCGAAGCCGAAATAGGGTGTATCTACGAGTGGGACGGTATTAAGTACCTCACCGATACCCTGGCTCTCAACCATTACGCACTCGCACCCGATTATCAGGAGCATCCCACCACCCTGTGTGATATGGCCACTGAGTATATCAGCGAAAAGAGCCCCAACCTCTTTGCCGTGATCTTTGACAACCCCGACCATGTAGGCCACGCAGACGGCCACGACACCCCGGAATATTACGAAAAGCTGAAAGAGCTGGATGGCTATATCGGCCGGATCGTAGAAGCCGTAGAGAAAGCCGGCATGCTGGACGAGACCATTTTCATCGTAACAGCCGACCACGGCGGTATTGATAAAGGCCACGGCGGAAAAACCATGCCGGAGATGGAGACCCCCTTTATTATTTCCGGAAAGAACATAAAAAAAGGATATTGTTTTGACGACCTCAGTATGATGCAATTCGATTGCGCCGCTATAATGGCTGAGATCTTCGGACTGGAACACCCCCAGGTGTGGATCGGACGCTCCATTCCCCTATTTGAGTAGATACCGGGAGGTACAGAATACCCAATAATTATATTTACAAAGAAAGCCCGGGCTTCCCTTTTTCAGGGAAGCCCGGACTACATAAAATGAACAGGATCACACCTTTTATGAACTTTTCTATCCCTGCCCCTTTCCCTATTTCCTTACCTTTGTACCTCAACATACTAATATCACACCCACATGAAAAAGATCACAGCACTTCTGGTATCTCTACTATTCACGCATGCTATACACGCACAGGATCACACAGATCTATACGGAATAAAAGTAGATTCACTGATCTCCTTAATGACACTGGAGGAGAAGATCGGGCAACTGAATATGTTAACCGGGAACTGGGAGGCCACCGGCCCCGTATTAAATGATTCCAATAAAGCAGAAAAGCTGAAGAAGGGTGAAGTCGGCTCCATGCTGAATGTAAAAGGAAGCACAAATACACACGAACTGCAATCGTTAGCACTTACCTCCCGTTTAGGGATCCCCGTTCTTTTCGGCCAGGATGTAGTCCACGGCTACAAAACCATCTTCCCCATCCCCCTGGCCCAGGCAGCCAGCTTTGATCCTGCAGCCATCCGGTCAGCCGCCAGAGTCTCGGCACGGGAAGCAGCCGTATCCGGTATCCACTGGGTATTCTCTCCCATGCTCGATGTATCCCGCGATCCCCGTTGGGGATGGGTCATGGAAGGCCCGGGAGAAGACCCCTTCCTGGCCTCGGTCATAGCCCGGGCCATGACAGAAGGATATCAGGAACCCTTCGGGGACGGGCTTTCCGTTATGGCCTGTGCCAAACATTTTGCAGCCTATAGCGGGGCCATCGGAGGAAGAGATTACAATACCGTAGACATCTCCCTGCAAACCCTTCACAACCTGTACCTTCCCCCTTTCAAAGTCGCGGCCCAAAGCGGGATCGCAAGCTTTATGACCTCTTTCAACGAAATAAACGGAATTCCCGCCACTGCACATCCCTATATCTACGATCTCTTATACAACCAGTGGAACTTTAACGGCATGGTGGTTTCCGACTGGGGAGCCATCCGTGAAATGGTTATGCACGGCTATAGCAAAGACAGGAAGCAGGCAGCCCGGCAAGCTATCCAAACAGGGATCACGATCGATATGGAAAGTAATTGTTACAGTAATTATTTAAAAGAATTAGTGGAAGAGGGAAGTGTCAGGGAAGAGACCATCGACAAGGCCGTTAAACAGGTGCTGCTACAGAAATTCAGGCTTGGACTTTTCGATTCCCCTTACAAATACGGCAACGAATTGAAAGAGAAAGAGGAACTATTATCTCCATCCCACCGGGAAACAGCCAGGGATGTAGTCCGGAGATCGATCATTCTTCTGAAAAACGAAGCAAACTTACTCCCTGTCACCCATACCCCCCGGAATATTGCCGTGATAGGCCCCCTTGCCTATTCAAAAAGAGACATGGACGGCAACTGGGTCTCCCTGAGTAATGAATCCGTCGCGGTCACCCTGTTAGAAGCATTGAAAGAGCGTTACCCCCAAAGTAACATCCTCTTTGCCGAAGGATACCCGGCTACAGGAGAGGACCGGTCCGGATTTAACCAGGCCATAGAGATAGCCCGCAATGCCGACTTAGCGATCGTTACACTGGGAGAGACCTGGAACATGACAGGAGAGGCCCGTTCCAAAGGAGATATTAACCTACCGGAAGTTCAGCAACAATTAGCCTCAGCCATATACCAGGCAAATCCCAACACCATTACCTTGCTAATGGCCGGGCGGCCCACTATTTTCACTCAAATAAGTGAAGAAATGCCGGCCATACTCTATTGCTGGTGGCTGGGAACAGAAGCCAGCCATGCAATAACCGACGTTATCACAGGCACCTATAATCCATCCGCCCGTGTACCCATGTCCTTTCCCGCGCATTTAGGCCAGATCCCGGTATATTACAACCATAAGAATACCGGAAGACCTCCGGTAGAGTCTGAAAAGAACTACTCCGGCCGTTACATGGACATTACCCACAAACCCCGGTATCCATTCGGGTTCGGGCTCTCCTACACAGAATTTACATACACAGCTATTCAAACCGGATTGAAAAAAGACCGGCTGACCCTATCCCTGGACTTATCGAATACAGGCAACTACGACGGAACCGAATTAGTCCAGGTATATATTAACAAAGTGTGGGGAGCATCCACCCGGCCCGTCAAAGAGCTTAAAGCCTTTGAACGGGTGTTCCTGAAAAAGGGTGAGACCCGCAGAGTCGATCTTGAGATACCCTTCTCCGAAATGATCTATTATGAGAACGACGGATGGGGAGACGAGAAAGGAGACTATAAACTCTTTATAGGGCGCAGTTCTTCCGATATACTCTTTGAAACCTCTTTTAGTATAGAGTAAGAGAAGCTGCGGTGAGATAGTTACATGCAGGAATACAAAGAGAATTGTATGTCACTATAAAACCCCTACATTCTATCTGCCGATAAATGTATAACAGAGTGTCTGAGAAGCAGATCATCCCCTTGTCAGACACTCTTATCAAAAAGATCAGATCTTTGGGATCGGATTATTATCCTGCTCACTGATCCCGTTATTATCCTGGATCTCTTTCCGGGGGATCAATAGGTTGAACACATCATCCTCAGCCGGAAAATCATACAGTGCATCATCGTTGTGATTACTACCTTCATACCTGCGGATAATGAGCTTCTTTAACCGTTTCAAATCGAAAAAGGCCAGACCTTCGCCCCAGAACTCAATACGCCGCTGCAACCAGATAGCATCCCGAATCTCTTCCGCGGTATTGGCCTCACACCGGTAATTCGGCTGGCGGGTCCTTACAAACTCCTCCAAAGCTTCTTTAGCACCCGGAATATTTCCACCCATCGCTTTTGCCTCGATCTCGATCAACCACATCTCCTCCGCACGCATGTAACAATAGTCGTTGCAATTATTTCCTCCCAGATTGTACCAGCCATACTTAAGATTTGCATACTTAGGCAAGTCAATCTCCCCTACAGGTCCACCGATATAAGTCATATCCTCGCTACACCACCAGCCTTTCCGGATGTCGGTATCGGGAATTTTATCATACAATTCCGAACTGATATTTTTAAACATACCTCCTGCGGTAACATACCCGTAAGCCGTAGAGCTGATATGACCAATGTAATTGATGATCCCGGATTCCACAATAGGCGCATCCAAAGTAATATAAGAAGTCCACATCCAGGAAGGATGCTTGTCCATATCCACATACCCTTCATCAATAAGTTGCTCTTTAGAGTCCAGCTGCGTATATCCACTCCGGGCCTCTATTGCATACTGTTCAGCCTTTGTCCACTCCTCTTTCAGCAGATACATCCGGGCCAGCAAACCACACACTACCGACTGATCAATAACCGTAATATCCTTCCGGTAAAACCCTTGCAAGTTATCATAAGCATTGAGCAGATCCTCTTCTATCTGCTCATAGACCCGGCTTACCGTAACCCGCGGATTATTTGCCAGCTCTTCCGACGTAGAGGTTTCATACACCAGCGGAACAGCCGGAGCATTTTCGTGCCCCTTATAGGTGAACTGGTAAAGTTGTACCAGATGCAGGTAAGCAAAAGCGCGCATGGCCAGTGCCTGTCCCCGCATCTCCGGGTCCTCTTCGGTGCACGAATTCAGTACATCGTTCGCACACTTTGCCAGGCGGAAAAAGAAGTTCCAGTGAAAATAACAGGCAAGATACTGATAACCACGCGTAGTAATAGCAATCTGGCACTCACCGTAATACCAGTTATAACCCGCACTATACTGCACCATATCCTGTCCCCACAACTCCGAGGCCAGTACCGTATGCATATATCCGTAATCATAATGCATCACATCCTCCTCTCCCTGTTCCATCGTATCCAGTTTATACATATAGGCATACATTCCGTTCAAGCCTGCGGCCGGTCCCACCTCTTCCAGGTAATCCCCGTTCACCACATCGCCCGGATCCGACGTAAAGAATGAATCACTACAGCCCGCCACAAACAGTACTATTACAACTGTCATCAAGAATCTATATAGTATCTTTTTTCATAACTCTTTTTTTAGATGTATATGCTGATATTAAAAGGACACAGTCAATCCGCCGGAAATAGTGCGGATAGCCCCGTAATTATATTTATTCTCCCCCGCCCAGTTCATCCGGGGATCGTACCCCTTTCTGGCCGAAAGAAGGGCCACATTGTCTGCCACCAGGTAAAGGCGCAGATTTTCTGCCGTAAGTTTCCGGAGAATATCGGGAGAAAAAGTATAACCCAACGAAATATTCTGCAAGCTCAGGTAAGAAGCCCCAACCAGAAAACGGCTCGAAGTAGTATTAATTTCTTTCTCATTATAGTTCATTTTGGGAACACCGGTATTTCTGTTTTCCGGAGTCCATGCCTGTAGTATATCATTATGGAAATTATATCCTCTTGAAGAACTACCATGCATGAGCCCCCTGTAGGTATTATCCATTCCTTTTCCCCCTACCTGATAACTAAAACCCACAGAGAGATCAAACCCGTACAGAGCCAGGGAAGTATGGAAACCACCGTACAACTTAGGAAGTGCGGAAGCCACCTTTAGATCGTCTGCCTCACCATACACTTTGGTAGTCTCTTTTCCGGTCACTTTACCACTGGCATCGTATATATTTTTATACCACATAGCCGCTCCGTCCGCAGGATCTACCCCAGCCCACTCTCTGATATAGTAATCGTAGTAAGAACCACCTTCTACCAGTTTAAAGAGTCCTTTCCATACTCCTACATCCCGTTTATCTTCCGGTATCTTCAGGATCTTATTCTTATAATGAGTGGCATTGAGCGTAAAATTCCATTGTATCTTCCGGGTACGGATCAGCTCGCTCCCCAGTTCAAATTCCACCCCCGTATTCCGCATATTCCCGATATTATCCGGATAGGTACCCAAACCACTCGAAGGAGCCAGCGGACGATTGAAAAGCAGGTCTTTGGCATACCGTATAAAGAAATCAACCTCTCCGTACAAACGATGATTAAGCACACCAAACTCTATCCCTGTATTAAAGTTATAATTCGTTTCCCATTTCAACTCCCTGTTCCCTTTGGCAACCTGGTTCAAAGCCGGCTCTCCGTTGTTGTTTAACACCTCGTACTGATCCTGCCAGGGATAACGGTTGCGGGTACCATCCGTCTTTAACAGGTAATCGTTTCCCTGAGAACCATAACTGATCTTATACTTCAGGTTATCCAGCCACTCCACATCCTGCAAAAAAGCCTCCTCCTTCAGTCGCCAGGAAGCCCCCACCGACCAGAAGTTCCCCCAGCGATGATCCTTGAGGAATACCGAAGAAGCATCCCGCCGGAAACTTGCCGAGAAATAATACTTATCCATAAAATTATACTCCGCACGCCCCAGAAACCCTTCCGTAGAATAGTGCGAGGTATTAGAACCGACCTTCGGATTACTCACCGCATGATCCAGGTTTAAAGAACCCAGCAGGGCAAAGTTATTCTTTGTCCCTCCCAGATACTCATAATCATTCTGATACGTTTCATGCCCCGCCAATAGCGAAAGCGAATGCTCTCCCCAGATCCTATCCCAGGTAAGCAACTGTTGCAGGTTCACGGTAAGGCTGCGCCGGCTGGTCTGCGAGGCTATTCCATTCTGAGATGTAAATTGTCCATACTCTCCATTCCAGTACCGGCTGGTACGTGTGTTCTCATTCTGCACACCCACCCGGAAAGTAAATTTCAGATCCTGTGGAAGAAGAACCTCGGCAAACATATTTCCCGAAAAGTAGTCGCTCTGGAAATTCCGCTAATCCAGGTATTGAGCCCCCAATGCATTGGTACCTCCCAGGTGGGGCCGTGTAGGACTATCTCCATAGTCATATATAACACGTCCGCTCTCCTCGTACATAATAGCTCCATTGGCATCCCTCTTATAAACCGGATAGATCGGAGCCATGGTTCTGGAAACATAAAAAATGTTCACCCCAGCCGTCTGGTCCTCCTCTTCATTGGCAATAGAGGCGGCGGTCGAAGTATTTACATACGCAAAGTTCCCTCCCGCTCTGAGCCATTTTTTAAACTGATGTTCCAGGGTGAGCCGGGCCGAATATCTTTCGAACAAAGAATTCACAATATACCCTTCATCGTTCAGGTAACCAAAAGAGAGATAATAAGAGGTAGACTCACTCGCTCCGCTCATATTCACATGATACTCCTGCCGGATACCGTTGCGGAACAACTCCTTTTCCCAATCGTCCTGATAGAGTATGCGGGCATTCGGGTTGAATGTTCCATCCGCAAGGACCACCTCATTGGCTCCCACATTGGTTATATTATATGCCAGACCGAAACGACTTTCGATTAATACCTCGGAAGCACTCTGTCCCGGATTTGCAACACCATCCGCGTCGTACTTCGCTTCAAGACCTTTCCAAAAAGTCGTATAATAGGTCACAGGGTCCCGCATAATATTATACTCCGGAATTCCCCGCATATTTCCACCCACCTTAATATCGGCAGTCACCGTACTTTTACCGCTCTTTCCTCTCTTAGTCGTGATCAGAATGACTCCATTGGCACCCCGTGCCCCATACAGCGCATTGGCAGCCGCATCCTTTAAAACAGTCATGGATTCCACATCCTGCTGATTGATCAGGTTCAGATCGCCATCGTAGGGAACACCATCCACTACGATCAGCGGTTCACTCGAAGCATTGATAGAGCCCAACCCCCGTACCCGGATGCTGGTACCCGAGCCCGGCGCACCGGATGAAGAGGTGATCTGAACACCCGGAACCGTTCCAGCCAGTGCCCGGGTTACATCTGCCGTCTGTATCCTGGCAATCTGTTCCGAACCCACTACAGCAGCCGATCCCGTAAAAGAAGATTTCTTTGCCGTTCCATACGCCACCACCATTACCTCATCCAGTAGCTGATTATCCGGAGACAATATAATTCTCATTTCCCGCCGTATCGGTGCCTCTTTGGTGATCATCCCCACACAAGACACCCGTAATACCCTCGCATCCTCCGGGATGCCGGTAAGGCTGAATCTTCCTTCCAGATCGGTAATGGTTCCATAGCTGGTACCCTTTACCATCACTGACGCTCCTATCACCGGAGTTCCATCTTCCTCAGAAACCACAACTCCCCGCACCTGCACATGCTGTGCCGCTATTAATCCGGTATTGGCAAAAAACCAGATCAATACTAACATTAGTTTTTCTCTCATAGGTCTTTCCATTAGATGTTATTTGAATAAGTAAGTATATTCTTACCTTATCATTTGTCAGCACATCTATCAGGAAGGTTTATTGGTTGGGTCAGCTCTTTGATGTTTTTTACGATCAGTCAGTTTGTTTTATTTAGTTAGTTCAGATCTGTTTTTAATTAATACTGGTTATGTTCCACAAAACTTATGGATATGAATAAAATCCTGAAAGCGGGACAGAAA
>JAJQBG010000328.1 GCA_021203405.1 Bacteroides sp.
CCTATACCATCGTAGTCAGGGAAATACTCGGCCCCGGCTACCGCTCCATCGAAGATGCCGCCACCTGCAAACCCTTCAACACCGTGAGCGAACTATTCCGCTTCGACGACAGCGACAGCGAATCCGTACAATTTGACGGCAAGTACTTCCTTTCCGTCAGCGACGAAACCATCCACTACGACAAAGAACAAAGCACCCAGACCTTCGTCGTAAAAACCGACAGCCCGCTGGGCTGGCAAATAGGCGAAATCACCTACACCGGCGGCGACGGCTCCGAAGACTGGCTCCACATGGACAAAGACCACGGCACCCGCGGCACCAACGGCGAAGTCAACCTCACCGCAGACGCCTACAACCCCACGGTGTCCGATCCCACTCCCCGTGAAGCCACCTTTACCGTCACCTCCGGCCGGATGGAACACACCATACACGTCACCCAATCCCACCTCCAGGGCATCTCCCTCGAAATAGTCGATGCCAGCGGCCAGCCACTCACAGATATCCGGTTCCGAAGCAACCCCCGCAGCCCCAGCCAGCCACCCCTGGAAGAGCAGGAGGAAACCTTCACCGTCAAATGGAGCGGCCCCAGCGGATGCCGGATGGCCATCATCATGCTCGGTGACCGGGTTTTTCCTTTTGAAACCACCGGAGACAACGCCATTTACGAAGGCCGTACCCTGACCAATGGCCAGGAAGAATACACCTTCACCATTAAACCCACCGCCTTCACCTTACGGGAAACAGACCCGGCAGAAGGCAACCCATTCCTGCAAGACGGAGCCACCGTTACCTTCCAGGTAAGTAACGCCGAAGAAACCCTGACCAAAAGCATCTATATCCGGCATGAATGTATCTCCATCGTCGTGGAAAACCCCGAAAAATACAGCTATATGGGACACGAAGAAGCCCTTACCGTCTACTCCAATACCTCATGGATACTCCACGAAGTAACGACCGAATTGCCCAACCTCTTCCTGATTCCCGGAACGAACGCCGACTATAAATACCGGGAAGGCACCACCGGCGGATACAACATGAAAACCGGCGACCGCCTCACCTACGAAGTAGAACGCGCCACCACCACCGGATCAGATCTATACGGCCTGACCCGCTCCGGACGAAAAATGTGGCTCACCTTCCGCGACACCGAAGGCATTGCCCCCGACCAGACCATCGACGTGATAGCCGCCACCCCCGACCCAACTGCTACCTGGTGCCCAGTGGGCAGACCGTACACATACCCCTACGCAAGCTATTCTGGATATGGGAAAGAGAAGCAAGCAGGAACACCCCACTCAACCCCACCGGCAACCTGGGCCTGACGCCCGTAACCCTATGGCAAACCACACCCGGACTAATCGGGCAAACCACCATCAACCCTAACAACTCAAACGACTACCGCGATGCCACCCTCGAGGTCACCGCAGGAAATACCCCGTATGGAAATGCAGTGATTGCCATCCAGCAAAACGGTGAGACCCTATGGAGTTTCCACATTTGGGTAACCAGCTACGACCCCGACAACGGAGGACCCGTATTTACCTATCCCGGAAAAGCTCCCCTTATGGACCGTAACCTCGGCTCCAACGGCGACTATACCAATTTCACCGACATAATTCCCACGGAATCCGCCGGACTCTACTACCAATGGGGACGCAAAGACCCGTTCCCCGGAGCCCGCAACTTATTGGATTGTGACCTACAGACCGCTACGAATCAATTTCCGATATACGATGCCGGAGGCGCCCGGCAATACATTACATTCGAGCCAGTAAATGCAAGTAAAAATCTGGAAAACAGCATCCATAACCCCACCCGTTTCTACACCAACGGAGCTGAATACTTCCCTATGAACGACTGGTATACGAACGCAACAGAAAGCAAATACCAGAATGACAACCTATGGAACGACACACAAAAACGGAAAACCGTTTTCGACCCCTGTCCCGCCGGATGGAGAGTACCTTCAGAGACAGATATGAATGTATTCTGGCCCAGCAATTTCCCGGGAACCTATGAATTTGCCAATAACTCATACGCAACTTTCACACTGGGAGGAAATTCAATCATCTTCCCCACCGGAGGCTTCATAGTTGATGGCGACTTAGAACAGGCCGGTGCAGATCAATGGGGTAGAGGTATTGCCACATTATGGGACAGGGAAACCTATCAAACCGAGGCTGTAGTAGAAATATATTCCACGATAGTCTATGAATACGCAGTAAATACCCGGAAACTCGGACTTTCCGTCCGCTGCATCAAAGACACCCACGACTGGCGGTTTCAATAACAAAACGCCAAATTACACTTATAGGTTTCATGGATTGATTTAGTTTTTTAATAGATGTTTCAGGTTAACAGGAGGCTTGCAGGGATGCGAGCCTCCTCCTTTTTTATTACAAGGCTGTTCCAGGCTCCCTATTATATTCTACAATTCGAATAAAAAAGTCTGTAAATTGAATAAAAAATGCGATATTTGCCACAAACACATTCCATCTGATCTGTGAAAGCAACACTGAAATATATTCTGGTATGTAGTTTTATTCTTTTAGCTGGTTTAGCAGAGGGTAAAACGGCTTTTAACTATGGATTGATCTTCAATTCTTACGAGGTAGAAAAAGAAGAACGTACCGGCCTGAATTTAACACCGGAACACCCTTTCTCTTTTCCGGATGGTTTTATCCTGGAGTTTGATGTCTCTTTCAGGCAAGTATTACACAATTTTGGATATCTATTCCGGATCATAGGAGAAGAGAATGAAAATATAGATCTGCTGTTGACCAGGACCCGCAACAGCCATGTGATCGAGCCACAGCTTACAGCTATTTTACGGGTCAGGACATGTATTGTGTAATCAACTCTTTGAAACACTGGAGACCGGTTTCGGTGAATGGATTAAAGTAAAAATACAAATTGATCCTAAAAAAAGGATTATTTAAACTGATCATTAACGACCGGGAGTTTGAGAGAACCGATGATTATTTTAAGCACTTTAAAACAGTCCGGGTAGTTTTCGGAAAAAATGATATTATCTCCTACGAAACCAGTGATGTTCCTGCTATGTCGATCCGGGATATCCGTATCAGGGATAGTAAAGGAAAGCAAAAATATCACTGGCAACTGGCCCGGCATACTCAAAACGGAGTATATGATGAAGTAGAGCGCCGTTTAGCCTCGTGCAAAGCTCCACAATGGCTGTTAGATAGCCATACTTATTGAAACCTGGATACTGTATTTACTACAGGAGTATATCCTCAACCCACATTTAACCGGAAAGGGAACGAAATTGCGATTGCTGATAAACAGGCTTTTTATACCTATGATATTAATACACGCCTGCTGGTAAAGCATATCAATGCCAGCGGTAATCCATTGGGGAATAAATCCAATAATCTGCTATATAATACGGTAACGGGACACTATTTCTCCTATAACTTTACCGATAAGCCGGCCTGTTATGATGCTTCCGCCCATAGCTGGAGCAATAACGAATCGGAAACGACAGATCCTCATTACTGGCATCACAATCGTTATTTTAACCCGGCAGACCATACGCTGTATACGTTTGGTGGGTATGGCTTTCATATCTATAAAAACGATATTCACCAATATGATCCAAAAAGCGGGAAATGGGAGTCTGTTAGACAGAAAGGAGACACGATACCCCCGCGCTATCTGGCAGGATTGGGTGTGGCAGACGATCAGACTCTTCTTCTTTTCAGTGGATATGGCAGTGAAAAAGGAGACCAGGAACTCTCTCCACACAACTATTATGACTTATACTCCTATCATATAGAGACGGCTGAGATAAAAAAATATGGGAATTAAACGCTAATCAACACAATTTTGTCGTAGCCAATTCTCTGGTAGTAGATACCCTGAATAAATGCTTCTATGCTTTGTGTTTTCCCCACCAAAGATTCAATTCAACGTTGCAACTCTATCGCTTTTCTACCGAAAATCCGGTATATGAATTATTGGCTGAAAGTATACCTTACCCTTTTAGTGATGTTTTCTCCTATGCTGATCTCTACCTGAGTGAGGACGGGGAGCGGTTGATCGCTGTAACCTCCTATACAGATGAAAGAAAACAGGAAGCCACGCTAAGTATTTACTCGTTGGCTTTTCCACCGCTTAATAAAGCGGACCTGATACAAAACCCCAGTGAAGCCACAAACAGATGGATTTATCTTTTTATTCCTCTATTCCTTGTCGTTCTTTCAGGAATCCTAGTCGTGTGTAAGAGGAGATATAGGAAACAATCTCTCAACGACCAGCCCGATGCCGGGAAACAACCGGAAGTGATTCAGGAAGAGACGGCTTCCGATCCTATTATCGGTATAAAACCTCTTCACGAAGGCATTCAAAAGCAATCCATCCTTCTGTTCGGCGGATTCCAGGTGATCGACAGAGATTCGAACAAGATCACAGGCGACTTCACTCCAACCTTAAAACAGTTATTCCTGCTCATCCTGTTGTACACCCTGAAAGATGGTAAAGGAATTTCCTCCGTTAAGTTACGGGAGATCCTCTGGTTCGATAAATCCAATGAGAGTGCCAAGAATAACCGGGGAGTCTCCTTAAGTAAGTTGCGGGGTATATTTGAGAAAATAGGTCCTATCTCTATTGGCTGTATGAACTCTTACTGGACGGTAGAGTTTGGCGAGGATATTTACTGCGACTACTACGAAGCGTTGATCCTCATGAAGCGCATTGCCCACCAGGCAGAGCATAAGGATATAAACAGACTCGTCTCTATTGCTTCTGCGGGAGAGCTGCTCCCTAATCTGGAAACAGAATGGGTAGATAGTTTCAAAGCGGATTTCTCCAATAAATTAATAGATCTCTTATTAAGCCTCATTGAACAATCTTCCCGGTACAACCTGACTCCTTCGATGATGATACACATTGCGGATGCCATTTTTGCCCACGACTCCCTGAATGAAGATGCCCTTAAGATAAAATGTACTCTGCTGGTTGAAATGGGTAAAAACGGTTTGGCACAGAAAGCCTATACAGCTTTTACCAAAGAGTATCAATCTTTGTTCGGGGTAGATTTTAAATACTCATTCGAGCAGATCATTTCCTGAAATACATCTTATTCCTTTTTATACCGGATAATTAATGGAATATTAATCGTCCGTTAATATAGCTGTTCTTATCTGGCTACCGGATGGGTGTGGCCTGTGGATAGGGGTGTAAAATATATTTCCTCATTCTATTTGACCGGAAAATGTGCGGAAAAAAAGGAGATCGGCGGCTAAAACAGTAGGAT
>JAJQBG010000179.1 GCA_021203405.1 Bacteroides sp.
TCCCCGGTCCTCATAAAGCTATCAGGAAAGCATTATCCCCCCCCACTAAATCATACCATAACGGTAGATGCCTGCCCCTGCAACCCTCTCTATCGGAATACTTTTTATAGGATCCTACCCATTCCATCCGGCTAAATTTATCTATATTTGTAACCCACAGAATTCTATAATGCAATGACCCTATGAAATACAATTTTGATGAAATAATTGACCGCCGGGGCACCGACTCCCTGAAGGTAGAAGGCCTGCGACTCCGTTGGAACAATGAGAACCTGATACCCATGTGGGTAGCCGATATGGATTTTAAAACCCCTCCCTGTGTCCTGGAGGCAGCCCGCAATATATGCGACCAGGAGATACTGGGATATACCATCATACCGGACAGCTACTACACCTCTATCAGCAATTGGCTGAAAAAGAGATACAACTGGCAGGTAAATCCGGAAATGATCCAATTCACACCGGGCGTAGTATCCGGGCTCTCCTTTATTGTACAGGCATTTACCCGCCCCGGTGATAAAGTATTGGTCCAGCCCCCCGTATACCATCCCTTCTTTATCTATCCCCGCAAGAACGACCGGGAAATTGTATTCAATCCACTGATCCTGGAGAACGGAAGCTACCGGATGGATATGGAACTCTTCCGCAAGCAGGTAAAAGATTGCAAACTCTTTTTCCTGTGCAACCCCCACAATCCCGGAGGCCGGGTATGGAACTGGGAAGAACTGGAAGAGATCGCAGCCATCTGTTACGAGAATAAGGTACTGGTAGTGGCAGATGAGATACACGCTGATCTTACCCTGCCCGGACATACCCACTATCCCTTTTCCACTATATCCGAAAAAGCTAAAATGAACTCCATCACCCTGATGGCTGCCAGTAAAGCCTTCAATATGCCGGGGCTTACCAGCTCGCATGCCATCTCCGAAAATCCGGAGATCCTGAACCGCTTCTCGGTAGAACTGGAAAAAACAGAATCGGAGAACGGACATATTTTTGCTTTTAAAACCGTAGAAGCTGCCTACACCTACGGAGAAGAGTGGCTGGAACAATTACTCGCTTACATCCAGGAGAATGTGAACTACCTGGATAAATTCCTGAAAGAGCAGGCCCCGAAGATCAAAGCCATCCTTCCGGAAGCCTCCTACCTGGTATTCCTGGATTGCCGGGAGATGGGACTCAGCCATGAACAACTTGTTAATTTTTTCGTTAATAAATGCGGACTGGCTCTTAACGAAGGAACCACTTTCGGCAAAGAGGGAGAGGGATTTATGCGCATGAATATCGGATGTCCCCGCCCCACGCTGGAAAAAGCACTCCAACAGCTGAAATTAGCTTATGACAAGCAAATGAGTGATAAATAATTTCTATCTTTGCCATCTACTTTACAGAACTTACATAATTATAACAATAAATGGAAACAGCATTAAACAAGTACATCACGGTTTCATACGACCTGTACGTAACAGAGGATGGAGAGAGAGAATTAGTTGAAAGCGCAAAAGCAGATCATCTGTTCCAGTTCATATCCGGATTAGGTACCACCCTGGACTCCTTTGAGAGAGAGATCCGCACCCTGGAACCGGGAGATAAATTTGAATTCACCATTCCTTCGGCCGAGGCATACGGAGATTATGACGAAGAGCATGTACTTGACCTCCCTAAGAATGTATTTGAGGTAGACGGTAAATTCGATACTGAGCGCATCTACGCAGGTAATGTAGTACCTTTGATGGATGCGGAAGGGAACCGCATGAATGCTACCATTGCAGAAGTAAAAGAGGATACCGTAACAGTAGACCTCAACCATCCGCTGGCAGGAGACGACCTTACTTTTGTAGGACAAGTGATCGAATCCCGCCCGGCTACCAACGAAGAGATCCAGGAGATGATCACCATGATGTCAGGTGGAGGCGGTTGTGGTTGTGGCTGCGGAGACGGATGCAGTGATGAAGGATGCAACGACGAAGGCTGTGGAGGCCATTGTCATTAAAAGATACCCCTATTATTTATTCCAAAGAGGTTCCCTGACAGGAACCTCTTTTTTTCAAAGCGGTTCGCCTTTCACGTACGATTCATACAGGTAATCCGGATTTTCATAATACAGGCTACTATTAAAGTCTTCAATTTTCCGGGATAACCAGGAGTTATAAACTTCAATCAGGGCATCAACAGGTTCTTTGCCTTGTTTGTTCCACACATCTACGATCAGGCGTTTATAAACCTTGCCAATATCCCAATGAGTAGGGATTAAGTAGTTCGCTTTCTCAATATTATCAAACACTCCCTGCTCTATCCGGCAATCACGAATCAGTTCATCCGATATTTTGTCGATATTCTCACTGTGGTAGACATCTGCCAACTCATAAAGATGCCGGAGTTTTTCCCGACCTATTGCATTCACCACTACATTGCGGTGATTCTTTGTTTTTCTTCCGATATACTCTATCAGGCTACAAACAAAAAACAGGTCGTTATATTCTTTCTTTTCTCTTCCTCTCATTTTTCAATCTCCTCACACTTTATAAAAGATAAACACTTCAACGCTTCGGGAGTACAAAAGTTTATCTGATGGGTGGGACGTTTAAACTTAGCAAGTATCCAAAATTGTTCTCTCGTAAGAACGCCACTCACATAATCAGAAATATAGTTATATACCTGATCATTTGCCATTGCACCAATTACAATATCATAATCATGGCTTACCTTATTACGACAGTTCACAATAAAGTCCAGCCATTCTTCCGTCATTTCTGTAAAATGCAACACTTTCAGTCCTGTGCCTAAATCAAAGTTATAAATGCTAACCGTTGGAGTATCATAACGCCTTGCCCAACGTACAGCTTGTTCTTTCAATTCCGTACAATAAAACCCCGTTCCAAAATCTTTGGTATATTTTCCCTCTCTGATCTCAGGAAGTTCAATAGCACAATATCCACCGTGATATATTTCCATATTCTATTTTACTTATTACCCCCGATTATCCTTCTATCTCTTTTATACGTTCTATTTGCCTGTTCAGAAAAGAGTCGGTATATGGGGTATAATCTTCTGTTTCATAAAAAGTGATCAGCCCTTTTCTGTACTCCTGCATTTACGGTGTGAATATACAAAATAAAATTTAGCCTATGAAAGTTCAACCCGGGAATACCCGTAAAAGCAACAGATACAACAAAGAGTTTTTATCCGGTTCACTCTTCATGCAATACCTCCGCCGGCTCCGTATCCATTGCCCGGCGGGCAGGGAACCCTATTCCGGCAAAGACCATTCCCGCCAGTACCAACAACGTAACTCCCTGTACTACCAGGAAACGGGCAGGAGTGTGAGGAGTCAGTTCACTCTCCGTAAGGCCGGCCCCCTGTATATGAAGGGCAACGAACAGAGCAGGAATAAAAGCGACCAGCAACAAAAGAGCTCCTTCACCCAAAAGCAGGGAGCGGATCTGCTTCCGGCTGCTACCCATAACCATCCGCAGCCCGATCTCGTGCCTGCGGGAACGCGTACTGAGCCAGAAGGTCCCGGTCACCCCGAGGAAAATATTAATGACCAGAAAGAGGATAACAGAAGAATAGAGCCTGAATTCATTGATCACCTCCCTCAATAAGATCGTACGTGAATCCTCTAAGGACTCCACCTCCTCCAGGTAGAGGTTGCCGATGCGAAGTCTCTCATCCATCTCCATCAGGAAGTTATAGGCAAGATCCTGGTGATCCCTCTCCTTCCTGACCCGGAAATAGATATCAGGAGTCTGCCTCATGACATACTCTTCCGTAAACCTAAAGGGCAGGAATACCACAGGTCCATAGTTCTGGAACTCTATAAGCTTTTGATTTTCGGCGATCCCCCCCTATCATCAGGCTGTCCGGTCTTCCTACCGAAAACTTCCTGCCATACGGGTTACTATTTCCGAAAAAATCCTGGGCCAGATCCTTCGTACAAATAACTCCTCCTGCGGCAAAAACATCCTGCGGAGAAACAAGGTCGTGCAAAGCAATGCGGAAGACATTAAAATAAGAAGGAGTAACCGTCCTGAAACCCGCCGAAAAAGAGACCGTATCATACAAGACTGCCCTTCCCGACCATCCCCGGCCATAAGTACGGTACCCATCCGTATAACACGCATCCTCTACCGCCGGATGCTCCCTGACCCGTTCGTAAAAGAAAAGAAAATCATCCAGCAGGTTCCCGCTATGAGCCGGGTCCCGGTCATATTCGTCACTGTTTACAGGAACCACCCCCGCCTTTACCCGGTATACCTGCTCATAAGTAAACCCAAGCGGATTCTTCAGGTCCACCAGGTACATATAAAGAAAATCCAGGGAGTACCACAACAAGACGGAAACCACAAAGAGTTCCAGCACGATCCAGCTGTTCGTCCTGCGCAACCTCCATATATTTTTAAAAATATGCTTTATCATAACTCCTCCTTATTTAGTGCCGTTGTGATCTCTGCCCCTGCTGCCCGCCAGGCAGGTATACCGGCACTCAACAGGTTAATAAGCAGGCAGAACAAAAACGCGACCCCAAAGATCCAGGGACTGAACATGGAAAGAGTCATCGAAGAGGACTCCCCGAAGTTCGAAGCCAGTAACCAGTCGCTGAGCAGGAAGATAGAGAGATAAGAGAGCAGAAGCCCCAGGACTCCCCCCAGCAAAGAGAGCAAAAGATTCTCCCGGAGCATCCTCCACATGACTTCCCGGCGGGTTGCCCCGAATGCCTTCCGGATCCCGATCTCCGGTAAACGCTTCCTGAGCTCCGAATAAGCGATACCCGATAAATTAATCCCGGGAACCAGCAAAAGGACCAGGATAACCAGGGTATATTTAAAGAACACCGCCCCCGTCTCTTCCCCTACAGAATCAAACATCTGGTCCATATAGGTCTGAGGAGGAAGAAAACTCATCTCTACCTTTCCGGAGGCAGCATTGTAACGCGCCAGAGAAGCAGCCACCTCCTACCTGATCCTACCAAAATCCTTCTTCCCTTTGGCCAGGATATAACACCGGCAGGGTCCGGTACGCCCCTCCAGGTCTCCCCGGGCATCCTGGTTTATATACTTTTCATTCACTGTATAGGGAAGCCAGATATCCGAATAACTACTCTCCGAGAGTTTATGAACATCAGCTACTACCCCTACCACCGTATACTCTATAAAGTTAAAACGGATGGGTTTACCCACAGCAACAGCCACACCCCCATACAACCTGCGGGCCGTACTTTCGCTGATCACCACATTTCTCATCCCGCTTTGCACCATCGCCTCATCAAAAGGAGCCCCGGCCAGAAAACGGAAACTAAAAACTTTCCAGAACCCGGCATCCGTATAGAGCACCCAGGCCCGTACCCGCTCTCTTCCCCCGGGCACCCGGGTATCCATTCTCTCCTGCCCATACACTGCCGTCACAGCTTCCGGAGTAGTAAGCGGATAAAATAACTCCTTAATATCCCGGGGAGAGAAAGAGTACATACTCACATGATCTTTTTCCTTATTCTCTACCCTGACCTACGTAAAATAGAGCGTACGGCTCCGGTTGATCTCTACCCGTTATCTACAAGACGCGCCCGGAACAGGATAATGATCACCATGATCATGGAGATAGCCAGTGCCGTACCCAGTATAGAGATCATACTCAGCACCGGGTTCTCCCTGAAGAGATAGAACGATTGCCTGATAGCTGTAAAGTTTTTCATAGGTTCGTATAGTTATTACTCTTCATGCAAGACCTCCGCCGGCTCCGTATCCATTGCCCGGCGGGCCGGGAACCAGATACCCAGGATAAGCATACCGGTAAGCAGGAAAAATGTGATTAACTGCGTTAGCAAAAAAACGTCCCCAGCCCAGGGGAACCGGATAAGACAAGACAAACTCCGCATACTGCAGGTGATAACACACGATCACAGCCGGTAAAAAAGCCAGGATCAATAACAGAACCCCTTCGGCCATCAATAAACCCTGTACCTGGTTACGGGTACTACCCAGTGCCAGCCGCAAACCGATCTCATGCCTCCGGTACTGGGTACGGAACCAGAATGTTCCCAGCACTCCCAGAAAAATATTGACCAGGAAAAAGAGGATCACCGCGATATATATATTAAACATATTCCGGCTCTCCTGTACCATATTTTCCCGTATATCCGAAAGCGGTTCTACCAGCTGCAAATACAGGTTACCGATCGGAGTTTAGGAGCCATCTCCCGCCGGAATTCATCCGGCAATCCCTTATAGTCAGCCCCTTTCCTGATCCGGAAATATATTTCCGGCATACCTCCCAGGGTAACCTTATCCTCCGGCTGAAAAAGAATAGGTAAATAAACAGCCTTTTGGTAACCGCTATAATCCATTATTTTCTGGTTCTTACACACATCTACCACCGTAGCACTATCTTCGATACTATAGAGCCAGACTCTTTTACCGGGTGCCGTACGACTCCCCAAAAGCTCCTCAGCCAGATCTTCCGTACAAATGATCCCGCTACCTCCCCTTTGCCCGAATATCTACTCCGGGTTACGACCACTATAGGTTTGCACCCGGAATACCTTAAAAAAGGAAGGAGAGACCAACCGGAGATAGCATTCGGCAGACAAAGTATCATATTCGATACCAATGGCGTAGTTATCCCATACAAACAGCGGATAATGCCGGGTATAACATACATCTTCTACCAGCGGATGCTCTTTCAAACGCTGGATAATAAACGAAAAATCTTCTAGTATGTCAGAGGTATGTTCCGGTGCCGGATCATACAGTTCGCTTTCCACATCCAGTTTTCCCATTCCTAACCGGTAGACATTTTCATAATCAAACCCCAGGGGACGATGCAGGTTCACCACATTAGTAGAGATATAATCGACCGAGAACCATAAGAAAATAGTTACCACAAAAAGTTCCAGTAAGATCCATACATTACCGGTACGGGAAGTCCATATATTTTTCAGGATATGTTTTATCATAGCTTATCGTCCATTGAGGGCGTCAGTAATATGGGTTCCCGAAGCTTTCCAGGCGGGAATACCGGCACTGAGCAGATTAATTAATAAACAAAACAAAAAGGCGGTCAGAAAAATCCGGGGACTGAACATAGTCAGGCTCATAGAAGCTGTTCCTCCCAGGCGGGAGGCGAGCAGCCAGTCACTCAATATCCAGATAGAAAGATAAGAGAGGATAAGCCCAAGTACTCCCCCGATCACACTGATAAGCAGGTTCTCTCCCAATACTTTAGTAATGATCCCACTCCGGGTAGCCCCGAAAGCTTTCCGTACCCCAATTTCAGGAAGACGCTTTTTCATCCGGGAATGAGCCATACTGCTCAGGTTAATACTGGGCACCAAAAGCAGGATAAATACCATGATAAAATAGGGACCCAGATCGGTTTTCGTTTGTCCGTGCAGGTTATGGCTCATCTGCTCCACAAAATTCTCCGGTCCCTCAATGATCAGTTCCGTATCCTCGGTAGAAGCATTATAACTAGCCAGCCCGGAAGCAATTTCCCGCTCTATTTTTTCAAAATCCGCTGCAGAACGGGCCAGTATATAACATTGTACTCCGCCTCCACGTCCCTCCATACGGGAAGAGATACTGCTGTAGCGTTTACCGGAAGTATAAGGTAACCAGATATCCGAATAGGTATGCTCTGCAAACCGATGTACATCTTTCACTACTCCTGTCACCGTATACTCTATATAATTCAGGAAAAATCCTTTTTCCGACCGCCTCGCCTGCACTACCATATAACACACGCGCAGTCGTTTCATTGATCACTGCACTTTTCAACCCACTTGCTACCATGGCCTCATCGAAAGGAGACCCTGCCAGAAAACGGAAACGGAACATATTCCAGAAAGCAGTATCCGTATACAGCGTGCGGCAATCCACAGATTCAGTTCCTCCCGGTACAGAAGCATGGCTCCTGCCACCTCCATAGACTGCCGTAACAGCTTCGGGCGTGGTAAGCGGATAGAAAATCTCCTTTACATCCTGCACAGATAACCGGTTCATACTCCTATTTCCTTTGCCGGATCTGGCGGTAGCCAGTTTCACATACAAAGAGCGGCTGCGGTTCACCTCCGGAATCGTATCCGCTGTTTTGGCCCGGAACAGGATCACCACCACCATAATCATAGCAATGGAAAGAGCGGTTCCCAGTATAGAGATTATACTCAGGAACCTATTCTCCTGCAACAGCCGGTAAGCCTGTTTACTATATAATACATTCATAAACCAGATTTGAATCGACATTCGTTATTCCTGTTATATCTTACATCACCTGCCGCCCGTCAAAGAGCCGGATAATACGGTTCGTCTCCCGGGCCTGCCGTTCATCGTGGGTAACCATTACAATGGTACACCCCTCCTCCTCATTCAGTTTTTTAAGCAGCCCCATTACCTCGGCACCCATCTTACTATCCAGGTTCCCCGTAGGCTCATCCGCCAGGATGATCTCCGGATTACCCACCATGGCACGGGCAATGGCCACACGCTGGCGCTGACCACCCGAGAGCTGTGTAGGGAAATGTTTCATATGGTGGCTCAATCCCACCTTTTCCAGCATCTCCCCGGCCAGGCGGCGACGCTCCGAAGCAGAGACCTTCCGGTACAAAAGCGGAAGCTCCACATTATCCAGTACATTCAGCGAATTGACCAGATGGAAACTCTGGAAGATAAAACCCAGGGTGCGGTTGCGGAAGTGAGCCAACTCCTTATCCTTCATACCCGTAGTATCCGTATCCGCAATACGGACCTGCCCCGAAGAGGGAGAATCCAACAGGCCGATAATATTGAGCAGGGTCGACTTACCACAACCCGAAGACCCCATAATGCTGACAAACTCTCCCTTGTTTATAGTGAGGTTGATATTCTCCAGGGCAACCGTTTCAATGGTATCGGTCCTGTAAATCTTTGAAAGTGAATCTAATGTGATCATACTATAGTTTGTTTGATTTAATATTTATTTATTTAATCTTCGTGTAATACCTCCGCCGGAGCCAGTACAGCCGCTTTCCGGGCAGGGATCCATACGGCCAAAGTGACCACGGCCAACAAGATCAGAAAAGTGATCGCATTGGTGATCAGGAAACGGATAAAGAGGTTATCTACCCGGTACTCCGGCTCCCTGAATTTCAGCATCCATGTTTGTGTCATATCCAACGCCAGGAGCTGATACTCCACTACCAGGGCAGGAAGAACCACACAGGCAAGCAGGGCCACCCCCTCCAGGCAAAGCAACCTCACTACCCCTTTCCGGGTAGACCCCACAGCCAGCCTGAGGCCGATCTCCGCCTTCCGCGTATTTACCCGGTACCAGAAAGTACCCACCAGGCACAGTCCTACATTGATCAACAGGAAAAAGATCATGCAAAGTTGGGTCAACAGATCACTATCCCGGTTCCGGTTACTCTCCGCTTCTACGCCCGGGATATAGATCAGCTCTTTCAGGTAATAATTTCCCCTGCGCAAAGAGGGAGCTATCTCTTTCATAAAAGTAGATTTGAAGCTTCCCGGATAGAGGTGATCCTTACTTCTTATCACAATCTCTGCATATCCCAAATCCCTGCGTTCCAGGATATGGGGTGTATAATAGACTCCCAGGTAGCGTTCATGGGTAAACTTTTTAACATCATCCATGATCCCGATGATCCGCATCTCTTCAATCCCCCTATCACCATCCGTCAATACGATCTTACCGACCGCAGGTTCCCCCGGGTAAAGTTTTTCAGCCCCCCCTACTCACCACCACTGCTCCCGGAAGGCTCCAGTCAAAATCGGCAACCCTGGCCGGAACCCTTCCGGACTCCCGGGTATGCCTGAACACACTGAAATAATCGTACCGGGGATCAAACACCACATGCTTTCCGTTCGCCACCCGTGTACTATCCTGCGAAGTGTTATTCCTGAACATTCCACTGTTTTTTCCGGGCACAGAGTAAAGGGAAACTCCTGCTGCCTCCACCAGCGGATGATCCTTCAACAGATCCGCCAGGTAGATAAAATTATCATATTTTATTTCCGGATCTTCTGCCTCCTTTACAAAATCCGGATGATCCTGCGGAAGCTCCCCCAACTCTACCTGCCAGGTATAACTTAACTGCTGATGGTTTTTAAGCGTCGCATTAAATCCCAGTTCAAAAAAGTGGTCCACGATATACCAGACCAGGCAAAAAACCAGGAAAAGCTCCAGGATCAACCAGGCATTACTGCGCCTGCGGTTCCACAACTGTTTATAGATATTCCGTATCATACGCTACTGTTTGGAGGTTAATGAGTGAACAATATCACACCGGGAAGCTCTCCAGGCCGGAATAACAGCCGAAAGCAGGTTCAGCAACAGGCAGATAAAAAGAGCCGTAAAGAACACCGGCAGGTTAAAGACCATCTCTGCAGAAACCAGTGTTTCCGCTCCCTCCACAGGAGGCGCACTATATCCCACCTGTCCCAATTCAAATATCCGCTCACGGGCTATATATACCAAAAGATAGGAAAATATCAAACCGATACACCCACCCAGCAGCGTAAAAAACAGATTCTCCCGGATCACCTGGCGCATCAACACCCCACCGGATACCCCCACTGCCCTGCGTAACCCACACTCTGCCAGCCGTCTTTCCATTCTCGAATCGATCATGCCCGAAAGACTCACAGCCGGAATAATAAGCAGGATCAGGAAGATAAGCAGGTATTTAAGGATCACCCGGTTAAAATCAACCGTCGAATTACTGGAGAACCGGAAGATAGACTCCTGGTGCCTGTCCGGCTGGCCTGCCCACATAAAAGTATAACCCTCCGGAAAAGTAGAAGCAAACCTGTGGAGATTGTCGGTCACCTCCCTTTTCAGGGCCTCTGTTCCCTCCCGGGAAGGAGCCAGCAGATACACCGCATATTCGCCCAGCGACTGGTTTTTCCCCAGGTAGAAGAAGGAGGCAAGGTATGAGGTATCCATATATGGGCGTATGTACGTTCCAGCAGGGAAGAAGGATCTTTCACCACTCCCGCTACCCGGTACTCATCAAAATTCAGGGAGAAGTATCTGCCGGTCACTGCCACCTCCCCGAAAATACGCCGGGCAGCAGATTCACCCAGTACAGCTGTCTTTATACCGGAATTCACATCAGCCCCGGTAAAAGGACCTCCATCCCTAAAACGAAAAGCGAACACCCTCCAGTAATCCTCATTCACCGCCTGCACCCCGACAGGATACTGTTCTCCGGTAGCCGGAAGCTGTACATAATACCTCTCCCGGAGGAAGAGTCTGGCCACTCCCACTGCCTGGGCATGTTGCAGGTCCCGGAAACAGGTTTTTATGGTGTGCAACGAAAGCCCGCCGGCAGACTGCCCCTGCTTTTCCTGTACAACGGCAGAACTCATGATCAACATCCGGTCGCGGTTCGTTTCCGGATAGACCGGTGCCATCTTCATATAGATAATGATCGTCAGTACCGTGACCATGGTAAGCGAAAGAGCCGTCCCCAGGATGTAAATAGAGCTGAACAATTTCTCCTGTTTCAGCAGGTTCCGGGCCTGCTTAAAATAGATCCTTAACATTCAATTCAGTTTTAGTTTCGTTTTATTCCGGTAATCCGCCATATCACTCACCACCACCCGGTCGCCGGGATTCAGCCCGCTTACCACCTCTACATGTTCAAAGTTACTGTCACCCAGTACAACTTTCCGCTTGACCAATTCTCCTCCCTCTACCACAAAAAGCTCGTAGGTGGAAGGCCCGATGTAGTAAGGCCCGTTCCTGATCCGGAGTACATGATCCTTGACAGCATGCATAATATAGAGGTCGGTCTTCAGTCCGGAGCGAAGCCGGGGATGGTTGTTCTCGGTCAGTTGTACGGAGAAAGAGATCACTCCGTTACGCGAGAGCGGTGTCATACTGCTGATCACCCCCTCCAGCTGGTCACTACCCAGCCGTACGATCACCCGGCTCCCTGCCCGGACCCGGTCGGCATAATTATCCGATATATCCCCTTCCAGTTTAAAGTGACTCAGGTCGGAGATAATAGCCAGTTGCACCCCCTGCCCTACCTGGCTACCGATCTGGTTATTGATATACGTCAGGATCGCTTTGCGCGGAGAACGGATCTGGGCATCCTCAAAAGTACGTTTCATCTCCGCCAGTGACTTCCGGAAAATATCAAACTCCGGCTCCTTCACCTTCTGTTCCGCTTCCGCCACCACCTTCTCATTCTCATATTGCTGTTTCTGCTGCTCCAGTTCCATCTGCGCTACCTGGTAACTAAGCTGCGCCTCCCGCACTTTATCGGTAGTACCCGCACCCAGGCTATCCAGGTACTGTTCATTCCGGAGCTCTACCCGCATCCAGTCCAGTTTCATCTCCGCAATATCGATCTTCATCCCCATCTCACTGAGCTGGGTCCGGGTCTTCGCTTTCCACTGCTCCAGCTGATAGGTACGCATCTCCTGTTCATTCAGCAATTTCTTATATTCCGTTTCCGTACTTTGAAGATCCAGGCGCAGGATAGGCGTGCCTACATCCACAGAATCCCCACCCTGGCAATAGACCTCCACAATGCGGCTGTTAATGGGAGAGTTGATGATCTCCTCAAAAGCAGGTACCACCTTTCCGGAGGCACTTACACTCACCTCCAGCATTCCCTCCTCCACCTCCGAAAGCGTGATCGCCCGCTCTTCGATGGAGGCCTTCATATAGGAGACCAATAAAAAGATAGCGACCGCTACCCCCGCAAAAAGGGAGGAGAACTTAACTATTACCCTGATTCTCTTTTTCCGGATCACATCCTTAGGTATCTCTCTGTCCATACGTAGTTGCTGTTATATTTTTATCGTTCTGCCAACAGATATCCCAAACCCTATGCCAAACAATTAACACACTGATTATGGGATATATACATAAAAATACAGGTGTCCGAATACGAACACCTGTACGATCACGAACAAAAATACCTTAGCGCAGTTTCAGCTGGTCGCCCACTTCAGGAATATAATCGGCCCCTTTCTTATTCATCTGGTAGAGGTTCTTCAACCGGATACCATACTTCTGTGCAATGGAGTGCATCGATTCTCCCGGCGTTACCATATGTACCGTATGCTGCTTCAATGCTTTTTTATATTTGCTTTTCAGGTAGACAATATCCCCGCTCTCCAGCGTATATCCCGAATGGAGGTCGTTATAACTGATCAGTTTTTTAGCACTGATGCCCAACTCTTTGGATAACGATTTAAAAGTATCCCCGTCACGGGCTATAACATAGGCCAGGTTGTTGGCTATATATACCTGGTGCGGGTCAGCCTGCGCCTTCGACTTCGATTTCCCCCTGACACGCGGGATCCCCTTCTTCCCTACCCGGTCATACTTATACAACTCATACGTTTCAATAATGGTGATCAACCGGTTGGCATACGAGGGATCCGTAGCATACCCCGCTTTCTTCAATCCGCGCGCCCACCCCTTGTAATCGGTCACATCCAGCTTAAAGAGAAAAGCATACCGGGCACCGTTCACTAAGAAGAGCGAATGATCCACATAAGAATCTTTGGGAGATTTATAAGCCCGGAAGCACTCTCCGCGGGCATCGTCGTTGTGCCGTACACTCCTTCCCTTCCATCCGCTCCCGCACTTGATACCGAAGTGGTTGTTACTCTTCTTCGCCAGTTTACTGGTGCCGGCCCCACTCTCCAAAAGACCCTGTGCCAGGGTAATACTGGCAGGAATCTTATACTGTCGCATCTGCTCTACCGCAATGGGACTATACTGATCAATATAGCTCAGGTAGCGCGGATTCTTTGCCTGTGCCTGTATCCCTATACAACAGCAAAGAAGCCCCACACACATAAGCCACCCTATTTTTCTCATTCTTAACCTTGTTCGTTATTGATGGCTATAAAAATCATAAAAATAATTGGGAATATCAATCTCTTTATTAACTTTGTCTATGTTAAAAAGAAACTCCTACGGATATGAAAGAATTTACCATTACCTCTGTGATACACTCCTGTACCCCCGAAGAGCTCCCTATAGCCGATCAGGAATTACTGAAAGAAGCCATGGCAGCCACCGGAAGAAGTTATGCCCCTTACTCCCGTTTCTCAGTAGGAGCCGCCGCCCGGTTAAGTAACGGAGTGATCATCACCGGTACCAACCAGGAGAACGCCGCCTACCCTTCGGGACTTTGTGCCGAACGCACCACCCTCTTTTATGCCAATTCACAATATCCCGACCAGGCGGTAGAGGTACTCGCCGTAGCCGCCCATACCGAACAGGATTTTATCGATATCCCGATCCCCCCCTGCGGATCGTGCCGGCAGGTGATCCTGGAGACAGAGAAACGGTATAAAAAGCCGGTCCGTATCATTCTCTACGGCAAGGACGAAACCTACGTTATGGAAGGGATTTCTTCCCTGCTCCCCCTCTCGTTCGATGCCTCAGCGATGGAATAAATATTTTTCCTACCTTTGCAGTTGAAAAATGAAACTGCTTCATGGAAAATCCGATCAATCAGCCTGCATACTGGTTCCTGTTCTACGGGGATCAACTTCTTCTTTGCAAAGAAGGAGATCACTACAGAGTTCCTTTCCAGGAAACATCCCCGGTAAACCTGCCGGAGAAAGTACTTCGTCATTCCTTAAGTTACCAGGGAAAACCAGCTATTGCAGCCGCTCTTCCCGGACTAATCGCAGAACAGGCAAACTATGAGTTTGTCAAACTACGGGCAGCCTACGACCTGATCAATGCCGGTATTCACCAGGTAGCAGGAAAAGCCTACGAGCTGATCCACTGGGACAACAATACCCGTTACTGCCCTACCTGCGGAGAAAAGACCACGCCCCACACCCCTATCAGCAAATGGTGTAATTCCTGTAAAAAAGAGTTCTATCCCACCATTGCTACCGCCATCCTGGCGCTGGTCCGCAAAGAAGAGAAGATCCTGCTGGTACATGCCCACGGCTTCAGTGGAGAATTCTACAGCCTGGCCGCCGGATTCCTGGAAACCGGCGAAAGCCTCGAAGAGTGCGTAGCCCGGGAGGTTCTCGAAGAGACAAGTTTACGGATCAAGAACATCCGTTACTTTGGCAGCCAGCCCTGGCCCTATCCCAGCGGCCTGATGGTAGGTTTCATAGCCGATTACGAGAGTGGGGAGATCAAGCTGCAGGAAGAGGAACTCCGGGATGGCCGTTTTTATGCTATAGATGAATTACCGGCTTTGCCTCATACCCTGAGCCTGGCCCGGAAAATGATCGATTGGTGGATAACAACTACTAAGGAAGATCCTTCTTCTATCCTTCTATCTGATTTATAAAAAAGTTCTATATTTATATGAGCTTATTGACCAGACTTTAAGTCGTAAGAGTTAAAAAAGTATAGAAACCGTTTAGCCTCACTAAGCGGTTTCGGTTTTTATATAAGTATTATAGTATGCTCCCGCTGTAAAGCCGACGGGAACAAAAGAAGTTGTTATTTGCTTTATTCCTGTAAGGAATCGATCCATAGCCCAAGGTAAAGCGTAGCGACACCCTGGGTTAACAAGTTGACAGATCCCAACCCTGAAAGGGTTATACCATTTAATACCTTATTGCAGGATCTTTTGACTTCGTCGACCGTTGGTTCAAGGTTCCATTTCTCTCCGTTGCCATACCCAAGGTTTACAACCCAACTATTTCAACATGCTTTCAAACAGGCCGGAGGCCTATCCTAATCTTAGGCCCTGGCAACGCCAGGGTATATGAGGTTGTCAAAGAGTGCGCACTGTAGGTGCAGCCTATAAAAAAACAGTATGCATGATTTAATACAATTTTTGTTATTTCACCATTATGCTGGGCTTACAGCCCAAAAACATCTATTTATCAGAACCCTGGCGATGCCGGGGGCTAAGATCTATATACCCCATTCGGGGCAATTAAAATAGTATATCACTGCACTACCGTACCGGGCTGATAACGTACTAACCAACCCCTCACTATCTCTTTTAGAAGAATCAGTTAATAAAAACAAAAAACGTCCCAAATAAAAAAGAGAAAGATGCCCGTCAAACAGATAAAAAGATGGGCATCAAATCAATCCTTATATACTACATTCCCACTTTCTATCTACTCCATCTTCAAAAAACGTCTGTTCCCTTTTTGATTTCTATCTAAAACAAAAAACAACGAGCAAAGCAATGTTGCGTCAAAGAAAAATGACGGACGCGAAGCTGGTCGGGCATCGGAGCGCAGGGTTAAGCGGAGATGAGTGGAGAAGCGGAAAGAGGGAGCGAGCTGTTTGAGCATCGCAGATGCGAGTTCTCGCTCACCCGCTTCGCAAGGAACCGGAGTACCGAGCACCGCTTTAGCCCTTGACTTTTCTTTTTGGTTCTTTTTCTTTGTGTCAAGACAAAGAAAAAGAACAAACACCCCACAAAAAACAAAAAAAGCTGCCAGGGAACAAATCCCCCAACAGCTTATAGCAAAAAGAAAAGACATCCTTTTCCGGATGCCTTTTACTTGTATTTTATACTCCCAACGAAGCCATAACAGCCTTGATCTTTTCATCAGCCGCCGCATTGGCCGCATCATAATCAGCCCTGGACTTCATTTCACCCTTCACTTCAATATAGAACTTGATCTTCGGTTCTGTTCCCGAAGGACGGATGGATACTTTACTACCATCCTGCGTAAAGTATTGAAGTACATTCGAGGGTTCCGGCATATCAATATCAGATATGTTACCGGCAGCATCGGTCTGTTTAAGTGTCTTATAATCTTTCCAAAGGATAATATCCGATCCGGCCATCTCTTTCGGAGGATTGCTACGAAAATCAGTCATCATCTGTTTGATCTCATCGGCACCGCTCTTGCCTTTCTTTACTACACTGATACCCTTTTCTTTGGAGAATCCGTACTCTACATAGATATCCTGTAATAATTGATAGAGAGTTTTACCGTTATCCTTGGCCCAGGCAGCGATCTCAGCGATGAGGCAGCAGGCGGATACGGCATCTTTATCACGTACAAAGTCTTCGGCCAGGAAGCCGTAACTCTCTTCCCCGCCACCGATGTATTGCTGTTTGCCTTCGCGCAGGCGGATCTCACGGGCGATCCATTTAAAACCGGTGTAGCAGTCGAGCATTTCAATACCGTTCCTGTCGGCAATCACCTTGATAAGTTCAGTGGAAACGATGGTCTTTACCACAAATTCGTTGCCTTTGAGTTTATTAAGGGCTTTATACTGGGTAATAATGTAGTAAAGATACATCAGACAGGTCTGGTTACCGTTGATCAGTACCCACTCGCCTTTGTCGTTCTTGCAGGCGATCCCTACGCGGTCGGCATCGGGATCACTGGCCATCACCAGGTCAGCATCCGTCTCTTTTCCCTTTTCAATAGCCATGGAGAGAGCGGCCGGCTCTTCCGGGTTAGGCGAGACCACTGTGGGGAAATCGCCACTGACTACATCCTGCTCGGGTACATTGATAATATTGGTAAAGCCCCACGAGCGCAAGGCACGGGGGATCAGGGTCACGCCTGTTCCATGGATAGGGGTATAAACGATCTTCAGATCTTTCTGGCGTTCAATAACGGCCGGATCAATGGAGACTGTTTTTACACACTTCAGGAATTCGGCATCCATCGCTTCGCCGATGATCTGGATAAGGGCCGGATTGCCTTCAAATTTAATATCGGCAGCCGAAGTGATCTTATTTACTTCATCAATAATACCGGTATCGTGCGGTGAAAGCACCTGCGCACCATCATCCCAATAAGCTTTATAGCCGTTATACTCTTTCGGGTTGTGCGAAGCAGTTACCATGACCCCGCTCTGACATCCCAGGTTACGGATAGCGAAAGAGACTTCGGGCGTAGGACGAAGTGCATCGAACAGATATACTTTGATACCGTTGGCCGAGAAGATATTGGCAGTGATCTCTGCAAATTTACGGCTGTTGTTGCGGCAGTCGTGGCCTACTACTACGGAGATCTGGTCCAGATCCTTGAAATTGGCGTTCAGGTAATTGGAAAGCCCCTGGGTGGCAGCTCCGACCGTGTAAATATTCATACGGTTGGTCCCGGTACCCATGATACCGCGCAAACCACCCGTACCGAATTCGAGATCCTGGTAGAAGCTCTCAACGAGTTCGGTCTTATCGGGATTCTGCAACATTTTTTCTACTGCCGCACGGGTTTCCGTGTCATAATCAGGGCCCAGCCATTTGTTGGCTTTGTCGGTCACCATTTTCAATAATTCCTGGTTTTCCATGTTCAATTGCTATTTGGATTATTACTAAATTTTACATTTGGATCAGACAAATTTATAATTTTTGATTTACAATTCCTAACCCGCAGGAGGGAAAGAATCAAAATAAACTAAATTCGGCGACTTTACCTGCTCCGGAGGGTTCACTCCGGTACCTTGTAGCGTGTACCGGTAGCTTTCACCAACTCTTCCAGGAACTCCTGCGGATATCCCGGACGGATCACGGGAGCAGGCTGACCGATCTCGTTACGTTCAAATACGCCCTCTTTTTCTCTTTTTACTACACCGTCGTTGTATTTCACGATCAGGAACTCGCCCAGTTTCTTCCAGGCATCAAAGGTGGCCTGGGCGGTCATAGCGGTATAGTTGGTCAGGAACTCCTTCGCTTTTTGGGGATCGGCCTCATGCAGGCGCAGGGCAGCGGTCTCAATACCGGCCTGCGCCTCTTCAAAGGTTTGCTCCAACCGCCTTTGCTCCTTTTTGAGGTCGCTGATCATCAGGCTGTAACGGGGATAGACCATATTGGAGACCCAGTTGAATATCCAGAAAGCGTTGTCCCAGGAGAAAGTAATATAATCAGCTCCACCGGGTGCATAGCAATCGGGAACACGGTCGGTACAGCAATATACGGGGGTAAAGACGCTCATATTGGCATCGTCTACCGAGAACCAGAGGACGCCGCCGATGGGGTCGGGACGGTTAGCACGCATCTGGGCCACAAAGACAAAGGCGGATTGCTGGGTAGCGATGGGGCGTTCGTTGAAATAGATCTCCTCTCCTACTTTGAAAGAGAGAGGGGAGAGGCGGTAGGGTGCTTTATAGATACCGGCTCCCATATCGTTTGTTATATCTAAGGGAGTACCTTCGTAGTGGTCGCGCATGGCATCACGGATGTCCCATACGGATAGTTTCCGGGAAGGCTTGATATAGAGCGGCATCGGCTCGTCGGTCTGTCCGTAGATATAACTCAGGTAAGCATCCATTTCAGGATTGATCCTGCGGAAGAAGCTCCACACCCGGGCTTCGCAGTAACGGCGGGCACCAAAGTCAAGGGGAGCGTAGGCCTGAGAGAAGCTGAACTCTTTGTTGAGCCCGTTGAAATAACCCATTTCACGGGCAAAGGAGATCACATCGGGAGAGTAGAGGCAGTTGGCTTTGTCTTCCATATCAAACTGGTGGATACGGGCCTGGTTGGCATGAGCAGATATACAATCGTCAGGGATGCGTACGGCCACCCATACGGCTCCCCGTATGCCGGGGCCTTTCCCGATCATCTCCATCACCCATACTTCGTTGGGATCGGCAATGGTAAAGGATTCTCCTCCGCTGTAATACCCATATTTCTGCACCAGGTCGGTCATGGTCTTAATGGCTTCCCGGGCAGTGCGGGAGCGTTGAAGGGCGATATAGATGAGGCTTCCGTAGTCGAGGATGCCGAGTGTATCGACCAGTTCGGGCCGTCCGCTGAAGGTGGTCTCTGCAATGGTAAGCTGGAATTCATTGATGTTCCCGATCACATTGTATGTTCTGGGGGCTTGTTCGATCTGCCCCAGGTATTTACCGGTATCCCATTCATAGACATCGAGCATACTTCCTTTGGGCCAGGTAGCAGCGGGATAGTGGTAGAGTTCTCCGAAGAGGCCGTAGGAGTCGGCTGAATAGGAGACCAGTACCGAACCATCGGTGGATGCGTTCTTTCCTACGATCAGGTTGGTACAGGCAACGGTTTTCAGGATAGCAGCCACAACAAGGGCTGCAGCGATCAACATTCTTTTTCTCATATCAGGATTTTTAAAATTAGAAAATTCTCTACCAGGTAAAGGTATCCGTAACCACTGTTTCGTTGCCGCAGCGATCGGTTACCACAATCTCTACCGTATGCTCTTTACCACGGGTCACACGGGCAGGATCCAGTTTGCAGATGATCCGGTTGGTCATTATTTCGAGCCCGAAGAGGGCATACGCTCCGTCGATGGTTCCTTTGTAGGATTGGATACCGGTCTCTTTATCGGTTATTTTATACATGACCGTACCGTTCTTACGCCAGTTCTCTTTCCATACGGGTGTTACCTGCGGTGGAATGGTATCTACTGCAATGATAAAGGTACCCAGCTCACGGGTGCGGGTATTCATATAGCCGTCTTCAAAGGTCCCGCCCAGGCTGCTTAGCTTTCCGTTCCTGCCTACACGGGCTACATAATATTTGGAGGGATCGGGAATAGCGGGACGCAGGACAGCCAGGCGCAGGTTGCACCAGTCGTGCAGGGGGATCGTCTCATCGTGCACCTGGTAGGTATAGGACATGCGCGCAGTATCGGCTACGATCCGGAAATTGAGGGGCTGATCTTCGTACACGACTCCTTTGGGAAGCACCAGTTCGAGCCCGGGAGCGTGTATAAGGTTCACCCGGTCCCATTTCAGGTAGTAACGGGGATTGTAGGAGACCGGGGGGATCTCTTCTGCTTTTCCCTGCAAGCGGAAGGTGTAACGCGACTGGTTCCCGTAGAGGTCTTCCAGGATATATTCAAATGTATACTCTCGTTCTTCATCAATGGTAAAAAGCCCTCGGTTATCGTTGGCGGGCCGGAGCATCCGGAGTTTATTACCGGGATCTTTGTAGGATTTCATATAGGTGCCTCCTATGGTCCAGGAGTAGATCATCCGGTCTTCGTAGGCAGAAAAACGGTCTACGGTGCTGTTGAACAGCTCTTGTCCGTCGGCCAGCAGGGTAACGGAGCGCACCCCGTACCGGTTGTGGGTACCATCCATATAATCGTAGGCACGAATGGCAAATCCTACTTCGCCCCAGGCTTCGGGAATGTTCTTACTACCGGGGGTAAAGGCTACCCGTTTGGATTTTCCTTCGACCACCCCTTTTCCGGGTTGGGGAACGATCATAACACTCTCTGCCCGGGGAGGAAGAGTGTCTTTGATCTTATCCATAAAGAACGGCAGGGGGTCGACTCGGTCGTCTGTCTCGTTCTCAAAGAGGTCTAAATGCAGGTGGGGGCCAAAGGAGTAGCCTGTATTCCCGCTCCAGGCCACCTGTTCACCGGCCTTTACCCGGTACTCTGTAGAATCAGGAACGATGGAGACTTCGTAGGTTTCCTGCTCATACTGGTAGGCTTCTACCAATTCTTTAACGGGAGAAACAAACCCGGAGAGATGGCGGTAGATGGAGGAGTATCCGTTATCGTACCGGATGTGGAGCATATATCCCGATCCGTGGGTTACCTGGATGCGGGAAATATATCCGTTGGCTATGGCAAATGTCTTTTTACCGGAGACTCCTTCAGACCTGAAATCGATCCCTCCATGAAAGTGGTTGGTACGGAGCTCGCCGAAATTACCGCTGAGGGTAAGGTCGAAATCAAAAGGAGGTACGAACCGGGCCTGGGCTCCCTCCTGGGCGGAGAGGGCGGAAAAGAGGGAAAAAACAAATAAAAGTGTATAGAAATATTTTTTCATTGTATGCTGAACTGGTTGGGCGATCCATGCAAATGTACGGGAATATCTTTAAATTACAAAAAGTGTCATTTTCTTAATTTTAAGCAAAATATAGGTAAATCCCTACCGACGGTTAGGGATATTTCCGGCCGTATGGAAAATCCTTCCGTTACTTTTGTGATAAACAAAACGACAACGGCTATGAAAAAGAGAATGTACATGGTTTGTAACGGCCTTGTTGAGGAATGTCGACTTTTTGAAAAATG
>JAJQBG010000180.1 GCA_021203405.1 Bacteroides sp.
AGAAAAAAGAAGATAGTATAAAAGAGGAAATTCTGAAGAAGAACAGGATTTCCTCTTTTAAAAAAGTTCCAGTTGTTGAAAAGGAGTAGTTACTTTACTCTCTTTTTTTCCGTAGAATAGTTCGATATCTCCAAATTGTTTATCGGTGATACATAAGATACCTATATGGCCTTTTTCGGGTAATATCTTTTTTACTCTTTTTATATGTACCTCCGCATTTTCTCTGCTGGCACAGTGGCGAATATAAATGGAGAATTGGAACATAGTAAAGCCGTCGGCCATAAGTTGTTTACGAAACGCAGCGTATATTTTTCGTTCTTTTTTTTGTTTCTGTTGGCAGATCAAAGAATACAAGTACCCACATAATGCGATATTCACTAAAACAATCCATACATTAATCGGTAAAAGAGGGATAAGAGATCTTTCTGAGTTCCCCATTGAAACACTTATAAAGAGAAGCGGTTGTTTGGGCAGCCGCTATCATTAACGGGCTTCTTTTATTGTTTATTTTTACTTCTGCAACAGGGATAGTGAGCAACCGGCTTTTTATTTCTGTAGTTAGGTTGTTGTAATCTAATCCGCTATCCACTATGTCGATCACTATTTTGTCTACAAAAGGGCGGTAAGGTTCCATTATATCATCGGCCAGACAGTAGGCATTGTATCTGTTATGATGATGGATTCCCAACGTAGGTAATAGCCCACTGGCTACAAGGGCACGTGCAATTACAGCCCGTAAGATAGCATAGCCGTAATTGAACAGGTGATTGGGCGGAATGCCTTCGCACTCGCGGGTAAATTCGGGAATGTGTGGAAAAAGATTTTTCCAGTAATAGACAGCTGCCCGTGCTTTGTAGTTATCCGGATCTCCACTCCTGACCTCGTTGGCCCATACCAGCATATTTTTTACTACTTCTCCCCGGGCCTTTTTTAGTAGATAAGCCTGATTTTCTATTTTTTGTTTAATGGTTTGTTGCCAGAGTTGCTTTTTCAGGGGTAGGGAGGCATTAATCTGGTCCCTGAATCTTTCGCTCTGGGTGGTATTACCGCATAGCGGAAGAAGAAGGCCGGCAGGCAACCGGTTATTTCCACAGGTGATTACAGCACAATTATTGGTAAGTAGTTTTTCGAGTACTCCCTGGGTAATGGTAATTTGTTTATGATCTAACAGCAGGATCCCAATATCTTCTATGGGGATGGCGCGGATAGCATCCCGTTTTAAAGGTTTCCGGTAGGGTATCATTTTTTCTACTTCCGGTAGTTTAACTACCAATTGCTCATTCTTTAGAGAGAGATAGGCGGGATTTCCAAAGTAGAGTGTTTTCTTGATCATGGTATATGTTCTGTTTATGTGATTTCTCCTAAATAATTAATTTTCACTTTATAAGGTTCGAGTGCGAAAAGTGCTCCTAAGCTTTTTACGGGTATAAAACGTTTACTTTGTTTTGCCTGGGTATCATCTATTAATTGAGTTTCCAGGTGATGACGAAAACATATATCAATTGCTCTGCCTGTAGTAGCTACAAATATTTTCTGTACCCGGTATAGATGATCACTTATTGTTTTATAATCTTTATTTTCGAGTGCTATCTGTCGTGATTCCGGAGAAAGTCCCAGAATAAACATCTCATTTTGTTGCAGGCTTGTGGTGAATGAATAATTTACCGGAGGAAGTTTCTCCAGAAAACTTTGCGGATAACTATTTTCCTCTTCAGAAAGAATTAAATCCCAAACTTTATTGGTATCTTTTATAATAACGGGAAGTTTATACTTTTTTCGTTCTACAGCGTGCCAAAACGTACAACCATGTGCCAATCGGTTACCATCTGTATCAGTATAGATAGCCAAATGGTGGTTATTGCCCGGTTTAACAAATCCGCTCTCTTTTCCCTGTTCATCTTTTCGTACCGGAACAACGGCCGATAACCCGGTAAAACAACGTACCGAACGAATAGGGCGTTCTAACCCTTCATTTACATACCAGGGTACTGTCTGTTCTCCCTGCAGTACATCCCGGAAGGCCTCTTTGGGTTTTCCATCATAGTTAGATAATCTTTTTTCGAGTATCTGTCTGATCCCTTTATCTACCACTTTATCTGTTTTATTAAAGTTGGTATCTACGTTATATTTAATGACATACTCTTCCTGGTAACAGGCGGCAGTTTCCAATGCGATCGTTTTATCAGTATTTAAATAGATCGGATTTTTCTTCAGAGAAGCCAACGCCTCTTTTTCGTTATAGGCATAAGTAGTAAGCCTTTCTTTTACTAAAGCCTGGATTTTCGGATCAACAATTAGATCGGGATATTGGAACAGGTTCTTTAACTTTTTCTTTTCTCCTATCACTCGGATCTTTCCGTAAACACTCTCTTCGCTTAAAGCACCCCGTGGAACAATAATACCGGTTTGCGCCACTTTTCTTTCTCCTCTTTTACCAATTTTCCGGGTACCGGCTACCGCTACTTTTTTTCCGGATTTAAAGGAGACCAGGATATTGGCAACTGTTTTTTCTACTTCCGGTACGGATAAAGGAGATTGGGATATGATATATTTTTCGAGCAGAGAGAGTTTTTCCCGGTAGGTAACAGAACGTTTGGTGATCTCCCGTTCCATATCTTCCCGTGTTTTGGAGGAATTCAGTGTATTAAAGCGTTGGATAAATCCCTGTTTAGTGCAGGCAATAACAAGTGCATCTATGGCGTGGTGGCGGTGATCGTCCCGTTTAGACCAACCGGTGATTTTTTCTTTAATATGGGTATGTTTGCCATGTTCACTGGTCCATGTTTCCTCTTCTGTCAATCCCAATGCTTTGTATTTAGGAAGTTGCAGGTTCATGGTTACATCGTCCCATCCCCATAGACGGCGTAGTTCAGCTGTGACCATGCCGGTAGTACACCATACCTGGGGACAGATGAACTGGAGTGTCTCCCGGGTTTTGCGGGCTATATACTGGCTCTCACGTAGTTGTCTTTCTATAAAATCCTGCGGAATGTTCTCTTCAGACATTAATAATTTATCACGCTTTGATTTTGTAATGAGATGGTTGGAATAAAGCTGGTTCACCCGTTCTATATATTCTTCAAAAACATATTCTGGTTTACTCTTCATAAAATCGTAAGCAGTCTTATCTCTTTTAGTGGAATTACAAGAACGATGTGCCAGTATTTTATTGTTTTGAGAGTTGTCGAACATTTTACAACGCGGAATAATATGTTCAATTTCAACTTCATTCCCTAAAATGGCATCTGTTATTTTCATGGGTTTACCACAATATATACAAATGTGATTTGATTTTGTATCATTGTCGGGGCCGTAGTAAAGACGCCACTTTAGAAGGTTATTTCGGGTAGCCCGTAAACCGTATTCTGCCAATCTCTTTTTTATTTCTTCGTTTCTTCGTTCCCGTTTCCTGATATTGTTATCTGTCTCATTCCGCTCTTCCTTACTCTGTTTTAACCCCCGGGCAAGTTCAATCCTTATTTCATCGAATCTAAAGTAACGGATGATTTTGCCGGAAGCATCTTTTTCGCTGTATGCATCAATAATACTATTTACCAGATTGATCATCTGATTAAGTATCTTTTCCACAATCGGTTGCCGCAAAGAATTTTTAGGCAATAGGGAAAGTGTCTGTTGTAACAGGCGGTTCTGGTTTTCCTTAGATGTAAGTGAATTACTATGGTTATGTCCCGCATAGCTCATTGCCGATGTATATTCTTCGCCTCCCATGAGGTAGGGTAGTATTTTCCTGATCAGTCGGGCAGATTTATTGCCGAATCCCTGTCTGGTAAAATCAATACTGGCTAAACTTCTGGCTATTCCTTCATCCAATCCGAAGTTTTTTTGGAGTGCAGCCAGGCACTCCTGCGGATCATTCAGTGAATAGATGGTATGCCATAGTTGATAGAAAGGCTCTTTTTCACAGCCCGGATCAATAACCTGCTCTCTTTTTTCGCTCAGTACTTCGCCTGTATCTTTATCATATAAATAACAGGTAGTATCTTTTTCCTGTATGGTCAGATTAAACTGTAAAAGGCGATTGTAGGCAGCATTGGTACCCAGCATTTTTTTATTTCTACTTTCGTCAGGTTGCCTTGTATGCCTCTTTCCGGTTGCTTACTGGTACTATACTCTTTTTTGGATAATCCTACTATTTTAAATAATTCGGTTGCTGTCAGTTTGGGGTGTTCATTCAGATAGTCGAACAGCTTTTGTTTTTGTTGAGTGGAGAGCAGATAATTTTCTCCTTTGCGGTTTGTAATACGGATATTATGGATGGCTTCCCATATTTTCTCTACCTGGAACAACGGGGAGCTTTTAGGAGCCACTTTAGGGCCGACATATATTTTTCTCCCCTCTTTTTCTATCCAGCGTCCTTCGAACTCACAAACAGAGACCAATCCTTTCTGAGATTTTAAAGGACGTTGATAATAGATGATGCGGTCTCTGATCTCGTTTTTCAGCGTTTCCGGTAGCCATCCGGATTGTCTTTGACAAATCCTTTCAAACTCTTCTATATAAGCTTCTCTTGGAAAGATATTCTCTTTCACCCGGAAATATTCATCGGCCTTTAATTGAAGATAAAAATGTTGTCCTATAGTGAGGTTTTGTTCTTTAATTAACTGATAGTTGTTCTTTATGTGTGTCAGATATTCAGTTTCCTTTTTGTTACTCTCCTGATCTTGTTTACCGCTTTTGTAACCACGTTTCTGGTTTAACCACAAGAGTATCCTTCCTAATTCCTGTTTGGATATCTCTTCTGTGGCTGCCCGGCTCCTTAAGGCCCATAACTCCATTTTAGCCATTTTTTTCAGTTCCGGGCCGGGCATCATCCCATTTTTATCAGTAGATCAGTCAGTGTAGCACGCCGCTGCTGATACTGGTCATATCCTTTCCGGATAGTGCGGGCCCGGGTGCGCAGGGCATTCCGGCTTTCCCCCGTTCCTTTACTAAAATCTTTTCCTTCTGTTCCCTCGTAAGGAATTACTCTGCTTCCAAGGGCTATGATCCGGGTTGAATTCTCTGTTTCACCGATGATGGCCCAGCCGATAGAGGCCGCGCCCAGGTCTAAACCTAATATTATTTTCATACTATTATAGTAGTAGTGTTCGTTCCGGTGCAAGATAATATTTATTATTTAATCGGGAAATAATTTGGTTGAAAAAAAATAGGATATATATTTGAAACCAATTTGGAGCTAATCACAATAAGGAGAATTCCGTTGTGAAAACATGCAAGGCGG
>JAJQBG010000302.1 GCA_021203405.1 Bacteroides sp.
GTATTATATAACACATTTACACTATTCCGGGTTCATTTCTTACAAATTATAAGAAGCGGCAAAAATAAACTATTTTTTTGGCTAATTATCGCGCATATATTGTATCATTTTGAAAGAATATACTTATTTTTGCAGAACAATTTGACACAACAAAAGGTTTTATCATACAATAAAGTCAATCAGCATGAAGGAAAGAGAGTTTTTTAGTAAGATCCAAAGAACAGAGCCGGCATTCCGGCAGCCCGCGGAAATGGGCCTGTACAGCGCATCCAACGAACACGATGCCTGTGGAGTAGGAATGTTGGTTAACATTCATGGCGGAAAATCGCATGAAATTATAGAGGCAGCACTCAAAGTGCTGGAGAATATGCACCACAGAGGTGCCGAAGGTGCGGATAACAAAACCGGCGACGGTGCCGGTATTATGTTGCAGATACCGCACGAGTTTATATTATTACAAGGTATACCGGTTCCTGAAAAAGGAACCTATGGTACAGGACTTATTTTCCTGCCAAAGGATGAAAAGGACCAGGCAGAACTGCTGAGTATCCTGATCGAAGAGGTGGAGAAAGAGGGACTTACCCTGATGCATCTCCGGAATGTACCTACTAACTCCTCCATTCTGGGGAAAGATGCCCTGGATAGTGAACCGGAGATCAAACAAGCCTTTATTACCGGGTTCAGCGATGCACAGACCGCAGACCTTACTCTGTATAAGATCCGGAAAAGGGTAGAGAACAAAGTAGCTGCTTCGGCCATAGCCACTCAAAAAGATTTTTATATTGTTTCTCTCTCTACCAGGAATATTATCTACAAAGGGATGTTATCTTCCCTGCAACTGAGAAGTTATTTCCCCGACCTGACCAATACCTATTTTACCAGTGGGCTGGCCCTGGTACACTCCCGTTTCAGTACCAACACCTTCCCCACCTGGAGCCTGGCACAACCTTTCCGTTTATTGGCCCACAACGGTGAGATCAATACGGTACGGGGGAACCGTGCCTGGATGGAAGCCCGCGAGAGCGTTCTCTCTAACCCGGTACTGGGCAATGTAAAAGAGTTCAGCCCGATCGTACAACCGGGAATGAGCGACAGTGCCTCTTTAGACAACGTACTCGAATTCCTGGTGATGTCAGGCATGAGCCTGCCACACGCCATGGCTATGCTTGTGCCGGAGTCGTTCAACGAAAAGAACCCTATCAGCGAAGAGCTCAAAGCCTTCTATGAATACCACTCTATTTTGATGGAACCGTGGGACGGCCCCGCTGCCCTGCTCTTTAGTGACGGACGCTTTGCCGGCGGTATGCTCGACCGGAACGGTCTGCGCCCAGCCCGTTACCTTATTACCAAAAGCGATATGATGGTAGTAGCCTCCGAAGTAGGGGTAATGGACTTTGAAGCGGACGATATCCGCGAAAAAGGACGCCTGCAACCCGGTAAGATATTGATGGTGGATACAGAAAAAGGAGAGATATACTATGACGGTCAGCTTAAAGAACAACTGGCTGCTGCCAAACCTTACCGCACCTGGCTTGCCACCAACCGCATTGAACTGGATGAACTTAAAACAGGACGTAAAGTAAGCCACCAGGTAGAAGATCGCGACCGTATGTTGCGTGTATTTGGTTACAGCAAAGAGGATGTGGAAAAGATCATCATGCCGATGAGTACCACAGGGGCAGAGCCCATCTCATCCATGGGGAACGATACTCCGCTGGCTGTGCTCTCCTCCAAACCGCAACTGCTCTATAACTATTTCCGCCAGCAGTTCGCCCAGGTGACCAACCCACCGATCGATCCGATCCGGGAAGAGCTGGTTATGTCGCTGACCGAATACATTGGCGCTGTGGGGATGAACATCCTTACTCCCAACGATGCACACTGTAAAATGGTGCGCCTGCCCCACCCCATCCTGACCAATGCACAGCTGGATATTCTCTGTAACATCCGTTACAAAGGATTCAACACCGTAAAACTACCCATGCTTTTCGAAGTATCCAAAGGAAAAGCAGGTATACAGGAGGCGTTGAGCGCCCTTTGCAAGCAGGCAGAAGATTCGGTGGCCGAAGGGGTGAATTACATTGTATTGTCCGATAAAGGGGTAGACGATACCCATGCTCCCATCCCGGCACTGCTGGCAGTCTCTGCCGTACACCACTACCTGATCTCGGTAGGAAAACGGGTACAGACCGCTCTGATCGTAGAGAGCGGCGAAGTACGCGAGGTGATGCATGCGGCCCTGCTATTGGGTTTCGGTGCCAGCGCCCTGAACCCTTATATGGCCTTTGCCATCCTCGACAAACTGGTAGGGAACAAAGATATACAGTTCGATTATGCTGCGGCAGAGAAGAACTACATCAAAGCGATCTGCAAAGGACTTTTCAAGATCATGAGCAAGATGGGTATCAGTACCATCCGTTCTTACCGCGGTGCGAAAATATTTGAAGCCGTAGGGTTGAGCGAAGAACTCAGCAAAGCCTATTTTGGGGGAATCTCCTCCAGTATCGGCGGCATCCGCCTCGAAGAGGTGACCCGCGATGTACTGGCCTTCCACCGGAGAGGTTTTACAACCCGGGAGAGCCTGCTGCCCAGCGAAGGTATCTACTCCTTCCGCAAAGAGGGTGAAAAACATGCCTGGAACCCGGAAACCATCAGTACCCTTCAGATCGCGACCCGCCTGGGCAGCTATAAAAAATTCAAAGAGTTCACCGCTGCGGTAGATAACAAAGAACAACCCATCTTCCTACGCGATTTCTTAGGATTTAAAAAGAACCCCATCTCTATCGACAAGGTAGAGCCGGTCGAAAGTATCATGCGCCGTTTTGTAACCGGAGCCATGAGCTACGGTTCCATCAGCCGCGAAGCGCACGAAGCCATGGCCATCGCCATGAACACGATCCACGGACGCAGTAACACAGGCGAAGGAGGCGAAGACCCTGCCCGTTTTACGCCTCGTGAAGATGGAAAGTCCCTGCGTTCGGCCATCAAACAGGTAGCTTCCGGACGTTTCGGGGTCACCACTGAATATTTAGTCAATGCAGACGAGATACAGATCAAGGTAGCCCAGGGAGCAAAACCGGGTGAAGGCGGACAGCTCCCCGGACATAAGGTAGATGAGATCATTGCCAAAACCCGTCACTCCATACCGGGTATCTCCCTGATCTCACCTCCTCCGCACCACGATATTTACTCCATCGAAGACCTGGCGCAGCTTATCTTTGATTTGAAAAATGTCAATCCAAAAGCGAAGATAAGCGTAAAACTGGTAGCCGAAACAGGCGTGGGAACCATTGCCGCCGGTGTAGCCAAAGCGAAAGCCGACCTGATCGTTATTTCAGGGGCCGAAGGGGGTACAGGAGCTTCTCCCTCCTCCTCTATCCGTTACGCAGGTATCTCCCCGGAACTGGGTCTGAGTGAAACCCAACAGACACTCGTTATCAACAACCTGCGCGGACAGGTAACCCTTCAGGTTGACGGCCAGATCAAAACAGGACGCGACATTATCCTGATGGCTATGATGGGAGCCGAAGAGTTTGGTTTCGCTACCTCTGCCCTGATCGTACTGGGTTGTGTGATGATGCGTAAATGTCACCTGAATACTTGTCCTGTAGGAGTAGCTACCCAGAATCCGGAACTACGGAAACGTTACCGGGGAGACAGCGATTACTTAGTTAACTTCTTCCGCTTTATGGCCGAGGAGGTACGTGAATATCTCGCTGAAATAGGGGTGGAAAAACTGGATGATATTGTAGGACGTACCGACCTCATTGAGCGCAAACCAAGCGACGGCGACAGTAAACACGACCTGCTTGACTTCTCCAGACTACTGGTAATGCCTTCTCTGGTTAATCAGGCAGCCATCCGCAAGGTGACCGATCAGGAACACGCCATCAAAAATGTAAAAGATGTGGAGATGATCCACCAGGCACAGGCAGCTATCCAGGATCAGAAAGAGACGGTTCTGGAATACACCATCGGCAATACCGATCGTTCCGTAGGAGCCATGCTCTCCGGAGAAATTGCCTCTAAGTACGGAGAAGCCGGCCTGCCCGAAGGCACCCTGAACATCAAGTTCAAAGGATCAGCGGGACAAAGCTTCGGAGCCTTCCTTACACCGGGAGTACACTTCAAGCTCGAAGGAGAGGCCAACGACTACCTGGGTAAAGGACTCAGCGGCGGACGCATCAGCCTGATGCCCCCTATCCGCAGCAACTTTGAAGCTGAGAACAATACCATTGCCGGTAACACCTTGCTTTACGGAGCTACCAGCGGAGAGGTATTTATCAACGGCCGTGTAGGCGAGCGTTTTGCCGTACGTAATTCGGGTGCTGTTACTGTGGTAGAAGGTACAGGCGACCACTGCTGCGAATACATGACCGGAGGTCGTGTGGTAGTACTGGGAACCACCGGACGTAACTTTGCAGCCGGTATGAGCGGCGGAGTAGCCTACGTATGGAACAAAGAGAATAACTTCGACTTCTTCTGCAACATGGAAATGGTAGAACTCTCCCTGCTCGAAGAGGCATCCTATCGCAAAGAACTCCACGAGCTGATCAAAAAGCACTACCACTATACCGGCAGTAAACTGGCAAAGACCATGCTTGATGACTGGAGCACCTATGTAGAACAGTTTATCCAGGTAGTACCTATTGAATACAAACGGGTACTTCAGGAAGAACAGATGCGTAAGCTTCAGCTGAAGATCGCCGAGATGCAGAGAGATTATTAATGAAAACGAATCAATAAACTTACAACATACAACAACAATGGGAAATCCGAAAGCATTTTTAGAGATCAGCCGCCAGGAAGCCGGATACAGACCTATTCACGAACGTATCAGCGACTTCGGCGAAGTTGAGCAGACCCTGAACTCCCACAGCCGTAAATTACAAGCTTCCCGCTGCATGGATTGTGGTGTTCCCTTCTGCCACTGGGCCTGCCCGCTGGGTAACAAACAATCGGAATGGCAGGATGCCCTTTACAAAGGAAAATGGGAAGAAGCTTATAAATTACTCACTTCAACCTGCGACTTCCCCGAGTTCACCGGACGCATCTGCCCCGCCCTGTGCGAAAAAAGTTGTGTCCTGAAACTCTCCGACGGAGAGCCTGTTACCTGCCGTGAAAATGAAGTGGCTATTATTGAAGCTGCTTTCCGCGAAGGATATATTCAGGTAAGAGTTCCGGAGCGGAATGGAAAAAAGGTAGCTGTGATCGGTGCCGGCCCTGCCGGACTGGTAGCTGCCAATCAGCTAAACCAGCTGGGTTATACGGTAACCCTGTTTGATAAAGCCGAAGCTCCCGGGGGATTATTACGATATGGTATTCCTAATTTTAAACTACATAAAGCAGTGATCGACCGGCGCATGAAATTCCTCGCAGCCGAAGGTATTATCTTTCAGATGAATACCCCGGTCGATCTGGATCATCTGCCCACAGGATTCGATGCCTACTGCCTCTGCCACGGAGCAGAGACTCCCCGCGATCTTCCCATTGAAGGAAGAGAGCTTAAAGGCATCCACTTTGCCCTGGAGCTGCTGGCACAGCAAAACCGGGTACTGGCCGGACAGACCTTCTCCAAAGAGGAGCTGATCTCCGCCAAAGGAAAGAAAGTGCTGGTAATCGGTGGTGGTGATACCGGATCAGACTGTATCGGCACCAGTGTACGCCACGGAGCTACCTCGGTTACCCAGATCGAGATCATGCCCAAACCACCGGTAGGACATAACGACGCTACCCCCTGGCCTGCTTACCCGATGGTACTTAAAACCACCTCTTCGCACGAAGAGGGTTGTACCCGCCGGTGGAGTCTTGCTTCTAACCGCTTTATCGGCAAGAACGGTAAAGTAACCGGTGTAGAGGTAGAGGAGGTAGAGTGGATACCGGCAACAGACGGAGGACGGCTCCAGATGCAGCCTACCGGCAAAAAAGAGGTGATACAGGCCGATCTTGTACTTCTGGCTATGGGTTACCTGCCCAATGCGCCGAAAGAGTTTCCCGAAAATGTCTTTCTGGCCGGAGATGCCGCCAGTGGAGCCAGCCTGGTAGTAAGAGCCATGGCCAGTGCCCGGGGAGTAGCTAAACAAATTGATAACTATTTAAGCAAATAACATTATGTGCGGAATTGTAGGAATATTCAACATACAGCAGGAGCAAAGCAAAGAGCTCCGCAAAAAAGCGCTGAAAATGGCGCAGAAAATGCGTCACCGCGGACCAGACTGGTCCGGTATCTATTGCAGCGATAAAGCGATCCTGGCTCACGAACGTCTCTCCATTGTAGACCCCGAATCAGGCGGCCAGCCCCTTTATACTCCCGATCGCAAGTGTGTACTGGCGGTAAACGGCGAGATATACAACCACCGGGATATCCGGGCACAATATGCGGGTAAGTATGAATTCCAGACCGGAAGCGACTGCGAAGTGATCCTGGCCCTTTATAAAGACAAAGGGATCGACTTCCTTGAAGATATCAGCGGTATCTTTGCCTTTGCGCTCTACGACGAAGAGAAAGACGAATACCTGATCGCCAGAGACCCGATGGGAGTAATTCCTCTCTATATCGGACACGATGCAGACGGTAAGCTCTATTGCGCCAGCGAACTGAAAGCCCTCGAAGGTTTCTGTGATACATACGAGCCCTTCCTGCCCGGCTATTACTACTCCAGCAAAGAGGGTAAAATGGTAAAATGGTACAACCGGGACTGGACTCAGTTCGACGCCGTAAAAGAGAACGAAGCCTCCATAGAAGAACTTCACGATGCCCTCGAAGACGCCGTACAACGCCAGCTTATGAGCGATGTACCCTACGGCGTACTCCTTTCAGGCGGGCTGGATAGCTCAGTGATCTCTGCCATCGCCAAAAAATATGCGGCCAAACGAGTAGAGACCGACAATCAGTCAGATGCCTGGTGGCCTCAGCTCCACTCTTTTGCTATTGGTTTGCAGGAGTCGCCCGATTTGAAAAAGGCCTGTGAAGTAGCCGATTTTATCGGTACCGTACACCACGAGATCCATTACACCGTACAGGAAGGACTGGATGCTATCCGGGATGTAATTTATTACCTCGAAACCTACGATGTAACCACAGTACGCGCCTCCACACCCATGTACCTGCTCGCCCGCTTTATCAAAAGTATGGGTATCAAGATGGTACTCAGCGGCGAAGGAGCCGATGAGATCTTCGGTGGTTACCTCTACTTCCACAAAGCTCCGGATCCCAAAAGCTTCCATGAAGAGACTATACGGAAACTTAGCAAATTGCATCTGTATGACTGTTTGCGTGCGAATAAATCACTGGCAGCCTGGGGCGTAGAAGGCCGTGTACCTTTCCTGGACAAAGAGTTCCTGGATGTAGCCATGCGCCTGAACCCCGCAGCCAAAATGGCTCCGGGAACCGTGATTGAAAAGAAAATATTACGCGAAGCTTTTGCTGATATGCTACCCGAGAGTGTAGCCTGGCGGCAGAAAGAGCAGTTCGGCGATGGCGTGGGATACAGTTGGATTGATACCCTCAAGGCTCTTACAGCCGAAGCAGTAACGGATGAGCAGCTGGCCCGTGCCGCAGAACGCTTCCCGATCAATCCTCCTCTTAACAAAGAAGAGTATTACTACCGCACTATCTTCGAAGAGCACTTCCCCAGTGAAAGCGCAGCCCGTAGTGTACCGAGTGTACCTTCGGTAGCTTGCAGCACTGCCGAAGCCCTGGCCTGGGACAGTAGTTTCCGGAACGTCAACGAGCCTTCGGGACGTGCCGTAAAAGATGTGCATGTTCAAGCATTTTAAGTAGAGTCTACACGACAGACTCTCTCTTTCCTTGGAAAGTGCCTCCTGTGAATGAGGCACTTTTTTATACCCCCATACTAAACCAGCCGGAAACCATAAATTTCCGGCTGGTCATTCCGGAGAGAGTTTTTCCCGTATTAAAAAGCAGTTACTAATTTATAGATTTCGCTTCCTGCCAGCAAGAAAGCGCCCACCCCATATACATCGGTGGCATCCGATCCGGCTGCTTTAGGGGCTGCTCCAACGGGTTGTATATATCCCAGTTTTCCATCGGCATGAACGGCTTTTATTAACGACTGCCACCCCTTTTCAAGTGCCGGCCTATAGGCTCGTTTAGCCAGATAGCCGTTACGAAGCCCCCAGGCAATACCGAAACACATAAAAGCGGAACAGCTGTTTTCGGGCATGTCGTAAGAATACGGGTCGAGTAAGCTGGTACGCCAATCTCCATCTTTGCACTGGCTGTTAAGGACGGCCTCCGCCATTTCCACAAACAATTGAATGTAGTAATTTCGCGAATCGCAGTCCAGGGGCAGGTTGTCGATGATCAAAGGGAGTCCGGCAAATACCCAGCCATTGCCTCTTCCCCAAAACTGTTTGCTACCGTTCTTTTCCCGAAGGGGGATGCGTTTGTTATCCCTGTAAAAGAGATGGTCTGTTTTGTCGTAAAGTGAATCTACACACTCTTTATACTCACTGTTCATATAATCCAGATAGACCCGGTCGCCGGTCATCGTGTAGAGAGCGGCATAGATGGGAGGTGCCATAAACAGGGCATCCGACCAGGACCAACACTCCAGGGTTCCTATGGCGTCTGTTTTTAACAGCGGGGCTTTCGAGGGGTGGGTCGCTACATAATACGCACGCTCCAGTACCGGTTGCAGCATCCGTTTGTCGCCCAGTTTACGGTACATTTCGATAAAGGCCTGACCTACGCAGATATCATCTGCATGATAGACCCGGTCCCACATATTCCAGTTATATTTTTCGCCGATAGCGCGGACAAAATCGTAACAGGACTCGTTCCCGGAGACTTTTCCCCATTCCGTCATGCCCCGGTACAAGGCACCATTGGTCCAGTCAAGGGGATGATGCTTCACCTCATTCTGATGGGTGATCTGCCAGTTAGAAACTGCGTCGCAAACTTTGGCAATATCTGCTTTCTCCATTTTTGACGAAAAAGGTTGTTGAGCATTCAGGCTACAACTGATGGATAGTAAACATACAATAAAGATCTTCTTCATGGGTTTTACTTGTTGGTTTTTATTCTTTGAGGGCTTTATCTAATTTTACATCCGGATTCCCGCTCCAGATCTTTTTTCCCGTCCACTCTGTATAAGGAGCCGTCCAGAATGGGTGGGTAGCCGGGAGGCCTAATGCCGTAAATACTGTAGTACATACATAAAGACTGCCGGTCGATATATATCTTTCCGTGATTTGTGGCTGGTGTCCCGCAAACCCCAATGTAAGCCATCCCTGACTATCAAAATTGCCCTGGACAGAGAGGTGCTTTTTAATAACGGCAGTGAGTGCGCAACGTACTTGTGCTTGTGTTACAGAAGCCGGTAACAAATCTTTTAAAGCAGCCTGAGAAAGGACATGGAAAGTACCGAAACGATACGCGATGGAACGTCCGAGTACGGGGTAAGAACCATCCGAAGCTATCATTCTTTCCTGTTGCTCTGCATACCGGGAAAACCGTTGTTGCTCTTTCTCATAAAAGGCGGATTCGCCTTTATTATGTTTCTGCATGATCTCCAATATATCCAGAAGCATAGGATGGATCACAAAACTGTTGTAATAGTCCATGTGTAGCGTAGGGCCGTCCCCGTACCATGCGTCGCCTTTATACCACTCTTTAAACCGCCTGAGAGCATATTCAACCGGCTGCATGTTGCACTCGCCCGTTAACTCCAGCAAGGTAACTTCAACCATAGCAGAAAAGAGCAACCAGTTACTTTCCACCGGTTTAATCGTGCGTATTTGTTGCAGGGCATCCAGCACATCCAGCCGGGTCCGGGAAGGCAGGTTACCCCATACCTGCCGGGGAGACCGCAACAATCCCTGGCAGAAGAAGGCGGCATCGACCAAAGGTTGCCGGGTCATAGTAAAGTTCAGGTAATCGGGAGATCCGGGATCGAATCCCTGCTGGATGGATTCGATCATCAGGCGGATATACTTCTGCCGCAATTGCCCTTCCTGTGTCTCATCCGGACCCAGTTCCAGCCAGGGTGCTATCCCTGCCAGTAAGCGTCCTAAAGCTTCCAGGTGAGTGGTACGGGCATTGGAGGGGTTGGGTTCACCGGAAATGGTCTCTACCGGCATATTTTTTCTCAACTCTCCTTTACTCATATTCATCAGTACAGGTTCTGCGATCCGGGACAATACACCGGTCCAGTACATCCGGTCTTCCTGTCCCGTAGCAGTTTGTGAATAACCAGCTACACCAGACATCAGGAAAGTAAAAATAAGGATAGTGTATTTCATGGTTTTATTTTATTGTTTGATGAACTTGTCTATCGGAAAGGGTTCACCGCTAAAGGCCTTCACACTGGTCCAGGGTTTTACAGGATCGCGCCAGAAAGGAGCGTCGGCAGGAAGCCCCAAAGGAAGGAAACCCAAGGTGCAGAGGTAAACACAAGGGGTGGACAAATAGCTGTCTCCCAATTCAGGCTGGTTACCACAGACTCCAATGGTGAGCCAGCCCTCCGGGTCGAAAGTACCCGGCCTGTCAAACAGTCGTTTCAACATAGCTGTCATAGCACCGCGTACCTGTCCCGGTTCCAGGGATTCCGGAAGTTTATGGAACAGGGCTGAGGCTCCCAATACCTGGAAGGCTGCCGAACGGTAACTGACGGAACGTCCTAAAACCGGGTAACTGCCGTCGGGAGCGATCATACGTTCCTGGAGCTCTGCATACCGGATGAAGCGTATCCACTCCTGGTCCAGGAACGACTGGAAAGAGGGTTCCTCTTTGACCGTGACTTTCAGGACTTGTAATAACAGAGGGTGAATCACATAACTATTATAGTAATCCAGATGAAACTCTGCACCATCCCCATAGATGCCATCTCCTTTGTACCACTCTTTATGGGAGTTTAACGCTTTCTCTACGGTGGGGAAGTGCCACTCTCCGGCAAACTCTTTCAATCCGCACTCTACCAGGGCAGAGAATAGCAACCAGTTGTTATTGCCCGGCTTCATGGTCCGGGTGGATTTCCACTGCTCAATAAGTCTCTCCCGGGTCAGCGCATCCAGGTTTCCCCATAACTGGGTAGGTGCCTGCAACAAGCCTTGTATTAAAAAAGCACTGTTCACTAGTAGCTGACGGGTGGCCGTACTGTTGAAATAGTCATTCGCCTCCGGGTTTACAGAATTAGCTAACGCCTTGCAGGTTAATTGGATGTATTTTTCGCGTAGTTTTCCTTCTTCAGTCGGATCAGGTCCCAGTTCCAGCCAGGGTGCTATGCCGGCAATGGTTCTGCCGACCGACTCCATGTGGGTAATAAACTCCCTGTTAGTGGCTAAGGCAGAAGAGGAACGTCCAACGGGAATCTTTTGCTTCAACTGGTCTTTGCTAAGATGGCTTAGTACCGGGTCTGCTATTTTCACAAGAGTTTGTACCCAATAGTGCCTGTCGTCGGATGTCTCCTGTACTTGTGTACCGGGCTGGTATTTCAACAGGAGCGTTTGCAACTCTTTTACCTTATCCGGGTATTTGTGATGCAGGTTATCCGATTCTCCGATATCTTGTTTGAGATTGAATAGTTCGGGGGTATCTCCCTCCTTGAATTTGCTATTTCCTGTCCGGGGAAGATAAACCCAATCGCCTTTGCGTATACCATGCACTTCTCCACCTTTTACATAGACATATTCGTCGCGCAGCCGCAGGGAAGAGTCTTCCAGAAAAGAGAAGAGATTGATACCGTCAATTTCCTGCCTGAAAGTGTGTGTACCTGCATAATGCATGATGGTAGGGAAGAGATCGATACTGGTAACAATGGCATCGCTGGTTACTCCGGCGGGAACAGTGCCTTTCCAGCGAATGATACAGGGAACCCGGACTCCTCCTTCATAATAGGAGAATTTACCTCCCCGCAGCGGGTCGGCAGAACCTCCCTCTTCGTTAAAGGATAACCAGGGCCCGTTATCTGAGGAGAAAACAACCAGGGTATTTTCGGCCAACCCTCTCTTTTCCAGATAGTCGAGCAGACGACCTACATTCCAGTCGATCTCTTCTACTACATCTCCGTAAAGTCCCCGTTTACTTTTGCCCTTGAATGGGCCGGATGCAGACAAGGGTACATGAGGCATGGATGGGGTAATGTAGAGAAAAAATGGCTTCTCCGGGTTATTCTCTACAAAATCAATGGCACGATCGAAATAACGGCGGGTGGTAGTAGATTGATCGCATGGATATTCTATGATTTTATCTCCTTCCAGCAAAGGTGAAGCATTGTTCATCCGTTGTTTGATAGCCGTTCCGGGAGATGTTTTTACAAACTCCTGGTCTTCCCTGGCTTTTGCCAGGGTATATCCCTCCCTGAAAGTAACCTGGGGAGCAAACTCCTGGAAGGGGCCGATATACATATCATTGCTATAAGGAATGCCGTAATAATAATCAAATCCCCGGTCGGTGGGCAGCGATCCTTTCAAATCTCCCAGGTGCCATTTACCAAAACAACCGGTTGCATACCCCTGCTCTTTCAATGCCTGGGCTAAAGTTACTTCCGTGGCTGGCATCCCTTCCGACCCGGGAAAGAACACTCCCTTTACTCCATTCCTGGTGTTCAATCTTCCGGTGAGGAGTCCGGCACGCGAAGCACTGGAGACAGAAGCGGATACATAAAAGTCCGTTAACTTTATACCTTCTGCAGCCAGACGGTCAATACAAGGCGTTTCTATCAGGGGTGAACCGTAACAGCCAAGGTCCTGGTATCCCTGATCATCCGTAAAGATGATCACCACATTGGGCTTTTGCCGGGCCTGTAACAGGCCGGCAGAAACCAACATAGGAAAAACAATCAATTTACTATTCATATTTGTTATTCTGAAACCACTATACCTTCTGTAATTCCGCTATCGTTATAAGTATCGATCCGGTAATAATATTTCACTCCTTTAGTAAGGATATGAACCAATAGATTGGTTTTTTCATTGCCTTTTACCTGTACACATTGATTCAGGAAGTCGGGCTGATAACCGAAGCGAACCAGATAACCGTCGGCATCGGACACTTTATTCCAGGTGAGTGAGGCATATCTTTCATCGTCCCGGTCTCTTTCCGCGGACAGCCCTTCTGCCTGCCCGGGATTTCGGGAATTACCGGAACCAAATACCCGCAAATCCAGCAGTGCGAATTTACCCTCCTTAGGCGTATGCACATTCTCTACCTTGATGTAAGAAGCTTCTACGGGTTTGGTTAGTTCCACATACTCGTGAGGAACGGCTGTTTTGTTATCCGACTTATCGACAATCAGTTTCCAGGAATCACCATCATCAGATATATAGAGCTTATAGGCATGATAATCTGTTTCCCGGGGAGCATCCGGATTGATATCCTGTTCGGCGAAATTGATCTGAACGGAATTAATCCTTACTTTCTTCCCAAAGTCCATTACATAATATTCTCCTGCCTGGCCACTCTTTGCCGACCACCATGTACGGACATCTTCATCGGCTGCTTTCTCCGGCTGAAAGCCGGGCAAAGTGGAAGAAGCCCAGCACTTTTTATAATAGGATTGAAGCATCCATCCATAAGCAGGGATATCCTGCGGCTCAAACTTTTTCTGTGGGATCTGCATGGGATAATCGCCCAGTACCATATGCGTTCTCATTCGTCCCTGAGCATCGAACGAAACAGGGAAAAGTCCGATCTTTCTTTCAAACTCATCGTGATTACCTACCCACATGGAGGTGGCCTGCCACCAGTTTCCGTACTTGTCTTCAAAAACAGAACTATGACCGGCTCCACCGATAAACCCTCCGGCTTTTAAAGATACCGGATTATAGGGTTGTTCTACAAAGCCGCTGTCTGGCCTGTCACTCTCCAGAACCACATCGCAGTACCAGATGCAGATGGTGCCCGGAGTAGCGTATTGAAGATAGTATCTATCGTTGTTCTTTATCACCCATGCACCTTCGGGACAGGGGACTTTCTCAAACTTACCTTTCCAGGGGGAGGCGTCGATCTCATCGTTGAGCTCTCTGCGGCCGAAATGGTAGCCGGAGTTACATTGGTCGATACCGGTGACATATTCACGCAACACTCTTTCGGAGCCTTCTATCTCTTCGAATGTAACCGGGTCTACTTCAAAGAAGGTCGTCGATTGGGTTCCGCCCAGGCCGTAGTAGAAATAAAAACGGCCGTTGTCAATAAAAAGAGCAGGGTCGGCCATGCGCCTCACCTCACCACATTTTTCCCATTGCCCGTTTTCCGGATCGGCTGAGCGGATCACATCAACCTTCTTTTTGGAGCGGTCGCGGGTAAAATTGATGAAATAGACACAGTTGTCATCGGCAGCTACGGCAGGAGCGACATAATGATCTACATCCAGGGCAGAGACGTGTACCTCGGGATTGAAATAGAGATTCTTCCAGGTGATCAGATCATTGGAAATACGGTAACCACCGATATCCATGGTTGTAAAGAGGTAATATTTGTCTTTAAACAATACAATAACAGGGTCGGCAGCCGAGCGGGCTTTTTTCTCTCTCGTCTGGAAGCAGCCCCAGCCGTAATCGAGGTTCATCGGATTACAGAAGGTTAGCTGCTGCGTTTCCATCCTGCTACCCGTACAGGAGAGCAGGATGAAAGAGGATAATAAAAGGGCTAATTTATTTTTCATATACACGATTCTTTATTTTTTTAATAACCTTCATTCTGAGGGAAGTTCTCTTTTCCCATCTGGTCTATTTCAGATTGAGGAATAGGCCAGTACCAGTGATAGGATTGAAAGTTTTCACGCGCTTCGATATAATCTTTATTCAGTCGTGGATCGTCTGCTACTTTATCGCCCGCATGTAGTTTTACCCGCTCTTCTAATAGGCCCAATCTCTTTAACAAAGGCCATCTTACTCCTTCGAAGTTCAATTCACGAGCATATTCATCCACCAGGATATCCAGGGTCAGAGGACCGTTAAAACGATCATTTCCCGCCCGCTGCCAGGTTTCGTTGTAATATTGTATCGCTTTGGTACTGCTGCCGCCCTCTTTGTGGAAGTACGCTTCTGCTGCCATTAAATAGGTTTCGGCCAACCGGTAAATAATGATATCTTTGAAACTGGATCTGCGGGAAGGGAGATCGGCATTGGTCCACATATCAAAATATTTAAGTGTACAGGGGTGCAGACATTCCAGGTACAAAGCAGTAGTGGTAGTGGCTACATCACCCAGGTTTTTCCCCTCCGGTAACAAGTCTCTATCCAGGTAATACCATTCATGTTTGAAATATCCTTCATACCGGATGTCTTTTTGCTGATCATATAAACTTAGTAAATAGCTATTGGGATAAACACGCCCCCAGCCATATCCTCCATGTTCAGAGCGAAATTCGCCCAAACCGTCTACTTTTTTATAGTTCGGTGTGCAGATCAGGGACATACGGTGTCCGGTGAGGTCTGTTTCACCTTCAGGAATAAAACCACCGCCCCCAATTGCCGGCGAGAATTGCATGGATAGCAATACTTCGGAGTGATTGAGATCGGCACCGGAAAATACGGCAGTTCTGTCATCCAGTAACGAATAGTCGGGACAGGCAAAGATATCTTCACACTGCCGGATGGCTTCATCCCAATCCTGTTGCCACATGGCTACCTGTGCCTTGATATGTTTGGCGACTGCTTTGGTAAACCGGCCGTAAGAGACTCCTGCGGCCGAAGAGGGAACAGTCCAGTCGAGTCCGTTCATTGCGTCCGTAAGGTCGTCATTGATCAGCTTGAAAATATCTTCTTTACTGGCCGGAGTGAATACCCGGTCAAGGTTTGTATAGTCTGTAGGAGAGGTGTTCAGATAAAGTCGTTCATAACGCTTATAAAGTTCAAAGTAGGCACGACCTCTGAATAATTTCGCTTCCACCCATGCCCTTTTGGTGACGGGATCTTCGTCTATACCTAATTTTTCGGCAGCTGCGATGACTTCGTTTGCTTTGCCAATGATATTATAGTTATAGGTCCACAGAGCGAGTGCCTGCGATATATCGGACTTTACATTATCCAGCCGGGCAAAGGCAGCTGCCGAACCTCCCCTGAATATCATCAGGTCTGTAGAGTAGTCCATCATTTGAACGGTGAACAGATCGGATTGGTTATCGGTAGCCAGGGTTCGGGTATAATTGTATAAGCCTGTTACTACTCTGCTTAGTCCGTCAGGAGTCGTATAGAGATAATCTACCGTAACCTGAGTTTTCATCTTTTCATTAAGCATATCTGTGCAGGAGGCGGTAAGGCCCGAGATTGCAAGAATTACTATATATATTATCTTTTTCATACTATTCAGGTGTTTAGAATGACATATTTAAACCGAAAATAACTTGTTTTGCTTCAGGATAATCACCTGGTATCAATTCCGGACTATACGATTTGAACTTAGTCCAGGTAAGCAGGTTGGTTCCTGTGCAGTATATTTTCAGATTATTGATATTTACCTTTTTGGTAAGATGAGCGGGAAAAGTGTATCCCAGGGAGATGGTTCTTAACCGGAAGTAAGAGGCATCCTGGTAAGAACGGGTACTGTTATAAATGGGCTGGCTCTGGAACCGGGGTCTTGGCGCCACATTCGAAGGGTTCTCGGGAGTCCAATAGTCTACTTTTATGGCATTCAGTTTGCCTTGCAGAGACTCTCCCGCGAAATAATCGTTTTTCAAAGTGGCTCCCTGTACGGTATAAAAATCGAGGTACAGGTCAAAGCCTTTAAAGTAAAGATTACTGGAAATGGAAGCGATGTAATCGGGGTCTTTTTTAATAACCACACGGTCATCACTATCAATAACTCCGTCGTTATTGATATCTTTTACTTTGATGAATCCGGGTTCCGGGTTATCGGTGCGCCCCAATGCTTTATCAGGAATACCGTCGCCATTGGTATCATACGTTTTCTTCAATTCATATTTGATGCTACCATCATCACCTACGATCTTGTCAAAGTCTTCGTACTGATAGATACCATCGAATTGATAGTCATAATACACATCAATGGGTTTTCCGATAAACCATCTGTTGTTTACATCGTCCAGGTATTTTCCATTTTCGTCTACCTTATCGTTTATTTTAAGGATTTTATTCTTCGATTTAGCGAAGTTCACCCCCACGCTCCATTTTAGTTTTTCCTGGCGGATTACATCTGTATTTAAAGAAACCTCCAGCCCCTGGGTACGCGTTTTACCCAGATTATCATACATAGTGCTATACCCTAACGAGTTATTAATACTTCTGGCTACAAGCAGATCTGTGGTAGTAGTGTGGTAATATTCAACCGTACCGCTCAGTCTGTTTTCCAATACACCAAATCTACTGCAAAGTTGGCAGAGCTGGTTGTTTCCCATTTCAGGTTGGGATTGGATAACTCCTTGGTAGGAAGATATCCCGTTTCGAGCACGTTGCCAAACTCTGTACCGAGTCCTTCTGTAGCTCCTAAAGTTTTATAGGGCTTGATAGCCTGATTCCCTACCTGTCCGTAACTGGCACGCAGCTTCAGGTTACTCAACCAGTTCACGTCTTTCAGGAAAGATTCTTCCTTGATCCTCCAGGCCAGAGCTAAAGAGAGGAAATCGCCCCATTTGTTGGAGGGCCCGAATACGGAAGAACCGTCACGGCGCCAGGCGGCTGTTAAGAGATACCTATCCATTAAACCATATTGTGCACGTGCCATAAAGGAGAGCAGGGTGCGCTCTTCATATTTACGTCCTATTCCTGTTACATTTCCATCGGGAAGCATATTCCAGTCAAAATCAACCGGAACGTTGTTGGCCGAATATTCCATCTCTTTCTGGGTCTCCTGGTCCCAGCTCTGAACAAAGGTGAGGTCCAGACGGTGATCCTGGTTTTTGACGGGCACCCTGTAGTTAACGATGTTCTCTATCAGGAAATGTTCTTTATTTCCATTTAATAATGTACCGCTTGCGCCACCGTTCGGATAGGCTTTGTCCTTATATTGTCCATCTTCTTTCTGGACATTATAGAACGAAGCGTTCAGCCGGTAATTAAATCCTTTGAAAAGCTTAAGATCTGTAAATAAATTGATCTTGAAGTTATTCCTCATAATTTCACGGTTCGCATGCTGGGCACGGAACAAGGGGTTTACATCCGGGGAAGAGTTGATATACTCTGCATAACTGCCGTCTTCATTGAATGGCTGTCCCAGTGGTGAGCGGGTGATATACTCATTGAAGTTACCGTCCTCCCGGGTTTGTTTGGAGCGTGCATAGGAGATGTTACTACCGATACTCAGCCATTTATAGATTTCATAATCCATATTCAGGGCGAGGTTCCCCCGGGAATAATCAGAGTTCGGGGCCATACCATCCTGTTTGTAGAAACCGAGGCTGGTTGCGATTCTCATTTTATCACCACCGCCACGGATACTTACGTCATATTTTTGTACAAAAGCAGGGTTGAGCATCAGTTTTTCCCAATTGGTGAAGTTTTTATCTGCATAGGCTTTCTCCATGATGGCATCCATCAATACTTCGTGGGCATCTTCGGGTATCCTTCCCATTTCCGTACGGACAGCCTCTTTACGCAACTGGTAGAATTCCTCACCCGAATAGAAATCGAAGTTTTTCGTCAGGAATTGTGTTCCCATGTAGGTATTAAAGTCTACCTGTACTTTGCCTTTTTTCACCCCGTTTAGTCGTAACGAGGATCACTCCATTGGCAGCTCTGGCACCATATATAGCCTGCGCGGCAGCATCTTTTAATACTTCCAGCGACTTGATATCCGCATTATTCAGATTGGCAAATCCTTCTCCGTCTACCGGTACTCCATCTACGACATACAGAGGTTCGTTACCACCGGTTAGTGAACGTTTACCCCTGATCAGGATATCGGGAGTAGAACCCGGGCGACCGGAAGTAGCCGTCACATTGATACCGGCAGCTTTCCCCGGAGCATATCTCCTACGTTAGAGGCAGGAAAAGTGTTCAGGTCTTCTGCCTTTATGGAGGTAACCGAGCCGGTGAGGTCGCTTTTGCGCTGGATACCGTAACCTACCACTACCACTTCATCTAATTCCCGGGAGTCTTCCACCATCTCTATATTGAGAACAGCATGGTTGCCTACCGCTTTTTCTATCGTTTCATAACCGATATACCTAAATACCAGAACCGCATTCTGGGGTACTTCCAGGGAGTAATAGCCATCCATATCCGTAATAGAACCGGTGTTTGTTCCTTTTACCATCACATTTACACCGATCAGGGGGCCGTTTGCATCAGAAACAGTTCCCGTCACACTTTTGCTTTGTGCACTGGCAGTGCTACTGAGCACAACTGCAAAGAACATACATAACATGTACAGTGCTTTTTTAAATACATGGTTTTTCATAATAGTTAAAATAAAATGTTTACGTATTTATTTTTTAAGGCTTTATCTACCTTCAGGTCCGCCCCCGACCAACCTTTTTGCAGGTCCAGTCTGCAGCGGGAGATGACCAGAGTTCATGGGTTTCGGGTAGTCCGAGAGCCACAAAAACCGCTGAGCACAAGTATAGACTACCAGTAGAGATATAACCCTCTCCGATATGAGGCTGATACCCGGCAAAGCCTACTCTGAGCCAACCTTCGGGATTGAATGTTCCGGGAGCACCGATCTGCCGGCCTATAACAGCAGTGAGTGCGCATCTTCCCTGTGCGGGGCTTACTCTATCCGGAAGGGCCTCCCTGTAGGCTACGTTGGACAAGGCGTGGAAGGCGCCGAAACGGTATGCCAACGACCGGCCTACTATGGGATAGGTTCCTTCGGGAGAGATCAGTCTTTCCTGCTGTTCGGCGTAGCGTGCATATCGTTCGAGTTCAAGATCGTAGGGTATGGAGCTTTCCAGTCCGTGTTTTTTCATGATCTCCAATACTTCGATCATCATCGGGTGAATGACGAAGCTATTGTAATAGTCCAGATGGAACTCCGGCCCATCGCCATACCAGCCATCGCCTTTATACCACCCGGCAAAACGGTCACAGGCATACCTGACGCGGTCGGACTCCCACTGGCCACTGAACTCTTTCAGGGCAGCTTCAACCATGGCTGCGAAAAAGAGCCAGTTTGTTTCAGAGGGCTGAATAACCCGGGAGGATTGAAGTTCTTTAATAACCCGCTCCTGGGTGAGTTTATCTAATTTATCCCACAATTGCGTAGGTGCCCTTAATAAACCGTGTGCTAAAAAAGCTGCATCTACCAGTGGCTGGCGTCCTTTATTGAAATTCAGGTAATCTGGCGAGGCAGGGTCTACTGCGTTTGTGATGGATTTCAGGGTCAGATCAATGTACTTTGCACGTAGTCTGCCTTCGATGGTATCATCAGGTCCCAGCTCCAGCCAGGGGGAGATACCGGTAACGAGGCGTCCTAAGGCTTCGAGATGGGTAACTTCTCTTCTTTTCTGCATATCCTCTGCAATGGATTCTACCGGCATATTCTTCCGCAGTTCGCCTTTGGCCATATTGTTTAACAGGGGATAAGAAATGCGATGGAGAGCGCTTAGCCAGGCAGAACGATCTTCCTTTTCGGAGAAGGCGGTAATGGCTTCTACAACGGGGCGGCCTTCCAGCAGATTCTTATAACGGATCAAGGCTTCTACGAAATAATAATCAGCATAGGTAAGGGGGGCATCGATTTCGTATTGCTTGGCTACAAAGCCTGTACAGTGTTGCAGAATGAAGTGGTTATTGTCGCCCACTTTCCTGGCCCGGTATGCCGGGGAAGCCAGTGACCGGATCTGCTGTTCGCCGATAGTGAGGAATTGTTTACCCAGTTCACCGGATACATACGTACTTAGTTCTATATATGCAGAGGCCATGATGGCTCCGGCAGAAGCATCCCGGCCCTCGTTTGGAATACCCGGAGCATCAAAGTCCCAGTAAGGAATTTTATCTTTAGGCAGGCGCGGGTGATCCATCAGGTATGTACCGATCTTGATAGCATGATCCAGATACTCTTTTTTTTCGGTTTGGCGATACATCATGGTGAAACCATACAAATCCCAGGCTTGTCCGCGTGACCAGGCAGATTCGTCATGCACCCCCTGATGGGTAACCTGGTTCAGTACATTGCCGTTAATGGTATCGTAGCTTACTACATGGTAGGAGCTACCGTCGGGACGGTAATGATGGATCAGGGTACGGTCTGCATGCGACTTTGCTTTGTTGTAGTAAGAGTTATCCCCCGTCAGGGAAGAAGCCACTGTAAGCAACTCCAGATTCATCATGTTATCAATGATCACGGAGAATTGCCATTTTTTATTATTCCAGGAGCGGGTACATCCTGTTACCGGGTGGAAATGGGTGGATAGAGACTTTGCAGCCGTTTCTATGATCTCCCGGTAAGTTTCGTTATGGGTGAGACGATATCCATTTCCAAAGCTGCAGTTGATCATAAAACCAACATCATGGTTGCTGGTGTTATATTTTTGTTCTTCTACCCGGGAGCTCATCTCTTCGGCAGCGGCTCTTATCTCCGGGTCATGGGTATACTCATAGCAATACCAGAGTGTACCGGGATAAAAACCACTTGTCCACCAGGCAGATTCGCAGGTGATCATTTCACCATCTTTGGCCGACCGGGGCAGTATTCCTTTCTGAGGTTTCATCTCATTGAACATGGACATGGATTGTCTGACTGAAAAGTCGAGTGCATCATCCACTACTTTTTTCATTCCTTTGGATGCTGCCCACAGGGATGGCACGCAGCAAACCAGTAGTAGCAAACAACTGATTAAAATTTTGTTTTTCATTGTATCTATTTACGTTTATACTTATATGGCGTTCTTCTGCCTCTAAGTATAGCAAAGGACGGTGGATTCCTCTTTTGCTGATATCACAAATGTTCTTTTGAGAATAAAAATTGTACAACAATTCATTATTTAACGCTATTTTCTGATAGCATACGCTTCATACTGATCAATGACCGCGGATAAGGTATCATAAGCCTCTTTTTGTTCTTGTGTCATAGACTTCGGGACAATAGGATACTGTTCATCAAAATCGCTACACACGTCATAAAACTCTCCCGAACGGTATAGTTTGTACTGATGCGTACGTGCAAAAACGGTTGCTTTTTCAGGATCGACCTGCTGAGGCGCATACCAGCAATAGATCCACTCTCTCACAGGGGTGTTTTTTCCTGTCAGTTGTGGATAGAAACTTATCCCATCCAACCCTGAAAGAGATTGTGTATCCACCTTTGCCACCTCACACAAGGTTGGCAGGAAATCTGTAAAATCGATTAAGTTGCTGTTCACCTTACCCGGCTCTCCATCGGGATAATAAACGATTAACGGAACGTGTGTGCCCGAATCACTGGTCTTTCCCTTGCCACCCACATAGGGTTTTCCATGCAGGGAAGAGACGATGGAAGTAGCGGTGCCGTTGTCTCCGGTAAAGATCACCAACGTATTCTCCTTTACATTCGACCTTTCTAATTCATCCATAATGCGTCCCACCAGTTTATCTGTGTATTTCACCATATCAGGAAAATGCATAGGATCTCCTCTGTAAGTAGCCGACCGTACCGGTGACCACTCTTTGGAATCAGGTGTGGATACAAAAGGCGAATGTGTTAAGGCCATCGGATAATAGACAAAGAAAGGGCCTGCCTTATTTTCGCGAATAAAATCCAGTATAAAATCACAGTAGATATCGGGGCTGAATGCTTCCCGGGAAAAATAAACGGTTTCTCCATTTATATCTGCTATCGGGTGGGCATACCTGGTATCCCATCTCTCCAGGTCTACAGCCTTTTGGGTGTGTTGCCACAGACAAGAGCTGTCAAAGCCAAAATGCATCGGTGAATCTTTCTCTGCACCCAATTGCCATTTGCCTGCAACACAGGTTGCATAACCCGACTCTTTTAATAAATTGGCAAATGTAATCTCCTGGCGGTCCAGCCGGGCAAAAGCGGTGTAATTGCGTACGTTATACTTTCCGGTCATAAGTTGTACACGGCTTGGAGTGCTTAACGGATTGGAATGGCAATGTTCAAACCGCATACCCTCCCGGGCCAGTTTATCAAGGTTGGGAGTTACATAATCGCTGCCATTCGCACCCACACACTCATATCCGAGATCATCCGCCAGGATCAATACGATATTCATCCGATGCTCCGGATGGGATGCATGCATAAAACTACTGCCTGTACATAAGACGGGAAGAGAAAATAACAGGTGTTTCATAGTTTGATACTGGTTTTAAATGAGTAAACAAATATGCCTGCTTATAAAAAAAGTATATCACACTCTTTCTTTTATAAAGCAACATTATACGGGTGGGGAAGATCTGATTCGTTTGTCTATCCGATGGGAAGGAGATACTGTTCTCATACAACCCATCTATTTTCTTTCACTTTTCTGATACTGAGCGGGAGTTATTCCGAACAACCCTCTGAAACACTTGATAAAATAGCTCGGAGAGTTGAAACCAACTTCATACGCTATTTCCGAGACCGTTCTGGTATCCACCTGTTTTAAAAGCATTTGTGCTTTCTTGAGCCGGATATTCAGAATAAACTCGTTCGGGCTTTGCCCTGTGATCCCTTTAATTTTCAAAAAAAGTTTAGTACGACCGGCGTTCATAGCCTGGGCAAACCGATTCACATCAAAGTCCGGATTGTCCAGATTTTGTTCGACACATGCAATGCATTGCTCCATAAACTGCTGGTCCGCGCCATTGGTGGCTAACAGGTCTACACTGCTATCTGTCTGTTTGGCATATTTCTGCTGCAAGAGTTTCCTGCTGTTAACCAGGTTGTTGCAACGCATGAAGAGATGTTTCACATTAAAAGGTTTAGTCACATAATCATCTGCCCCCATTTTTAATCCCTGCATGGTGTACTCTTCGGCCGTCTGTGCCGTAAGCAATATTACGGGGATATGAGAGGTATCGAAATTGTTTTTTATCTTCCGGCACATTTCTATCCCGGACATGCCCGGCATCATAATATCACTCAGTACGATATCGGGCTGTATCTCCTGGGTCTTTATCAAGCCCTCCTGGCCGTCCTGTGCCTGAAAGACAGTATATATTCTGGAGAATAACCGGGCCAGTAAACTTCGTAGTTCTTCATTATCTTCCACGATCAGCATTCTGGTCTTCTCTTCTTTCGGTTCAGCCGGGTGATTCTCCTCTTCCATTCCATCAGCCGGTATTCTGCTGCTATACAGGGTCAATTCCGAAATGCACGATGAATCAATATTGGGAGTCGCCACTTTTTGGGAGTCGCAAATATGGCTGTCTCCCAACGGTAATTCAACCGAAAAGGTGGTTCCTTCTCCTTCCATACTCCGGACACTCACTTTCCCCTGGTGAGATTCAATAATGCTTCTGGCAAGGGCCAACCCTATTCCTGTACCTTTGGAGTTGTCTAGGTTGTCAACCTGGTAAAAACGGTCGAATACCTTATCCAGGCTTTTTTCGGTAATGCCAACCCCCGTATCCGAGACAAGGATCATTACCCTATTCTCATACTCCTGTACCGACAACAAAACTGTTCCACCCGCGGGAGTATATTTAAACGCGTTGGAAAGTAAATTATAAACTACCTTTTCCAGTTGTACTACGTCAAACCAAACCTCCAGGTTCTTCTCCTTATCAAGGAACTTAAAATTTATTTGCCGGGCACGGGCATACTCCCTGAAAGATAGATAAATCTCCTCCAGGAAGGGATACAGATCCTGATTACTGTACCTGAGCTTCTCAAAACCCTGTTCTTGTTTCCTAAAGTCAAGCAGCTCCGTGATCAGGCGTTTCATATGCAGCGTATTCCTGTGGAGATTCACCAGCTTGCTGTATACCAGGGGTTGAATGTCATTTCTTTCCATTAATATTTCCAACTGACTTACGATCAGAGTTAACGGGGTACGGAATTCATGGGATATATTGGTAAAAAAACGCAATTTGGAATGATTCAGTTCTTCTATTTGTTTTTTCTCTTTCTTCTCATATTCAAGGGAGGCCCTCAACTTTAGCTTAGAAGAATAAAAACTGATCACCAGATATACAGATACAATACCGATCATTACATAGAGGCACCAGGCCCAGGCCGACTTGTAGAAAGGGGGCTTGACCAGAATATCGATCTCTTTGCTGATGCTTTCCTTATCGGAGTATTCTTCCGAACTCCTGATCATCAGTTTGTATTTACCCGGATTCAGATTGGTATAGGTAATGCTTTTGCGATAGCCCGCAGGGATCCACTCTTTATCAAACCCTTCCAGCTTATAATAGATCCGGTTTTTCAGCACTGATACATAATTGGACAGTGAGAAATGAATGGTAAAGATGGAATGGTTATGGTTCAGCGTGATGGGAGGTTGATACAGGATAGACTCCGAAAGAATACCGGAATCATCGTTCGGTACTATCAGTTTATTGTTCACCTCCAGGGAAGTAAAATTAAGCTGATAGGGTTTTACATACGAATTCAACTCTTTCTCGAAGAAAGAGATCATCATCTTGGGCCCGGAGAGGAATATCTTGTTATCGCCGGCAACAAATAATCCGTAAGAGTTCAAAGCCGTCATCGGAAAACCATTCTGTTTGTTGTAATTATAAAAACGCTGGTTCTCCATATCAAACCGAGAGAAACCCTGGTTGCTGGCTATCAGAAGATAACCGGAAAGGGACTCATTTATATCCAGTATATAGTCGTTGATCAGATCTGAATTGCGCTGGTTAAAACCCCGGAAGGTATTGGTTTGCGGTTCGTACAGGAATATACCGTCTCCCGAAGAGCCTGCCCAGATATTTCCTCTTTTATCTTCAAAGAGCACATTGATCAGGTTGCTGCCTGTAACCTGTTCTGAAGTATTGGGAACAAAATATTCGTCTTGTTCCCCGGTTCGGAGATTATACCGGATCAGGCCCAGGGAGAAGGAGAACCACAGATTATCACTTCTGTCCATAAGCATATCAATGATCTGCCTGTTATTGAATTTCGGGTCTGTGAGTACCTTCGTACATGTTCCGGTCCCGGGATCAAACAACCCTATTCCGTTGTGGGTAGCCAGCAGTAGGTTCCCTTTATAGGGAAGGATCTTCCGGATAATATTATTGATCAATGAATGCTTCTGTCCGGGGGTATATCTGTAATTGGTAAATGTATGTGTGCTGAGATCCAGCTTGTCCAACCCTCCTTTTAATGACCCTATCCAAAGGGTCTGCTCTTTTTCATCCAGATGCAAAGCCTGAACGGTATTGGAGGTGAGAGAATTCTTCGTACCGTCGTGTCTGTATGCATGGAAAGTTCTTGTTTTTCTATCCAGATAATTCACACCTCCACCTTCGGTAGCGATCCAGATACCCCCTTTGGAGTCTTCTTTCATCCTTCCGGCAAAGGGAGAGGTTGACTTTCCTTTTTCTGATTCATCCGGATAATAATACCGGTATATTTCATATTCCGGATTAAACAAATTCACACCCCCATAATAGGTACCGATCCAGAAAGTACCCTGCTGGTCTTTCATCATACAAATGATAGAAGAGTTACTCAGGCTATAGGTTTTGTTATCTTCACTGTAATGGGTAAATGTATGGGTCGTAACATCCAGTATATCCAACCCTTTGAAAGTACCGATCCAGTAATTACCCAGGTTGTCCTCGGTTATACATCGCACATAATTACTGGAAAGTTTATTCTTATAAGGCAGGTTTATCATCTCTTTACCGTTCCTGCCTAACCGGAAGAGCCCGTCATCCTTGGTTCCTACCCAGATATTTTTCTTCGAATCTTCGTAGATACAGCTTATATCTTTTTCAGGAAGGTAATTCAGCCACTTCTTATTGCTGTCTATGATGTATAAACCGTTATTCATGGTCCCTACGTACAAATTTCCTTCCTAGTCTTCAGTTATGCAGGAAATACGCACGTTTTCCAGGTTATAGTAATACTCCAGTTCCTCTTTCTCCCGGTTGTAGGTAAATAAGGAATCTCTGGTACACACCCATAACCGGTTGTTACTGTAATCAATAGCCTGGATGTTATTATTGCGGATGGTGTGGAAAACATTCCTTTTTATATCGTATTTAACCACAGCATATTTGCAGCGGATATAGATATGGCCGTTCTTATCACCACAAATTGTGCCGATGTTATTATTGTACAAACTGTTCTTATCGTTCTTATGGGACGGAATATCTGGAAATCAGTACCGTTATAACGATTTAAACCATCTTTGGTCCCTATCCATATAATGCCGAACTCATCCTGATAAATGGATGTAACGGTGGGTTGTGAAATTCCATTCTCCACACCAATTGCCTGGAAGTGTATGTTCTGTCCAAACGAAAAGATAGAAATAAAGAATAGAAGAAACGGAAAAGACTTCTTATCCATAGTACAGGCTCCTTGAATGCAAAAGCAATATATAATTATTTCAGAAGTAAATCAAGCAAAATCATAGATTTAACTAAGTTTCTCCTGTAGCTGTCGGTATATCACAAAAATAAGGAAGAGGTGTAACTATGCATATAAAAAATGAACGGTTGTATGCTAATATTGTACGCAACCCGACTTCGTTCCGTGTAAAAAGTAAGATTCAGCTGACTACAAACAATCTCTTTACTCCCAGGGAGTCTGATAGATATCACTGTATTCGTTTACCTCAATTACTTCAAATCCGATTTTTTCGAAAAAATATTTTTTTCCTTTGTACCTTTCGTCCGGCAGGGAGGGTTTCTTTACTACATACCAGCCTTTTCTTTTTCTATCGGGGAATTTCCGGAAATATTTGGCCCGTTCTATCAGAAGCCATCTGAGGAGTTACCTGATTGGGGAAAAACAGAGGAAAAGCCGGCATTCTTGTTTTTGGGTAGAGAGAAAACCCGGAAATTCCTTATCTTTATCTCCCGAAATTAATCCTATGTAAAAATGACTCAAACTCAGATCAAACAAACCCTCAGGGACTCAAAAGCGGCACGCTGGAGTGTACTGGCACTGGTATCTTTTACGATGTTGTGCGGATATTTCCTAACGGATATAATGGCTCCCATGAAAAATATGCTGGAAGAGATATTGGGATGGAGCAGTGTGGAATATGGGCTCTTTACCAGTGCTTACGGTTGGTTCAATATTTTCCTTGGTATGCTTATTATCGGAGGCATTATCCTGGATAAACTGGGCCCCCGTTTTACAGGGATCCTATCTGTCGGTTTTATGATTGCAGGGTGTGCCCTGAAATATTATGCGGTTGCGGGATTTATAGATCCGGAGGCGATACTCTGGAAATGGAAATTACAGGTGATCGTAGCGGCTGTAGGATTTGCTATCTTCGGAGTGGGGATAGAGACTGCGGGAATTACGGTTACCAAAGTGATCGCGCGCTGGTTCAAAGGGAAAGAGATCGCACTGGCTATGGGACTCCAGGTGGCTGTGGCCCGGCTGGGCACCGGACTTGCCCTGAGTACGACCATCCCCATAGCGATACGGTTCAGCCTGAGCACTCCGGTCCTGTTGGGGCTGATCTTGCTTTGTATCGGACTATTAGCCTACCTGGTGTTTTGTGTAATGGATAAGAAACTGGACAAATCGCTGGAAGCTAACCTGTATGAGCCGGAAGAACCATTCCGGTTATCGGATATCGGGATCATCCTGAAGAACAGGGGGTTCTGGTTGATCGCTATCCTGTGTGTCCTTTTTTATTCGGCTGTATTTCCTTTCCTGAAATATGCTACGGAGTTGATGATCCATAAATACCGGGTTGATCCGGAACTGGCAGGTATTATTCCTGCGATCCTACCTTTTGGTGCGATCCTGCTTACTCCTGTTTTTGGAAGTATATACGACCGGAAGGGAAAAGGGGCTACTATTATGGTCTATGGTTCGGTGATGCTGATCGGGGTACACCTGCTGTTCACCCTTCCTTTTCTTAACTACTGGTGGTTTGCCGGCATCGTTATGCTGGTACTGGGAGTAGCCTTTTCACTGGTACCCTCGGCTATGTGGCCTTCTGTGCCTAAGATCATTCCGGAAAGGCAACTGGGAAGTGCGTACGCGCTCATCTTCTATATACAGAACATTGGTCTGTCGATGGTGCCGCTACTGATTGGCTTTGTACTGGATAACTATTGTAAACTGGATAGCGCCGGGGGTAGAACAACGTATGATTATACACTACCTATGGCTATCTTTACCCTGTTTGGTCTGCTGGCACTGGGTGTAGCACTGTTATTGAAAGCAGAAGATCGTAAAAAAGGGTATGGACTCGAAGAGGCTAATATAAAAAAGTAGAAATGGAGAAACAACACCAGGTGAGTATATCAGAGGTGGTCCCTGTTCCTTCGGAGAGGGTTAATTCTTCCCGGAACGGGGAGTTAATTGTAGTAACGCTGCCCCGTATCCGGGGAAAGTGGGCCCGGAAAATAGTAGCTCCGATACTTCCTGTGGATAAGGTGTTCCGTTTGGAAGAGCACGGGAGTGCGGTTTGGGAATTAATAGACGGCAGGCGGAGTGTGAAAGAGATCCTCTCTTTGCTGGAGTCTCATTTTAAGGGTGAAAAGGATTATGAGGTACGGGTGATCACTTATATAAGCCGGTTGCACAAAGATGGACTTATTAACTATACCATTCCCCGCTGATCAGGCAGAGATGCCTGTTTGCCTCTACCTCTACAGAAGGGATTGCAAACAGAAGTTACCCCCCCTGCCATCAGCCACTCTTTAAACTCAGCAGCCTTGTTCTTACTGATATAGATCCATTCGGGTGTTTCCACACTCAGTGTGATCAGTAACCGGCGGTCAAACCAGATAGTGATGTTCTTTACATGCTCCCTGGAAACAATGAACTGTTTATTGGCCCGGAAAAAGAGCCCGGGGTCGAGATGCTGGCTGGTAGAATCCAGTGTTTTATTATAGGGGAATTTTTTTTCTTCTGCCGTACAAAGGGAGGTTTGGTGATCTGAGGTATAGAAGTAGGCTATATCTTTTACGGAGACGGGAATAAGATTATCCCGGTGGGCTACCAGCAGTTTGCGGTAATATCCTCCCGGCAAAGCCGTCCGTGCCTGCTGTTCTATATATTCACTTTTTTCGGAGGTGGTAAGCCTGCGAAACTTTTCTATGGCCCGCCTCAGGTCCTTCTCTTCTACCGGTTTCAGCAGATAGTCAATACTGTTTACCTTAAAAGCACTGATCGCATACTCATCATAGGCTGTGGTAAAGATAATGGGGGTCTCTACCGTAACCAGGTCAAACACAGAGAAGGCGGATCCGTCGGAAAGGTGAATATCCATAAAGATAAGGTCGGGAGCGGGATTGTTCTGCAACCATTTTACAGTCTGGGATATGCTCTCAGTGACTGCCACGATCCGGGTATCCGGATCCACTTTTACGATCAGTTCACTCAGGTATTCATAGGCAATGGTTTCATCTTCAACGATCAACACCTTCATCTTCTACTTTTTTTAAAGGTAAAACAACAGTAAAACAATACTCTTCTTCCACTACTTCTATATCACGCTCCATCAGCAACCTGTAACGGGCCGAAAGGTTGGAAAGGCCGATACCGTTAGACCCTTCCACATCGTATCTCCGGTAGACAGGATTGGTTACGGTGAGTTCCTGATCGGATGCCATATAGATGCGTACACTCATTTTATGCTCACTATCGATGATGTTATGCTTAACTACATTTTCAATAAGCGGTAACAACGAGAGTACCGGAAGTTGCAACCGCTGATCGCTCTCTTCTACCTGGATGGCAAAAGAGATCTTTCCCCGGTAGCACACTTCGATCAGGTACCGGTAAGCATTCAGAAAATCCAGCTCTTCCCGTAAACTGACTAATCCCCGTTTCTCGCTTTGCAGGATATAGCGGAAAATTCCCGAAAGTTTATCTACATATTCAAGCGTCTCCTCTCCCCTTCCGGCAGCAACCAGGGCTTTAAGTCCGTTGAGGGAATTAAAAAAGAAGTGTGGGTTTATCTGGTTACTAAGTGCATCTACCCTACTCTGCAGGGTTTCACTCCGGAGTTTTTCCATCTCCTGCTGGGTTTCCCGCTGTACAACCGTCAGGTAATAAATATGTCCCATCAGTACAGGCAATAACCAGGCAATGAGAAATTGCAGGATGGGCATCTGGGTAAAACAATCCAGCCGGATAATGTGGGTAATAGAGAGCCCGATGCAGACGTAAATAATATAGCCGGCAAAAGTGAGAAAAAAAGATTTGGTGAACCGCTCCTTTAATTTCATACTGGTGTTCCGGATATTTAACCGCAAAAGTATCCATGTAAGTAGTACAAAGAAAAGATAACGGTAAATAAAATAGAGGACCACGGGAAGGGTGATACTCCTATAGTGGTTACTTTCCGGAGGGCTACACAGCCTCCACACCATATCGCCGATATTGGGATAGATAATGATGGCGCTCAGAATAAACGATGCCCACAGGATAGTCTTGGCAGAAGTAAAGGATTCAAAAAACTTCATTTATATATAATTTACGCTCTACAAAGATACGGCTCCCCAGGAAATAAACAGAAAAAAAGAGTGCTTTATAAAAGACCAATCTGCCGCTTTGATAACTATTTTTGCCTATTTTACGGTATGTATGAAAAACAATTGCGCCGAAACCGGCAAATTTACAGTGAGTAAACAGAATAGTTAAGCAAAGCTACAACAGAAGTATGAATAAAGAGAAGAAAACAGCCTGTCCTCCAAAACAGGAGGCAGAGGGAGTGGACAACTCCCGGCGTTCTACGCTTAAACAACTTGGAATAGGTGCCCTGGGAACTGTGGGAGCCCTGTATGGTTTCAACCAGTCTGCCCTGGCCCGGGAAGGAGTACCGGCCCGGGAGGATGGTAAACCCTGAAGGTACTATTAGTAAATGGAAGTCCGCGTAAAAACGGGAACACTTTTACCGCTCTCTCTGAAATAGCAGAGGTTCTCCGGAGCCAGGGCATAGAACCCATCCTAGTACATCTTGGTACGGAAGCAGTACGGGGATGTATTCAGTGCAATGCCTGTAAAGAGTCAGGGATCTGTATCTTTCAGGATACGGCCTATAGCAGAATCAGAGAAGAACTGGAGAGCGCGGATGGTATTATCCTGGGTTCGCCGGTTTATTTTGCCGGACCCAACGGGGCACTCTGTGCCGTATTAGACAGATTGTTCTACATGTGCGGTTCTCTGCTGGCTTATAAACCGGGGGCAGCCATCGCCGTGTGCCGCAGGAGAGGGGCCACTGCCACTTTAGACAGATTAAATAAATATATTACCTACTCTAATATGGTACTGATAGGGTCTCAATAACTGGAACATAGCCCACGGAGCAGATGCAGGAGAAATAGTGGAAGATAAGGAGGGATTACAAACGATGCGGACCCTGGCCCGCAACATGGCCTGGACAGTAAAGAATATACGATCCGGCGATCATCCTGTCCCGGAAGCGGAAAAGCGGGTCCGTACGGATTTTGTGAAGAAGTAGATCCTGCAAATATCTTACTGGAAATACCGGAATACCTGCTGCCTGCCGCAACAGATATTCCGGTTAAGACACCTTTACCTGCAACATTCTTTAACATAGATAGTTTGCCATACTTGATTTTAATGGTTACCTTTGCATAGAAACGCATGGCAAAACATACCTCAGTATGGAATATTCAAATGTACAGGAACCAAATTTGAAAGTAACACGCGCACTACTTACTCCGGATGAATATAACTTTTTATCTCCTTATTCGTCCTACCCTTTTATTCTTCCCGGCACCTATATTACGTAATTTACGGAAAAGGATAATCTCTTGATCCTGAGATTTTCATTTCTATGCAGAGAGTTACAGTAAGGTATGTAAAAAAGCTTAGTATGGAACAAACAAATACCGGTAGAATTGGTATTGATGCCGGATCCACCACCCTGAAAATAGTTGTATCAGATCCACAGGATAACATTGTATACAAAAGTTACAAACGGCACAAAGCCCGCTTTAACGAACTACTGGCCCTGGAGCTGGAAAACATCCGCAACCAGTTTCCGGGAACCCTATTCGTTGTTCATATAACCGGATCGGCCGGAATGGGAATTTCCGAGAGAACCGGTATTCCTTTTATCCAGGAAGTAGTGGCTTCGACCCGGGTCATTAATCATCTATATCCCGATATCCATACCCTGATCGATCTGGGAGGAGAAGATGCTAAGATGGTCTTCTTTGAAAAAGGGAGAGAACCTGATATACGGATGAACGGCAGCTGTGCCGGAGGTACCGGAGCATTTATCGACCAGATGGCGGATCTACTGAATATTCCGGTGGAACACCTCAATGAAGAGGCACTCAGGCACCGCAAGATCTATCCGGTCGCTTCCCGTTGCGGTGTATTTGCTAAAACCGATGTACAGAACCTGATCTCCCGGAACGTCTCTATGCCGGATATAGCCATGTCTATCCTGCATGCGGTAGCCCTGCAATGTATCACTACACTGGCCCGGGGATATACGATAGAACCCCGTATTCTCTGCACCGGCGGCCCATTTACGTTTATCCCGGCGCTCAGGGAAGCATTTGCTCAATTATTGAAGCTGGAAGAGAAGGATATGGTCCTGCCGGACAACAGTGAATACTTCCCGGCCTGGGGAGCAGCGTTGGCCCGGGAGAATGAACAATGGGTAGATATGGAAGAGTTGCTACGTAAGTTACAGGCGGTTCCCCGGGAGAAAAGGGAGGGAATGACTCCTCTTTTTGAGAACGAAACCTCCTATAAGGAGTGGAAAAAGGCACGCAAAATTAAAAAGCTGGTTCATATCCCGATTGAGAACGGCCGGCAGTATGATTGTTTTCTGGGTATAGACTCCGGTTCTACTACCACCAAAATAGTGATCACCGATACAAAGGATCGTATTCTATATACTTATTACACGACCAACCAGGGAAATCCCCTTAAAAAGGTGATCGAAGGATTAACCTCTTTTTATAACGAGGTCTCTTCCCGGGGAGCGACTTTCCGCTTTCAGGGGTCTGCAGCTACCGGATATGGAGAAGACCTGATCCGTTCGGCGCTCAACCTGGATTATGGAATTGTAGAGACCATGGCTCATCTCTCCGGTGCCCAATATACCAATCCGGATGTTACCTTTGTATTAGACATCGGCGGGCAGGATATGAAAGCTCTTTTCATTGAAAACGGAGCGATCACCCAGATAGAATTAAATGAAGCCTGCTCTTCGGGATGCGGGTCTTTTCTGCAAAACTTTGCATCGACCATGCAGATGAGCCTGGAAGAGTTTACCCACAATGCCTGTTTAGCTCCTTATCCCTGCGATCTGGGCTCCCGTTGTACGGTTTTTATGAACTCCAAAGTAAAACAGTCGTTACGCGAAAATGCTTCTCCGGGGGATATAGCAGGTGGGTTGGCCTATTCCGTGATAAAGAACTGCCTGTTTAAAGTATTGAAACTCTCTACCCTCAATCAAGTGGGAGACCACATCGTGGTACAGGGAGGAACGTTCCGTAACGATGCCGTATACCGTGCTTTAGAGATACTTTCCGGTAAACAGGTAAGCTCTACCGATTCACCCGAGCTGATGGGTGCATTAGGAGCGGCCCTGTATGCCCGGAAGATGCGTCAGAAAGAGGCTCTCCCTACCCGGTTTACCGGCAATGAGCCTCTTCTTTCTCCCGATCAGGCAGAGAGCCGGGAATTACAGTGCAAAGGCTGCACCAACCATTGTTCCGTACTATGCTTCCGGTTTCCCAACGGTAACAAAAGCTATGCAGGCAATAAGTGCGAGAAGGTATTTTTTAATAAGAACAGGGCACCGGAGAAAGGGTATAATGCCTTTGATGAGAAAAACCGGATCCTTTTCCATCAACCTCTGTCCCACACTTCCGGAAGTATTGTCCTGGGGATCCCCCGGGTACTGAACCTGTTCGAGAATTATCCTTTCTGGTATACCCTGCTTACTGAGTGTGGTTTCCGGGTAGTGCTTTCCCCCGAATCAACCTATACACTCTATGAAAAGGGAGTGGGTAGTGTGATGTCCGATAATATCTGTTTCCCGGCTAAATTAGCACACGGTCATATCCATGCACTGGCCGAAGAAAAGGTAGACCGTATTTTTTATCCCCTTGTTATCAAAGAAGAGAAAGAGGTAAAAGCCACTTGTAACTCTTTTAATTGTCCGGTTGTCAGCGGCTATCCGGAGGTTATACGAAGCTCTATGGAGCCGGAGGATAACTACGGGATCCCCCTGGATAAACCGGTTATCAGTTTCATGAACAGGAAGGCCCTTGCCAGAACTACTTTTAGTTATCTGTCCAAACTGGGAGTATCCCGGAAAACCTTCAAAGAGGCTCTGAGCAGGGCACTGGAAGCCCGCGAAAGAGTAAAAGAAGAGCTGGTAAACCGGCAGAAAAGACGTTTTGAAGAAGCTATCGCACAGAAGCGCTCCATCTTTGTAGTGGCAGGACGTCCTTATCATACCGATCCGCTGATCCACCAGAAAGTGGGTCAGATCATAGCCGATATGGGAGCAGACGTCTTTACAGACGACCTGTTCCGCAAGGATTCAGGAACAGCATTCAGCTCCCTGAACCTGGTAGCGCAATGGTCTTATCCCAACCGGGTTATACAGGCAGCCATACAGGTAGCCCAATTACCACACCAGGTACAGTTCATTCAACTCAACTCATTCGGTTGCGGACCCGACTCTTTTTTTATGGACGAAACCGGAGAGATACTGCGCCAGGCCGGAAAGAACCACACCATTCTGCGAATAGATGAGATAGCCAGCCCGGGCTCTGTCCGGCTGCGCATCCGCTCCCTGATCGAATCTCTGCGTAGTATACACCCGGTAGAAAAAAAGAGGAGCTCCTATAAAGGATACGACCGCGGGTACAGGAAAGAAGACCGGGAGAAAACGATCCTGATCCCCTGGTTCTCCGATTTTATATCGCCCTTCCTTCCTGCACTGGGAGAACTGACCGGTTACAAACTTGAAAATCTTCCTCCCACTACCCCTGAATCGGCCGGAAACGGCCTCCGCTACGGACATAACGAAGTATGCTATCCCTCTACATTAATACTGGGAGACATTATCACCGCTTTACAATCGGGTAAATACGATACCCGGAATATAGTAGTAGCCATCACCCAGACCGGAGGACAATGCCGGGCGACCAATTATGTAGCGCAGATCAAAACAGGACTGAAGCAGGCCGGATTTTCAGACATCCCGGTACTGGTACTCTCCTTCGGGGAGGTATACCAGAATGACCAGGAAGCCTTCCGGATCAATTTCAGTAAGATCATACCGGTCACTGTTCAGGGACTACTCTACGGAGACTCCCTTCAAAAAATGTACAATCACAGTGTAGTGCGGGAGAAAAACAGGGGAGAATCCCGGAAACTATTCGACCAATATATAGAGGAAGGAATAGAAGCTATCCGTAAAAACAGCCCCTCTACCCTGCGCAGGTTATTGGAAGAGGCGGTACAGGCTTTTAATAACTTACCCATAGAGAACCGGGAATATACACCCATCGGATTGATCGGAGAGATCTACCTGAAATATAATAACTATGCCCAGGCTTATATAACCCGGTGGCTCCAATCCCGGAATATGGAGGTAGACACTCCCTCTATTGTGGATTTTATCCTTCAATATTTTGTAAACGCTCCTGTCAACCGCAGGAACCGGACAACCTCCTCCTCTTTGCCGGAAAAAATAGTGGCTCCCCTCTTCTATCACTACATAAAACGGTACATACACCGTACGGAAGAGATCATGAAGCAGTATCGTTTCTACCGGCCCGATATCTCTATTTTTACCAAAGCGGAATATGCTTCGGAGGTGCTGGACCTCTCTCATCAATTTGGCGAAGGGTGGATGATCGCAGCCGAAATAGCTGCTTACGCCCGTAAAGGAGTGAACCGGGTCGTGTGTATTCAGCCCTTTGGCTGTATTGCCAATCATGTAGTAGCTAAAGGGGTGGAAAAACGTCTGAAGAGACTCTATCCCGGACTGAATCTCCTGTATCTGGATATAGATGGGGGAACGGCAGAAGTCAATTTGCAGAACAGGCTCTATTTTATGATCCACGAACCTACCCGGAACTAACTATAATTAAGGTAGATTGGAAGGGTAGGAACATTTAAAATGCCCTTCCACCCTTTTTTTATTTTCCGCAAATGCACCCCAATTTTCTGCAAAAAACAGAACTTTTCCGGTTTTATTTACTATATTTGTAACCAGAGCTGACAATCTTTGATTCATGAACCGGAACATGCGAATGTTCCACAAAACCTAAGTGTTATGTTTTCCGTAAAAAATGAAGTTGAAGGATTGATCCGCTCCGTCGACCGGCTCTTTCAGATAGTGTTCAAAAGTCTCGACACTATCACCCCAGGTAATTATCGTTCCTATTACTACGACATGGACAAAGTAATTGTCCAATCTTCGCGCATGTACGACATCTATGCAGGCATGAGTAAAAACAATGCTGTATTCCACAAGTATGTAACCCAACTCAGTGAAAATATTGATGCGTTACGCAGATTACAACTCTTTATTATGTTGACAGGAATGGGAATCAAGAGAGAAAAAAGCGTAGGATAGGAAAAAAAAGAGACAGCCCCACAGGCAGAAATCAGGATCGTTTTTCCGGTATTTACATATTCATACATTCCAACCCCTCAGAATTCCTGATCCTGGTTTGGAGTGCAGGTATCCAGATAGTCTCATACACTCCCTCTTTTAGTTTCCAACGTAAAACAATATGAAGTTTCTGTTTGTTGTTTACAAAAAATCAGCTTGGAAATTTCAGAAGTATCATTTAACTTCTTGAAGTTAATGGATTTAATTATTAACTCATAAACAGAAACAGTATGTTTACAAAAAAGCACCGGATTATCTCAAAGATCCGCATTTGAGTGTAGGAACCAAAGAGTATTTAAAAGTCCTGAATGCCAGTGATACTCCTGTAGAGTCACTCCCGGTACCCGACGCCCGCAATGTTCTGGTCAATGCTCAGGCTTCTGTAGCCGTCAATGTATCAGGAATTGACGAGAGTGAAAAGATCATTAATGCCGACGGATACATGATCAAACTAAACATTGTACGTCCGGAAGGTGCACAGGGTATTCTGCCTGTATTTATGTTCTTTCACGGTGGAGGCTGGGTACTGGGTGACTATCCTACTCACAAACGTCTGGTAAGAGACCTGGTTGTTGAATCCGGTTGTTGTGCGGTATTTGTAAATTACACTCCTTCTCCGGAAGCTAAATTCCCGCAGGCTATCAATGAAGCATATGCTGCCACTAAATGGGTGGCCCACCACGGTGAAGAGATTGGTGTGGATAGTAACCGTCTGGGCGTAGTAGGTAACAGTGCCGGTGGTAATATGGCCTGCGTTACCAGTATGAAAGCCAAAGAGATGGGTGGTCCTAACATCCGGGTACAGATATTGATGTGGCCCGTTGTTGACGGAGGTACCGATTTTGACTCCTGGAAGGAGTTTGGTAAAGAGCGCTTCCTGACAGACAGCCTGATGGAATGGATGTTTGAGCAGTATATCAACGATGATTCCGACAGGGATAATATCCACATGTCACCGTTGCGTGCTTCGGTAGATCAGTTAAGAGGCCTGCCTCCTACCCTGATTGAAGTAGCAGAGAATGACATCCTGCGTGACGGAGGCGAACAATTCGGCGAAAAGCTGGACGAAGCCGGTGTGGTAGTTACTACCTTACGTTACAACGGAATTACTCACGACTGGGGTCTCCTGAACGGTTTTGCAGAACTGCCTCAGACACGTACTTTGATCACAGTATCGGCAGCGATGCTCAAAAAATATCTTTGCTGATCTGTTTTTTAGCTTATATTTTCGGGGAGCAGGCCTTCGTCTGCTCCCTTTGAAAAACGTTACATTTTCCGGACTTAATTAAAAATCTAAATTTTTATTCATGAACTCGATCAACACCGGACAGTATGAAAAATGGTTTATGCCCTCTACGTATCTGGCAAAACCCGTATCTGTTTTAGTCTATCGTCCTGTAGATTACAATCCCGACAAATCTTACCCCCTGCTCTATTTACTCCATGGCTACGGTTCAAACTTTACCGAATGGGCCCGTATGATCGACTGCTGCATGTATACCAATCTATATAAAACAATTATTATCTACCCCGAAGGATTCGAATCTTTTTATGTGAACAGCCCGGTACGGAAAGAGTCCCAATACGAAGACTTCTTTTTTAAGGAACTGGTCCAGAAAGTACATGGAGAATTCAATGTCGACGATAAAAATGTATTTATTACAGGATTAAGCATGGGAGGCTATGGAGCGCTGCGCTACTTTATACGGCATCCGGACTATTTCAACAGTGCAGGAGCCACCAGCGGAGCCATAGACATCGAGTATTTGAGCCGGGATGAAATAAGTAGTCATTTCCAGGCAGAATACAACCTGAAAGAGGACCTGGATATGATATTCGGTGATACGGAGATTATCGACCGGAACCAGTATAACATTCTTACGCTTCTGAATGAAATTCCGGATTTTCATAAACCGTTTATTTTCGACTGCGGACGGGAAGACCTGATCTACCCCACCAGTATTGAATTATATAAATACGCTAAAAACCGGAACCTGCCCTTTACTTTTATATCTCAACCGGGTGGCCATAACACAGCGTACTGGAAGCGGTCGATCGATTATCATTTTATCTATTTCAAACAACAACGCCTGTAAGAACCCGTTTAAAACTTCCGATCTTCATTTTAGTTTGTTGCATTTCCATGTTCCTGTTTTCCTTCCCATATACGAGACGTAACTGTACGTCTCGTATATTTGTATTTGCCCCGGTGAACGCTGCATATTTTTCATCAAACCCCATTATACACCTCTATAACTAAGAGATTATTGCTATATTTACAGCGATAAATGATAAACAATCGATGCATGAAAACCACCTGTTACCTATGGGCTGCTATCCTAAAAGCAGAGAAAACACTTTTCCGGATCACCTTATACACCCTCTTTCTTTTGCTATGGACCAGTTGTACCTCCGACACGGTAAAAGAGGGATACATTCCTGTAGACGAGGGTACGCTCTATTACCAGGAGGCAGGCACCGGCGAACCTCTTATACTTATCCACGGCCACTCCCTGGATCACCGGATGTGGGAGCCACAATTCTATGAATTTGCTAAAAAATACCGGACCATCCGGTACGATGTACGGGGATACGGCCGGTCGTCTTCCCAGCATGAAGAGTACCAGTTTACCCATGCAGCCGACCTGGTACAGTTGATGGATGCATTACAGATAGAGAAAGCTCACCTGGTAGGCCTGTCGATGGGCGGATTTATCGGAGCAGATATGGTAGCCTGTTATCCCGAACGGGTCAGATCAGCTGTATTGGCGAGCGGGAATATCCGGAAATCTCCCGGTCCCGGCACACCCATGGATGAAGAAGAAGCTGCCCGGCGGGATAAAGAGATCGCTGAGCTGAAAGCCAAAGGAGTGGATGTAATGAAAGAGGAGTGGTTTGAAGGGCTAATGAAGTCGGGAGGTACGCAGCGGGAACGGATGCGTGAACCCCTCCGGCAAATGATCCGTGACTGGGATGCGTGGCAACCGCTTCATAAAGAGGCACGGGTGATCATCGGAATGGATGCCTATATAGCTTTGCAGCAGAATAATCCCGAAACACCGGTATTACTGGTAGAGGGAAAGGCTCCGGGCAACCGTTACTCAGAAAATCCCGATATCCTGAATTACCTGCCCAACGGCAAACTCATTGTACTGGATGATTGCGGCCACATGCTTACGATGGAGCAACCCGAAGCTTTTAACAAAACGGTTTTAAATTTTCTCTCGACCCTTACAGAGTGAGTACCCTGAACCGACTAAAGTAACGACAACACTCATACGAGATACCCAACTGATTATATGAAAAACCCGCTACTTATCCTTATCCTATTACTGAACAGCCTTATAGCATCTGCAGCAGATTCCAGGTTCTATACGATCAGCGATATGTCCGGTATCTCTATCCGGGAGGTTTTTCCGTCTATAAAGACAAGAACGATTTTATCTGGGGATCGGGTAAGACAGGCATGCTGAGGATCTCGGAAAATGATTTTCGCAGGTATAATCTTCCCTATAACACAACTGATAACTACTTTACCCGCATCGCTTACCATCCCGAGCTGTTGGTGGTTTATACCAACAACGGTCAGTTCTTCACCTACGATGAAGTATATGACTCTTTTGTGCCGCTGGCAGATATAAGACAGCTGTTGCAAAATGAGTTCTTTAACCTGAACCGGGCCATCATCGACCGGGATCAACGGATCTGGATCGGTTCCATGGATGGTCTGTTTAAATGGGAGAACGACCGGCTGGATTGGATCCTGAAGGAGACCCATGTACAGCACATAGCCCTGTACGACGATTCTTCTATATTTGTAGCCACCACTCAGGGGGTGGGACTAATGGATACAGAAAAGAATGAGTTCACTTATATCTGTAGATACCAGGTAAATAATGAGCTGGAAGTTTCGGGTTTCCTGTACGATCCTGCTACGGAACTACTGTGGGTAGGAACCATTTCAAGCAGGTTGTTGTGCTATAAAAAAAGAAGGCACCACCTATCGGAGAATACCTGTGGCAGAGCTGCCGGAACAGCCGGTCCTCACTATTAAGAAAAACCGGGGAACCTCCTCTTTGCTGGTGGGTATCGACGGACAGGGATTATGGGAACTTACAGAACACGGAGATAGCATACTGAATGTATATAAGGAAGATGTGAACGATCCTTATTCCCTGCCGGGAGATGGTGTATACGATGTATGGATCGATGATACGGAAAGGATCTGGGTAGCTACCTATACGGGGGGATTAGCTTATATGGATAAAAAACAGGGCTATCTGCAACGGATAAGCCACCAGATCAATCAGTCCAATTCGCTTATCAATAATTTTGTGAACAAGGTACTCGAAGATAGTAAAGGAGATATCTGGTTTGCAACCAATGATGGGGTAAGCCGCTGGAACAGGGAGGAGAACCGGTGGAGCCACTACCTGTAGCACAAACAGGACCAGGCCAAAGTATTTCTGGCTTTGTGCGAAGACAACCACGGGCGTATATGGGCCGGTACCTACTCATCGGGTGTGTATGTACTGGATGGAAAAACCGGAGAGACCCTTCATCATTACTTTAGCAAGGACGAAGAGGACGGTACTTCCGGCAGGTTCATCAGCGATCTTTACAGGGACTCGCAGGGGAATATATGGATGGGTGGAACCCGCAATATTATCTGTTATTTAGAGAAGGAAAAACAATTCCGCATATACGATCAACACCCCGTTTATGCCATCGGTGAATTATCGCCCGAAAAAAATAGTACTGGCCTGTACACATGGATTATTTGTACTGGACAAGGAGAAAGGATACATTGATATGCTGCTCAATAACATTCTTGCCAACGATATAGTGCTTACCGGGAACGACATCTGGATCGCCACCTCAGGAGTAGGATTGATACGGTACGACCGGACAAACCGTACTACGAAGAGCTTTACCACGCAGTCGGGGCTCCCTTCCAACTATGTGAACAGCCTGCTCCAGGAAGGAGACTGTTTATGGCTGGGAACCGAGAACGGGCTATGCCGTTTCTCCACCGCAGACCGGTCTGTCTATACCTATGCCAATAATTATCCCCTTTCGGGTCTCTCCTTCAATCCCAATTCCTGTGGCCGGCTCAGGGACGGTAACCTGATCTTCGGTACCAATAAGGGAGCCGTTATGCTCAATCCCGGTATGATCGGACAGAACAGCAGTCAAGCCCGGATATTCTTCCAGGACATTACAGTCTCCGGCAGTTCCATCCGGGAGAACGATCCGTTGCCTGCTCCTGTACCGGTAAATAAATATACGGAACTGGCTTTAAATTATAAACAGAATAACTTTATACTGGAACTTATTTCTACGGGAATGTATAATACCGGTGTTAAGTTCTCCTGGAAAATGGAGGGGATCGATCAAGACTGGTCTCCACCCGCCGATCTCCGTTTTATCACCTATACCAATCTTCCGGGAGGAAAATTCCGCCTGAACATCCGGATGTACGACAACAGCCTCTCCCGCATCCTGGATGAACGGGTACTGAATATCCAGGTCGTTCCTCCTTTCTGGGAAACCTGGTGGTTCCACCTGCTTTCGTTGTTACTGGCCCTGGGACTCATTTTTTATGGACTGAGAGCCTATTCCAACCACCTCAAACAGAAACATGTAAGGGATAAGATCCGTTTTTTACCAATATGGCACACGATATACAGACTTCACTGACCCTGATCAGTGCCCCGATCGAACATTTGAAGAGTGCAGCAGAACTAACCGATAACTCCCGTTACTATGTAGAGCTGGCTGCCGACCGGTCGGAAAGATTATCGATGGTAGCTACCCAGCTACTCGATTTTGAAAAGGCAGACAGCGGACGGGGACAACTTTTCCCTGTAATGACGGATATAGTAGCACTTATAGCAGGCAGAAGCCGGATATTTACAACCACCGCCGAAAAAAAGGAGATAACATTACTTTTCCATTCCAATGCCGACTCCTATATAACGGCTATAGATGAAATAAAGATTGAAAAAGTGGTGGATAACCTGATATCAAATGCTCTTAAATATTCCCACCCCCGGAGTAAAGTAGAGATCTCTCTTCATTGCGACCCGGAGAAGTGGAGCCTGGAGGTCAAAGATTATGGACTGGGTATTTCACAACAGGCGAAAAGCAAACTCTTCAGGGAGTTTTACCGGGGCGACAACAAAGCGAATGCCCGGATAGTAGGATCGGGCATCGGACTGCTACTGGTCAAAAAGTATGTGACCCTGCACGGAGGAACCATCAATTTTGAAAACGAAGAGCATGTAGGCTCCTCCTTCAGGTTCACCATTCCCTACCGGAAAACAGAAGAGGTAACTTATAAGGTAGAGTCCCCCCCTGAAAGAGGTATCGGTCTCTCCGGTACACAGACCGATAACAGCAGATACCTCCCAGGAAGAGTCCCGGGAGAAGACCAGCCATATATTGATCGTGGAAGATAATACCGATCTACAGGATTTCCTGCTCCATTCTTTGGGAGAACGGTATAAAATAACCAGTGCAGGCGATGGGAATGAGGCCTGGGAACTGATCAGCAAACAGGCTCCCGACCTGATCCTCTCGGATGTAATGATGCCTGGTATGGATGGTTTCCGGTTGTGCGAAAAGATCAAATCAACCTTTGAGACTGCCCATATCCCGGTGATCCTTTTAACTTCTCTCTCCCAGAAAACCAAACAACTGGAAGGACTGGGACTGGGCGCTGATGATTATATGACCAAGCCTGTTTGATATATCCCTGCTTATCCGGCGCATGGAGTCGATCTTAAAGAACAGGGAGATAATCCGGGAAAAAGCACTCCGGCTCATAAATCGTCCGGAGGATAGCCAGCCGGTATACGCCAACCAGTTGAACGACCGGTTTGTAAAAAAAGCCCTGGAAGTGGTTTATGAGAACCTCTCCAATTGTGAGTTCGGAAAAGAGCAGTTTGCTTCGTGCATGCATGTAAGCCCCTCCCTGTTGTATCAAAAATTAAAATCTCTTACGGGTCAATCCCCTACAGATTTTATCCGTGCCATTCGTTTTAACCATGCCATGGAGTTATTGCAGGCACACTCCTGCACCATCACCGAGATCAGTGAACGGTGCGGGTTCTCCAACGTCAACTATTTTAGTACTGCTTTCAAAAAAACGTTTTGGAAAGACACCGGCCGAAATACGGAACAGCTAAACTCTTTTTTACCGGCAGCGGGTTATCCCTGAAATTTCACTAAACCCGTATAGAACCGGATCTATAGCAGAAAAGGAGCTCAGTCAGGGCACTTTTGTCCAAAACAAAATGTTTATTGTCTAAAATCTAACTCCTCCCTATCATCCTGTTGCCTATTTTTGCATACGTATTGATCCGGTTACTTGTTTTGTAGCCGACAACTATAAACTTTAAATAAAACAGAATTCCATGAGCATGAAACTATCTTTTTTAGCTTCTATTTTATTTCTTCATCTATTCATACCTGCGGTAGCCTGTGCGCAGGAAACCACCGTTTCGGGTCCGGACGGACAACTGAGTGTAAAAGTCTTTCTGAAGAACGGGGAGCCTCACTACTCCGTGACCTACCAGGATAAAGTGATGCTGGAAGATTCTCCGCTCGGGCTCGTGACCAACGAAGGGGATTTCAGCAGGAACCTCACCTATACCGGAGAGCAGAGAGAACACATTGATAAAACCTACTCCCAGGAGAAGATAAAGAGATCGCAGGTACACTATACCGCCCATCAACTTACCTGTAGCTTTGAAGACAGCCGGCAAAGAGAGATCCGGATCGTTTTCCAGGTAAGTAACAACGATATTGCTTTCCGGTATGAACTTCCCACCTGGGGAGAGAGGAGAGCCTGTGTGGTGCAACAGGAGGCTACAGGTTTTAAATTCCCTGAGAACACCACCACTTTTTTATCCAACATGATGGCTCCGATGGGTGCTTTTGCCTGTACCTCTCCCAGTTATGAAAGCGGCTATACCAACGACGAACCGGTAGGAAAACCCACCTACCAGAAGCAGGGATATGTGTTCCCGGGTCTCTTCCGTGTGGGAGACCAGGGTTGGGTACTTGTTTCTGAGACCGGAGTAAATAGCCTCTATTGTGCCTCGCACCTGAGTGACGGCACAAAAGATGGATTGTATACAATAGCCTTCCCGGATGAACGCCAGAATAACGGGTTTGGCAGCACAGGGGCTCAGCTGGGCCTGCCGGGAGTCACCCCCTGGCGTACCATCACCGTTGGGAAAGACCTCAGCCCGATCGTAGAAACAACCATACCCTTTGATGTGGTAGATCCCCTGTATGAAGCCTCACAGGAGTATCAGTATGGACGCGGTACCTGGAGCTGGATCGTATGGCAGGATGCCAGCATGAACTGGGACGACCAGGTAACCTATATTGATCTGGCCGCCGAACTGGGATACGAATATATCCTGATGGATGCCCTGTGGGATACGAATATCGGTTACGAAAGAATGGAAGAACTCATCCGGTATGCTAACACTAAAAATGTAGACGTATTCCTCTGGTATAACTCCAACGGCTCCTATAACGATGCTCCCCAGGGACCCAGAAACCGGATGAGCACCTCTATTGCCCGGAAAGAAGAGATGAAATGGCTGAAAAAAGCCGGAGTCAAAGGATTAAAAGTCGACTTTTTCGGAGGAGATAAACAAGAGACCATGCGAGTATATGAAGACATTCTTTCGGATGCCAACGATTACGGACTCATGATCATTTTCCACGGTTGTACCCTGCCCTGAGGCTGGGAAAGAATGTACCCCAATTATGTAGGGAGCGAGGCGGTACTGGCCTCCGAAATGCTGATCTTTTCGGAAGATGTACGTAAGAACGAAGCTTTTTATGCCACCCTGCACCCTTTTATCCGCAATACGGTAGGGAGTATGGAGTTTGGAGGCGTATTACTGAACAAATACCTGAACAAGGGTAACAAACAGGGATAGGAGCGATTAACCACCGACGCTTTCCAGCTCGCTACCGGCATTTTGTATCAGAACCCGGTACAGATGCTTGCCCTTACCCCGAATAATCTGACGGATACCCCGGACTTTATTATCAACTTTATGAAAGAAATCCCTATTACCTGGGACGAAACACTCTACATAGACGGGTATCCGGGGAAATATGCCGTTATTGCACGCCGCCGGGGAGACACCTGGTATGTAGCAGGGGTCAATGCCCTGAAGGAGCCGGTCAAGCTGGAATTATCCTTACCGATGTATGCAGGAACCCATATTAAAGCATACAACGACAACTCCCGGAGAGAGACCGGTTTACAGGAGATACAGGTCAAACAAAAAGGTCTCGTAAAAATAACCATTCAACCCGGAGGAGGTTTTGTGTTGACCAACTAATCAACTTATAAATAAACAGCTATGAAAACTTATTGGAACTTCTTTACACGACTGATGTTGCTCCTGTTCCTGTGTCCGACCGCAGGAATGGCACAAAGACCCATTATCCAGACCAGCTATACGGCCGATCCCGCACCGATGGTATATAACGACACTATATTTCTCTATACCGCCCACGACGAAGACGATGCCCAGGGATTTAAAATGTTCGACTGGCTGCTCTATACATCTACCGACATGGTAAACTGGACCGACCACGGCGCAGTAGCCTCCCTGAAGAGTTTTAAGTGGGTAACACGCAACAACGGTGCCTGGGCCCAGCAATGTATTGAGCGGAACGGCAAATTCTACATGTGCTACCCCATACACGGACAGGGGATCGGAGTACTGGTTGCCGACTCCCCTTACGGCCCGTTCAGGGACCCCATTGATGAACCACTGGTGTGGCAGAAAGAGCACTGGGATGATATCGATCCCTCTGTTTTCATTGACGATGACGGGCAGGCCTATATGTATTGGGGAAATCCGAATGTTTACTACGTTAAACTCAACGAAGATATGATCTCCTACTCCGGCGATATAGTCAAGCTGGAGCAGCGACCCGAGCATTACCAGGAAGGTCCCTGGGTCTACAAACGCAACGGACACTACTACATGGCCTTTGCTTCGACCTGCTGCCCGGAAGGAATAGGTTATGCCATGAGCGACCAGCCAACCGGCCCCTGGACAACCAGGGGATATATTATGAGACCTACCCAGCGTACCCGGGAAACCATCCCGGCATTATTGACTATAAAGGCAGTTCGTACGTTTTCGGGCTCAACTATGACCTGATGCATTTAGAGACTTTCAAACACCACGAACGACGCTCTACTTCCGTAGCCAAAATGCACTACAACCCGGACGGCACTATTCAGGAAGTACCCTACTGGGCAGAGAACGTACTCGAGCAGATCGAGCCGCTGAATCCATACCGGAGAGTAGAGGCAGAGACCATGGCCTGGGGATATGGACTTAAAACAGAAAGAATGCCCGACGGCAGGATGTGTGTGACCCACATTGACGACAACGAATCTTTGTGCGTACAGGGAGTCGATTTTGGCGAAGGAGCCCGGGAATTCTCTGTGACAGCTGCCTGTAATGTAGAGGGTGGGTACATAGAGCTCCGGCTGGACAGTACCACCGGACCGCTTATCGGCAAAGTAGAGATAACCCGTACAGGAGCCATGGACAAGTTTAAAACCATCTCCTGCCCCATCGAAGGAGCCCGTGGAGTACACGACCTCTACTTCTGTTTCAAAAGTACGGCTCAGAAAAACAACCTCTTCTTTCTGGATTACTGGGAATTTAAATAAACCCATCAAACTATGTTTGTAGAGACGCATACTTGCGTCTCCATATCTGCGTCTCCATATCTGCGTCCCGATATAAAATATACGGACGAGATGCAAATGAGACGCGGATGAGACGCGGATGAGACGCGGATGAGACGCAAGTATGCGTCTCTACAACTACAAATAATTTAGATCTTTAAATACAACCGTATGAAACATGCTCTGGTAACACTTATTTTCACCTGTACGATCGGATCCATCTATGCACAGGAATATCATAAAACCGCCCACGGTATAACAACCCGGATACAGGATACAGATATAAACATAGCCTTCCTGAACCCTTCCACCGTTCGGGTGGTAAAAGCTCCGGCGGGACACACCTATACCAAAGAGAGCCTGTCAGTTATTGCCCAACCCCAGACCGTGAACTTTACAGTAACGGAAAAAGGCGACCGTATCCACCTGAAAAGCCGTGAGATAGAAGTAGAAGTAAATAAAACAACCGGTGCCCTTGTCTTCCTTACTGCCGGTGGAGAACCTCTGTTGAAAGAAAAAGATTCAGGCCCCCGGTTTACGGAGTTCAATGACGCCGGATCGAAAACCTTTAGCCCCTATCAGCCCTTTGTTTTGGATGCCGGCGAAGCGATCTACGGATTGGGACAATTACAAAACGGTAAAATGGTGCAACGTAACCAGACCAAACGTTTACTACAGGGAAATGTGGAGAACGTGGTTCCCTTTTTCCAGTCGGTAAAAGGGTATGGCCTCTTCTGGGACAACTACTCTCCCACTACTTTCAAAGATGATCCGCAGGAGACCTCCTTCCAGTCGGAAGTGGGCGACTGTATCGACTATTACTTCATGTATGGTAAGAACGCGGACGGTGTAATAGCACAGATGCGTAGTCTTACAGGGGATGCTCCTATGTTCCCGCTGTGGACCTACGGATTCTGGCAGAGCAAAGAGCGTTATAAAAGCCAGGAAGAGACGATAGGAGTCGTTAAAAAATACCGGGAACTAGGCGTACCCCTGGATGGTATTATCCAGGACTGGCAGTACTGGGGACACAACTATTTATGGAACGCTATGGACTTTCAGAACCCGCTGTTCGGCAATCCGCAGAAAATGGTAGACGATATACACGCTATGAATGCCCACCTGATCATCTCCATCTGGTCTTCTTTCGGTCCGGCCACCAAACCCTACCGGGAACTGGATAAGAACGGGATGCTCTTTAACTTCACTACCTGGCCGCAATCAGGACTTGAAACCTGGCCTCCCAATATGGAATACCCTTCGGGAGTACGCGTATACGATGCCTACCATCCCAAAGCCCGTGATATCTACTGGAAGTATCTGAGCGAAGGGCTCTTTACCTATGGAATAGACGGATGGTGGATGGATTTGACCGAACCCGACCATTCAGACTGGAAACCGGAGGATTTTGATACGCCTACCTACCTGGGCTCCTTCCGGAAAGTGCGCAATGCCTATCCGCTACTCACAGTAGGAGGTGTATACGACCACCAGCGGGCCACCACCTCCGACAAACGGGTATTTATCCTCACCCGATCCGGATTTGCCGGACAGCAACGCTACGGAGCCAACGTATGGTCGGGCGATGTAGGCTCCTCCTGGGAGTCGTTCCGGAACCAGATCCCGGCCGGGCTAAACTTCTCCCTGTGTGGCATTCCCCATTGGAACAGCGACATCGGAGGGTTCTTTGCAGGAGCTTACAACAAGAGCTGGAACGACGGGACCGCTTCGAAAAATCCGCTCTATCAGGAACTATACGTACGCTGGCTACAATTCGGAGCTTTCAATCCGATGATGCGCTCGCACGGTACCGACCTTTCCCGGGAGATCTACCAGTTCGGAGAGAAAGGAGAGCCGGTGTATGATGCCATAGAGAAGACCATCCGCCTTCGTTACTCCCTCTTACCCTATATCTACTCTACCTCCTGGGAGGTTACCAACCACCGGTCGAGCTTTATGCGGGCTCTGGTGATGGATTTCCCCGGAGATAAGAATGCGTTGGATATAAACAACGAGTTTATGTTCGGTAAAGCCATCCTGGTAGCACCGGTGATCCAGGCCCAGTACACCCCCGAAAAAATAGTGGAAGTAAACGAAGAGGATGGATGGAACAGAGTAGGGAGTGACGATAAGAGCGGAAGTTCAACCGTAGACTTTACCCAAACAAGCTCCATGCAGGTTTACCTGCCGGCCGGTACTACCTGGTATGATTTCTGGGACCATACCCGGTATGAAGGAGGGCAACACATTACTCAGGAGACCACGATTGACAAGATCCCGCTCTATGTCAGGGCAGGCAGCATCCTTCCTATAGGGCCAGACGTACAATATGCCACCCAGAAAAGCTGGGATCACCTTGAGATCAACGTATATCCGGGAGCAGACGGCACCTTTACGCTGTACGAAGATGAATTTGATAACTACAATTACGAACAGGGAGCCTATACGGAGATCCCCCTGAGCTGGAACAACTCCTCACAGACCCTGAATATCGGAAAGCGTACAGGGAGTTACCCGGGTATGTTGCAACAACGTACCTTCACTATCCGGTTGATCGGACCGGAACACAGCGGACCGGTAAAGGAGGTAACCTATACCGGAAAGCCGGTTTCCATTCAATTAAAATGATTTTATAAAAACGCATAAAACCCACTTCATGAGAAAATTGATACTCATTGCCTTATTGGCAGCCACACAGGCAGGCAAAAGCCAGAATCCCATTATACAAACCATGTATACGGCCGATCCTGCACCGATGGTATACAACGATAAAGTATACCTATACACCACACACGACGAAGATAACTCTACCTGGTTCACCATGAACGACCGGCGGTTATATACCACCAGTGATATGGTGAACTGGACGGATCACGGAAGCGTACTCGCCTATACAGACTTTACCTGGGCCAAAGGAGATGCCTGGGCCGCCCAGTGCATAGAAAGAAATGGAAAATTTTATATGTACGTCCCTATGATCTCGGCCCTTAACAACCGGGGCGCCATCGGAGTAGCCGTAGCAGACAGCCCGTACGGTCCCTTTTACGATGCTTTGGGCAAGCCCCTGGCACAAACCGACTGGGGCGATATAGATCCCACTGTATTTATCGACGACGACGGACAAGCCTACCCCTATTGGGGAAACCCCAACCTCTACTACGTAAAGCTGAACGAAGATATGATCTCGTATCAAGGAGAGATCGTCAAAATTCCTCTTACCGAAGAATCCTTTGGCAAACGGGAAGGAGACCCACAACGGGAAACGTTATACGAAGAGGGTCCCTGGCTGTATAAAAGGAATAACCTCTACTACCTCTTCTGGCCGGGAGGCCCCCTGCCGGAGCATATCGGTTACTCCACCAGCGACAGCCCTACCGGGCCGTGGAAGTACCGCGGTACAGTCATGTCTGCCGAGGGAGGAGTCTTTACCAACCATCCGGGCGTGATCGATTTCCGGGGCAAAACTTACTTCTTCTACCACAACGGAGGATTGCCCCCGGGGGGGGTGGCTTTACCCGTTCGGTTTGCGTAGATGAACTCACTTTTAATCCGGACGGATCGGTCCGTGAATTGAAAATGAATAAAAAAGGCATTCAAAAAGGAGTAGCTACCCTGAATCCATACCTAAAGAACGAGGCAGAGACCATGGCCTGGTCGGAAGGTGTAAAGGCTGACTACAACAAACAGGTAGGTGTATTTATCACTGCCAAACAGGATGGCAGTTATACCAAAGTAAAAGAGGTGGATTTCCGCGACCACGGTCCCTCCCGCTTCTTTGCCAGGGTAGGAACAACCCATAACGGGAACATAACCCTGGAAGTGCGCCTTGACTCTCCGCAGGGAAAGCTATTAGGCACCGTAAAAGTACCCCGTACCGGAGGCAGTGACCGCTGGGAGATAGTATCCATCGATGTGGAAAAAGTACAGGGTGTACACGATCTTTGCTTTGTATTCAAAGGTAGGAGTAACACAGACCTACTCTATTTTGACTACTGGCGGTTTGCCCAATGATCTTTATTATCTTCTATAAAAAAGATACCACTACAGTAATTTATTAAGACTATTACAGGGAGGCTTCCGACACGGGTTCGCCCTCGAAGAGGTACTTTCAGCCTGCTTCGAACGCTACTACACACCCGGGTTCGAAGCCCCCGAAATCACCCGGATCCTGGAAGATGCAAAGGGGTATGCCGATGGGAAAAACGGAGCCGAAAAACAGAAAAAAGGGGCCAAAAAGGGGCCAGGGTCCTATAGGCCCCAATTTCAGAACGAAGAAGACCCGCAGAAGCAGATCCAGCAGGATGAAGAGCTACGCCGGCAGGCCCCGATACACCTACCTATACATCTGATAATATGAACACTACACTTAAAAAAGGCTCATTATAGTAGAGACTCCGCACGGAAGAGATAGGCTCCTTTTAGGCATGATAACCACTCTGCGCGGATGTTTGCCCCATGTACAGTTCACCTACTTCCAAAAACACTACTTTCCACACTTTTACTACTTCGGAGTAGCCCATACAGAAACAGGAAAAAGCATTGTAGATGGGTCTTACCTGCTGGCCGAACCCCTGCACGATCATTACGAAAAACAGGGTGAGGAAGAAGAGAAAAAATATCAACAATCCGTCCCCAGGAGCCACACCCCGTATGCCTGCTCATCCCCCCTAACTCATCCCGGGCCCGGTACCAGACCCACCCGCTAAAACCCTTTAGAAGACTCCATATCTTCCTGGACAAATTGCCCGCATTTTTTACTTATACACAAATATTACAGATAGCCGCAGAGTGTGGTATTCCCCGAACAACAGCCAAACGGGATATACGAAAAGACATCACCCCTAACTTACTGAAACACAAGGGAACTATCTACCAAAAGAAGCCAGATGCGCGCTCCACAAGGGGCCTAATGGACCCTGACCCCAAACTGGCCCCTGAAGCGGGTAAAAAAGAGGGAACCGAGAAGTCCAAATCTTAACAATTTATTACCACTCCAATTTCTCCGCCGGTGACCCTTTAACCACCCGCGGGTGAATAAAATTTCCCGGCGGAGTAAATTTAAGATCTACCAGGAATAGGATAAAATTATGTAGGTTACCTATGTCCCCGCCGGTAACAACAGGCACTTTTGAGTTTGTTTGTTCGCCGGGAGATAGCCATCTTTTTAGCGTGGAATGCAGGTTTTTCTGTAAATATAGCTATCTTTGAAACCGGCAGGCCTTCTACAGGTTAACGGCTCTTTTTGCCAGGTCATAAAAGAAAAGATGATGAAATACCTTTTGTTAGCATTTACCCTATGGACGTGCCTCCCGGCAGGCGCACAGCAGATAGATCCTTCCCTCTATTGGCAGGGAAAAGAGAGAACCCTTCGCTATCAGCCCGATGGGGAGGAGTTTGTGATCACCAACGGAGATAAAAGATTTACCCGGGCCATCTATGGTACCAACACCGGTTTCCGCTTTGAGACCAGTGACTTCCCGGAGTTCGGTCTCTATATGCCCAGATTGGGCGGAAGTATCTACTTAGCCATCGCCTCCCCTTCCGGAACCCAATGGATCAGGGAGATGGAGTGGATCGAATCCCGTTTCAAATCGGGGCAGCGTACCTATAGTATCAAAGACAAAAAACACCTGGGGAACGGTGTATTAACGATCGATGCCGTAGCCTTATCGGATGGGGACGGATTAATTATAAAATACCAGGCAGAGCAGATTCCGGCAGGCACCCGGCTCCTGTGGATCTATGGAGGGGCGGGCAACCAGCGTTTTTCACGGGAAGGAGACCTGGGAGCCGACCCGGCAGATTGTTTCTTTATCAAACCGCAACACTGTAAAGGGAATATCTACGAGATCCGGGAGAACCGGTTTACGCTGTATTATAGGATGAACAGCCGGGAGGTACCGGATGATGAACTTTATGAGAATCCGAAAACAGGGGATAGAACCCAGGTATCTGCTACCGCGCCTCCTTCGGATGCCCTGCAACTAACGGGCGTATTTCCCCTGGGAACCACGATCCGGGAGGCAGACGGGAACCGGATAGACGACCTGCCCGGATTGTTGACAGCTGAAAGATCTGCCTGCCCGGTGATCGTTGCTGAGTATACTATGGGAAGCGATCCCTTCTACATGGAACTCCATAACCCTAAAAGCCGTCCTCATTTTACCTACAAGGAGTTGGCAGCGGCTTTTGAGCAAGGAATTATCTACAGGACCCGGATCGCCTCCCGGATGAAGGTCCGGACTCCGGATCCCTTTTTCAACACCCTGGGAGGTATCTTTGCAGGAGCAGAAGATGCGGTGTGGGAAGATCCGGGCTACCTGCACGGAGCCATCGGCTGGCGGGTACCGCTTACCGGATGGCGGGCGGCTTACCTGGCAGATCTGCTGGGAATCCGGGAGAGAGCCCGGACTCACTTCAACGGCTATATTCGCTCCCAGGTTACTGATGTACCCGTCACCCTCCCCCATTTGCAGGATACTGCTTTACACCTGGCCCGTTCGGCCAAGCAATGGGGCACCCCGATGTATAGTAACGGCTATATCTGCCGTTCGCCCGGTAAGACGGATGCCATGTACCATTACGATATGAACCTGGTCTTTATCGATGAGTTACTCTGGCATCTCCACTGGACAGGCGACCTGGAATATGCCCGGGAGATCTTCCCCGTTCTGCAACGCCACTTAGCGTGGGAGAAGAACACGTACGATCCCGACAACGACGGGCTGTACGATGCTTATTGCTGTATCTGGGCCTCGGACGCACTGCAATATAACGGGGGAAAGGTAACCCACTCTTCCGCTTATAACTACCGGGCCAACCGGTTAACGGCTGAGCTGGCGCGGAAGATCGGAGAAGATCCCCTACCGTATGAACAGGAAGCGGAGCGGATCCTTTCGGCCATTAACCGTGAGCTGTGGGTAGAGGATAAAGGGTGGTGGGCAGAGTTCAAAGACAACATGGGGCACCGGATGCGTCACGAAGAGCCGGCGTTGTGGACGTTTTATCACGCCATTGATTCGGAGATCCATGATCCGTTCCAGGCCTATCAGGCCTCCCGCTATATTGATACCCGGATCGCCCATATTTCGGTAGTAGCCCGCAATTATGCAGATACGACCAACTATGTGGTGGCTACCACCAACTGGCAACCCTATATGTGGTCTATCAATAATGTAGCGTTTGCAGAGATCACCCATACTGCTTTGGCCTACTGGCAATCGGGGCGGCCGGAAGAGGCTTACCGGATGTACAAGGGAGCGATATTGGATGCGATGTACCTGGGTTCGGGGCCGGGTAATATCACCCAGGTATCTTTTTACGATGCTGCCCGCGGAGAGACCTACCGCGATTTTGCCGACCCGGTAGCGATGGCGGTAAGAGCCCTGGTACAGGGTATGTTCGGGATAATCCCGGATCTGACTAACAACCGGCTGACCCTGCGCCCCGGGTTCCCGGCCGACTGGGAGTTTGCAGAGCTGGAAACACAGCATATCCGTTACAGCTACAGCCGGAAAGAGCAACAGGAGCAGTACCGGATCGTGCCCCTATTCGCTAAAGCGGATAACGAGCTGTTCCTGGAGGTGAATGCACGGTACGACCGGATACCGGAGGTAGCGGTGAACGGAAAGAGTGCATCCTGCGAAATACCTGGTAACCGGATCGGGCAACCGGCTATCCGGATCCATGCCGGCCGGGCAGAAGAGTATGACATAGTGATAACCTGGCAGGGAGAGCCTTTGGTCAAAGAGAGTATGCCGGTAGCTATTGCCAGGGGGGAAGAACTGAACCTCCGGTTCAAACAAGCTCCTCTGGCAGTAAAAGATCCACAAGGTGTTTTGTCTCACTCCTCCCTTTCAGAAGGTTGTTTAACAGGAAAGGTTACCGGGACAGAGGGATACCGGACTCTTTTTGTGGAGACCAGCCAGGGCGACTTTACCTACTGGAGGCCGGTAGATATCCAAGTAAAAAGCCCTGTGGAGATCAGGGATAATCCGAAAGCTGAAAAACTGGAATTTACCCTGACCAATAACAAAAACAGTATAGTGCAGGGACGCCTCTGCCTGAATGGTATGGATACGCAAAGGGATATCCGGCTGCTGCCCGGAAATAGTGAGGAGTTCAGTTTCGATAACCGGATGGCTACCTTAGGTACCAATCAGATAGTGATCAGGAACGAGGGCGGAGCTGTTGAACTGGAAACAATCAACTGGAATATTCCCAACCCCCGGGAAGCCACCTACAGAACAGTATCTATGGCGGAAACATTCAATGATAAGGTCACTCATATTTTTGAATATGGTAAATACCTCTCCCCCCGGTGGCCCTATACAACGTTGCAGGTTCCTACGCAGGGCATGGGTCAATGGTGCCACCCTACGGACCTCTCCCTGATCGACGATTCGGGCCTCCGGGCACTCGCTACACAGAACAAGGATATTTTCAGGTTACCCCAGGGAATTCCTTTCCTTACCCCGGGAGAGAAAGAGGAGAATAATATTCTTTTTACTACCTTGTGGGATAATTATCCCGCTTCGGCCACAGTTCCCTTAGCGGGGAAAGCCTCTAAAGCGTATCTGTTCGTAGCCGCTTCGACTTACCACATGCAGGCGCATCTTCTTAATGGCAGGATCGCAGTCAATTACAAGGATGGTTCTCAGGAGAAGTTGGAGCTGATACTACCCGATAACCTGCTGCCTCTCGACCAGGATATTTTTATAGACGATTGGGCTTTCCGGGCGGATCAGCCCCGCCCCTGGCGCATCCGGCTGCAAAACGGGAACGTGAGTAAATACCATGCCGGTGAACTGAACAAACAGATGTCCAACGATCCGATCTATGTGGAAGGGGGTCTGGTTACTCTGCTGGATCTTCCGCTTGACCGGGAAAAAGAGCTGGAATCGCTTACGCTGGAAACCATCGCTAATGAGGTTATTATCGGGCTGATGGGGGTGACGTTGATGGAGTAATACCTGAACAGGTAGCTATATCTATCCGGTGCTGCAACAATTTGGCTTTCCAACTGTTGATAAAATACTTTTTATTGAATCCGGTTCTACCCAAACAGCAGTTTAAAGAGAGAAGATATGGAGTTCCAAAAACGCCTTCAGGGTATTTGCTTCTTACAACTACCGGTTGTTCTTTACCGGACAACTGATCTCCCGCATCGGGATGTGGATGCAGCGCACAGCAGTGATCTGGATTATCTACACCATGACCGACTCCGTACTGATGGTAGGGATGGCTACTTTTGCCGAACAGTTCCCCTCTTTTATCCTCTCTCCTGCCGGAGGTATTACAGCAGACCGGTATAACCGTTACCGGGTATTGATGGTTACCCAGGTTACCTCTGCCCTGCAGGCGGTGCTGCTTACCCTGGCTTATCATTACGGTTTTCACTCTTTATGGATCATACTTTCCCTGAGTGCACTACTGGGTATTGCCAATGCATTCGATATCCCTGCCCGGCAATCGATGGTCAATGAGATCGTAAAGAACAACGAAGATCTACCCAGTGCCATTACTATGAACTCTTCCCTGAATAACCTGACCCGTTTGATAGGCCCTGCCCTGGCCGGACTGGTGCTGGCGCACTACGGAGCGACTATCTGCTTTCTATCGAATGCCATCAGCTTTATTGCCGTAATTCTCTGCCTGAGCCTGATGCATTATCCGCACCATTCGCCCGGTAAAGATCGTAAGAATGTATGGAGTGAATTCCGGGAAGGATGGAATTATACTAAAAAACAAACGGAGATAAACCATACTCTTCTGCTGGCAGCCCTGATCAGTCTGCTGGTCTCTACCTACAATACCCTGCAACCCTTCTTTGCCAAAAACATTTTCCAGGGGGATGCCTCTACGTATGGTTATATCACCGCCGCTACCGGATTGGGAGCCCTGATCAGTACGCTTTATATAGCTTCCCAGAAAGGTACGGAGCGATTAAAAAAAGATCCTCTTCAGTAATCTGCTTCTACTGGGCACCGGACTTATTGTTATGTCCTTTGTACGCTCCGAGTATTTGTACCTGGTGATGAGTTTTATCTGCGGTTTCGGCACTATGTCGGTCATGCCTATCTGCAACACCATTATCCAGACTGTCTCTTCTCCGCAGATACGGGGACGGGTGTTAGGATTCTTTGCCATGGCTACACTGGGTACCCTTCCTTTGGGGAGTCTGCTGATCGGCTGGATCGCGGAGATGATCAGCGCGGAACATGTTCAGCTTTTACAGGGAATGATCTGTTTGATCGTAGCAGGATTTTTTTCGGGATTTCTTCGCAGCCCTATTCCTCCTCCTACCCACGAGGTGGATAAAGAGGATCATCTGTTGGTCAATTGAGAGATAGGGGTAAAGGGAAGTGCATACCAGGGCAACGGTTGGATCTCCCCATACAGAAAAAGTACATCCCATTGCGGAATTTGACGGAACAGAGAGAGGACCTCTTTCAGGTAAGGGTGGTCCGGATCCGTCAGGGTCATCCTTTCTCCTCCCTGATTTATTAAAAGCCGACAGTAGGAAAAATGAGAAAACTTTCCCTCCGGAGTGGGTACCAGCTGAAAGGCCAGAACTATTCGGTCTCCCTCTGTTAACTCCGGAAATTTTTCATATCCGAAACTACCGGCGATCTCTTTTAAACTCGCTTCAAAAGAGTTCCGGGCCGGAACAAAGGTATTTTCATACTCCTTTTGTTGCATAATCTTCCCGCCTGCAAGTTTATAAAAAGTCTCTTTGGCAAAGTAGTAGCTAAAACCTATATTTTGCGGAGAGTAGTAGATCACCTCTCCCTCTCCTACCCGCAATTCTCCTGTAAACCAGGATGCCAGGTAACGATCTCCCTCTTTATAGGGAAGGAAAACTTCCGGAATCGGAAGAACCTCTCCCTCTATAGTGGTCAATTCCACTAAATAGAGCTGATCGTTCTGCATCTGCCATTTGCCTCTATATCCGCGATAGCAACCGGTAGAGATTTCCCGACTCTCTGTTAATGCAGCGATAGCACTCTTTAAAACCGGGTCTTGATCGAGAGGAACAGTGAGTAACTTCTTCTCTGTTCCATCGATAAGGATGGTTTCCGTTACTTGTATAGTGGCATGTATCCGTAATGTTACGGAGAAGAGCAGGAACACTAAAAACAAGAGATAGCCCGGATATTTCATAGCCAAAAAGATACGTATACACCTGACGGCATAAATAAGATGGTTCTGCTGCGGGGTAGACAGAAAGACATACAATTTCTCCTATCATGCTCAACTACCTGAAATTAGGGCTGTAAATATATAAAAAAGGAATAGATAGAATGAGTTTTTTACCCTGTTTTTTTCTATTTGTATGGAGCGGGTAACAAAACAGCCGGTATACTGTTTATATACCGGTTTTATTCTCTATATTTGGGAACAGGAACAGTATTAACTAAACGAACCACAGCTATGAGTTTTGCAGGACATGTGTTCGATATGATAAGAAAGAACAAGGAGAACCGGGATTTACTGAATCTCCGCAGAGAACGGGCTAAGAACAGATCTAAAACTTACCTGGGAAAAGAGGATCCGGCAAACAGGCCGCAAATCTCTTTGGAGGAGTATGAAAGCAAAGAGTTAAAAGAGTGGGAAAAAGAGAAGGAAAAACGCTCGTTAAGAACCACTATCGTTATAGCTGTTTGTATTGTCGGACTTTTAGTGATCTCAGGTATATTGGTTAAATGGTTTCTCCTCAGATAAAGGCTGATCTTTTAAGAAAAAGAGGGAGAACAGACAAGAAGCCGGGATTTGTTTCGTCTAAGAAATAAAAGAGTTAATAACTTTGCTGCCTATGAACCAAATCCCTCTCCACAAGCTTGCCGATACATTTAATGGTGAAACCGCCATTCTAAGATATGTTACCGGACAGAATGATCTTCCCGCCATTGATTATGCCCACCGGGATGATTATCATATTTTTCTTTTTATCGAACAAGGAAGCGGAAGATTCCTGATAGATTTTCACGAGTATGAGATCACACCCGGTAGTGTATATGCGATCCTGCCCGGACAGGTTCATTTTCCGGCCTCTGATATAATAGCTACAGGATGGATACTGGCCATAGATAGTATGCTGGTCAAAGACGAATACCAGAGGATATTCGCAAAGAGTTCTCTGCTCCGTAACAGAGTAAACCTGAGTGAAGAGGAGACAACAGAACTAAAGAGGGGTGCGGAAGCGCTCTATAAACGCTTTCATCCCGACAGAAATCCCATTCAGGAGAATATATTACACGATCTCTTTTCCTACTACATAGGGCTTATCGCAGAGAGTTACCACAAAGAGTTCCCCTCTCCGGTAAAGAACCGCTACGCCTCCATTACTTTTGATTTTAAGGATCTCCTCTCCACACACTACCGGGAGTGGAAACGTCCTTCCGACTACGCATCCCGGCTCAATCTCTCTCCGGTCTATCTCAACGAGGCGGTTAAAAAGAGTACCGGGCTGAGTGCCAGCGAATCTATTCAACACGAGATCGTGATCCGGGCCAAACGCCTGCTTTACTATACTACACTCAGCATCAAAGAGATCGCCGGAGAGTTAGGCTATGAGGATCACGCCTATTTCACCCGGCTTTTTACCAAAGTTTCCGGCCTCTCTCCCACCCGGTTCAGAAGCAAATACCTTACATAGTCCTGTTTTTACCGCTGTTTCTCTATTTCACATCCCTCTTGTTTGCTGTTACTTTGCAGAAACATATAAAACAAGAGTAAAATGAGCAGATTAAAAGATCGGTTAAACAAGATCCGGACCCCTTATATAGGGATTGATCCCCGTAGATGCGAAGCATGCTGGAGATGCATAGATGCTTGTCCCAAACAGGTAATAGGAAAAGTTGGATTTTTATGGCATAAACACATTGTGATACAAAAAGGGGATGCCTGTTCCGGGTGTACAAAATGTATTCAGGCCTGTCCTTACGGGGTATTCAGTAAACTTTAAATTATCCGGATGAGAAATATATTTGTATCCAGGCGAGCTAAGATCAGTATCGATATCCTGCTGGGAGCCGGTTTGCTTGCCGCCGCCATCTGTTCCAAACTTCAGGGTAGCTATACCCATTATTGGGTCTCTCCCCACTGTATAGCGAGTATGCTTTGGTTTTTACTGCTTCTGGTGCATATATCCCAACACTGGAGAGTGATCAAAGCTTTTACCCGAAAAAGTTGTGCAGAAAAATAAGATCACAACTCTTACGATCTTGGCATTTATACTAATGGCCCTGAGTATTCTTACTTTTTTTGATGGAGATCACTCTTCCTCTACTCCATGCCCATGGTATAATCGGCAGGCTGTTTATCCTGCTGATTATCATTCATACCATAGATAAGTGCAGAGGGAAAAAGAAAAGCCTCTGATCTTCAGCTTTACAGGCATACTACCTGTGAAAGGAGATGACAAAACAAACGAGTTAAATAGGAATAATTTACTTTGGAAAAAACTCCTCTTTACTCCATTTCATTGAGATAAACCTGCAAAGCTTCCAGGTATTTTCCCACATGATATCCATCCATAAGCCCGTGGTGCACCTGTACGGAGAAAGGTAACAACACCCGGTCGCCCTCCTTATAATACTTACCCCAGGATATGCGGGGAACAGCATCATCCCGCTTTAAAGAGATGGTGTGCGACATGTGGGTAAAGGAGATCCAGGGCAGGCAGGTGATATAGATCAGATCGTCTCTTCCCGAAAGATTGGCGGCATCGAAATACTCTTGCTGGTTCCGGCTCTTTTCTCCTGCTTCCTGCACAAAAGTAGCTATATCATTACTCAGATCAAGGGTTACCATTTTAAAGAGTTGATTCTCCGGCTCGCGGTCCATATCTGTAAACGAAAGATGTATTTTATCGTGTAGTACCACTTTACCCTCCCGGATCCGGTATCTGAACTCATCTATACTATTTACCACATCAGTCACCGCATAGATCATAGAGTAGTAAAATGATAAATGATGCTCCCGGGTAAAAGCCAGGAACCGGGTTACATCCAGATTCATACAAATATTATACTGCGGATAGTCCATCCGGTAAAAAAGGCAAAATGTTCTTTTCGCTTCCAGTTTTCAAAGTCAATATACTCCATAGTTATCTGTTTTATGTACTCTGCTCCGTTTAAAAAAGGGTACCTGTAAAAATAACCATTTCTCTGCAAAGAGAAGCTTATATCTGAAAAACAAATAGGATAACCAAACGTTATACCCTTTATTATCTCAAAACAGTAGTGATTATGAAAAAAATTCTTTTCCTTTTTGTGTTTACAATGCTTGTATGTACCCACACTCTTACTGCCCAGAGCACTACAGATTATCGGTTAAGTACCCATATACTGGATATTAACCAGGGTAAGCCGGCCAGTGGAGTCACTATTACCCTTTATCAATGGGACCCGGAAAAAGAAGTATTCGAAGAGGTAGCCTCCGGAAAAACTGATGAGAACGGACGGATCGGTAATTTTCTTCCTTCCACCTCTTCCAACGAAGGTATGTATAAATTAAAGTTTGAAACCCTCGCCTATTTCAATAACCAGCAGATAGCCTCTATCTACCCCTATATTGAAGTAGTATTCCGCATAGAAGGAAAAGGGCATTACCACATTCCTATTACGCTATCGGCCAACGGATACTCCACTTACAGAGGAAACTGACCGGGAATAGTTATAATTCATTCACAATCTCCCGCTGCCGCTGGAAAAAAAGAATACGCTGCATCTCTCCACTCTCAGAAATAAGCGTAGAGGTACGTTTAAGAGCATACATCCAGTATTTCAACCGCTTGTGTATCTTTTCATCGTACGAGATCGCATCGTTAAGGGTAAACATCTTTACCATAGAGAAACAGTGGTCGGGCGTTCCGAAATAGCTATAACTACTCTCAAAATTGATACTGGAAACATAAAACCAGACTTTATGCCCCGGAGCATATTCTCCGCAGACAGCCAGTTCTTCCACATAATCTATAAATTGCAGGATCTCTGTTTTCAACTCCTCTACCTCTACCTTGCTCAACAACTTAATATTGGCAAAATAGAGGATATCGTTGACTAGGTAACGAAAGATCATCCTATCCCAGATGTAGTAAGAGTGTGCAAAGTGGTGGGTAGTACTTACAATCTCCTTATTGATCTTTTTAAGCCGCGCAGTAGGTTCAATATCCGCGTAGTTCATCTTGGAAGAGGGAGCTCCATACTGATACATCCACTTAAAAAGATAAAAGTTATAGATATGAGGAAAAATAAGCGATAGCGATTGCGGCAGGATATTGAGTGCACTACCTAACTCTGATTCAGGCGACCTGGAAATAATCCGGAGCGCATTTACAAAATGCTCCAGCATCTGATAATCCTCCTCCTGCGGGTTCAGGAATTGCACCATTTTCAATTGAAAAGGACGTACTTTTAACGATCCGGCAGTAATGATATTATCTACCGAGAGTTCAAAATGCAAAGCCACTTTGGCTATTTCCGCAAAAGTAAAGGGTACTTCGTTACGCAGGCGTCTGTACACAGACTCTTTTTCCAGGTTCAGCAGTTCAGTAAGAACAGTAGTTAATTTTCCTCTTTCGGGGATCTTGTCTTTAAGGACCCCGATCACTTTGTTGTTCAGGTCTCGTTCCATAATTAAGTTTAGATAAGTGGTTCAGTTTTTACAAAAATAGTAATTTTCACCGGAACATCCAATTTTTATTCCGGTAAATGAACGGGGGTTCCCATTCCGGGAGAAGATCTCCCGGAAGAAAGATGCACCGGGAGAACATCTCCTGGTGAACAAAGAGGAAAAAAGGATGATAAAAAAACCTGAAAAAGAGTCTCTATTCTTTTCCAGGTTCTATCTTTTTGTCTTGGTTTATTAATAAAATTCCAGTCCGAACTCTTCCCGGAGCTTCAATAGATCCGGGTTCTTTTCGGCCATTGCCTGGAACTTTTCGACTTTACTATAGGCTCTTACCTGTTCCTGTGGTTCGCTGACCCGGATCTTCATCGTGATCTTCCGGTTATTCAGGCGCTCCCGCAGGTAATTCTGTACAGGAGCGATCATGGAGGTCATCTCTTTGGCGATGAGTTCATTCTCCACCACCATCTCGAAACAGGTATCATCCAGCAATTTTACATGTACATTGAGCATACGGGCTGCAAAAGCACGGTGCTCGAGGGGGAGGGTCATCGCATACTCTTTCCAGTAAAAATTGAGGTCTTTTTCATTGAATATGAAATCCTCCTGCGCAGCTGTGTTTACAGTCGTTTCAGCTTTTTTCTCCGGATCCTGTACCGCCTTCCGGGGAGCTTTGATGGAAACTCCCATACTTCCTGCCTGCATGACAGGGATCTTCTTTTCGGGCCTGGTTTGCAACAGTTCCTGGATATCCGTATTGGTATGCACAGGCGGAGTCTGTGAAGGAGCTGCCTGCGGCGAAGCAGTGGCCGGTTGTGCCTGCACAGCCGGATTAACCGGATTGCGGGTAGCCTGTACCGGTTGTTGCACCGCCAGATGTTGCGACGTGGGAGCAGCAGAAGCCTGTGGCTGAGCCGGCTGTGAAGAGGGAATGGGTTTTATAGCAGGTTGCGGGCTACGCCCCGACCCTTCGTCCTCTTCCTCTACAAGCTGGGCGAGCCGGATCAGTGTTAATTCCACCAGCAGCCTTTTGTTGCGGCTTACCCGGTAATTCAGATCGCATTCATTGGCCAGCTTCATGGCTTTATAAAGAAAAGCAGGCAGACACTTCTGAGCCTGCGTACGGTACTGCTGGCGGATAGCGGCTCCTACTTCCAGCAGGGGCAGGGTGGATTCATCCCGGCTCACCAGCAGATCCCTGAAGTGAGAAGAGAGCCCGGTGATAAACTGGTTCCCGTCAAAACCGCTTTTAAGCACCTGGTCAAAGAGCAGTAACGATTCCGCCACCTTTCCTTCCAGGAAATAGTCCATCAGCCTGAAATAGTACTCATAATCGAGTACGTTCAGGTTCTCAATTACATTTTTATAGGAGATATTCCCACCGGTAAAACTGGCCACCTGGTCGAAAATAGAAAGGGCATCCCGGAGTCCGCCGTCTGCTTTCTGTGCAATGACATTCAGCCCTTCCGGCTCTGCTTCTATACCCTCCTGCGCGGCCACATAAGCCAGATGATCTACCATATCGGTTACACTGATACGGCTGAAATCATAGATCTGGCAACGGGAAAGAATGGTTGGAAGTATCTTATGTTTCTCCGTAGTAGCCAGTACAAAAACAGCATGCCGGGGAGGCTCTTCCAGGGTCTTCAGGAAAGCATTAAAAGCAGCTGTCGAAAGCATGTGAACCTCGTCGATAATATAGACCTTATACTTTCCGATCTGAGGCGGTATACGCACCTGCTCTACCAGCGTACGGATATCATCTACCGAGTTATTGGAAGCCGCATCCAGTTCATGAATGTTGTAAGAACGCTGCTCATTGAATGCCCGGCACGATTCGCATTCATCGCAGGCCTCTCCCGCAGGAGTTACATGCATGCAGTTAATGGTTTTGGCAAAGATACGGGCACAGGTAGTCTTCCCTACTCCACGCGGACCGCAGAACAGGTAGGCATGCGCCAGTTTTTGCTGAGCGATCGCATTTTTCAAAGTGGTTGTAAGAGACTTTTGCCCTACAACCGACTCAAATGTGGCGGGTCGATATTTTCGAGCCGATACAATATAGTTTTCCATAACGAGGGATTGCTTTTTTACTGATTGTGCAAATGTACATTATTTTGTGGATTAATACACGGATGGTTAGAAAATATTTCTATCTTTGTGAAGCATTAACAGTAGGCTATTTTATGACTCAGTTGCTTTCATTCTGGAACTTTATCGGCAGGCACAAATACGTGATCACTGTCGTCGCATTCGGGCTTATTATCGGCTTTCTGGATGAGAACAGCCTGGTTCGCCGTGCTAAATACAGGCATGAGATCAATCAGCTGAACAGTGAGATCGAACGATACCAAAAAGAGTATCAGGAGAGCACCGAACTACTCAACGAACTGACAACTAACCCGGAGGCACTCGAAAGGATCGCCCGGGAAAAGTACCTTATGAAAAAGCCCAATGAAGATGTATTCGTCTTCGAAAAATGATTCCATGAAAAAACTTCTACCGATTCTTTTTATAACAGGAGCGATCCTGCTTCTGGCAGGTGTAGTGCTCTACATGCCCTACCGGGAACTGACTCCTTACCTGTATCTGCCGGGAGCCACCCTGATCGCCGTTGCACAGGTCAACAACCTTTATAAAGGAACTAATTTTGTATTGAAAAGACTCTACCGCCAACAGATGTTCGGTAGTTTTTTTCTGGTCATGGCAGGTATATTAATGGTTACCACGCATGGAAATGAGTGGATCGCCGCACTTACCATCGGAACTTTTATAGAACTCTATACAGCTTTCCGTATTCCCGGCGAGGAGAAGAAAGAGAAAGAAGAATAAATATCGAATACGGAAGATAACTCCGGTTTGCTTGCAGGAATTTCCTTCAGGAGATACCCATACCACAAGCTCTGTTCCGGTGTAACCCTACCGGCTCTTTCCCGCCCGGAGCAGCTCGTTCTTATACAACCCCAACGCCTCCCGGAGCATTTCTTCTACAGACTCTATCGGAATATCCTCCCCCGCTTTCACCCGGAATATCTTCATCTTCTTCCGTCCTCCTGCTTCAAGCCCGGGATGTGCCAGATACCTTCCCTCTACCATTAACAGATAAGGATCACCCGTTCTCAGCTCCACCGAGAGATAACAAAAAATCCTCTTTCCGTAACAAAAACAGGGAATGTCCCATTTCAGGGTCTCTGTAATCTCCGGGTCCTGAGCCAGAATAAGTTCCCTGAGAGCCATCAGACAGCTTTTCTGAGGCTCCTCTTTATACAAATAATACTCATCCGATGCTTTTACCATCCCGCTGTTAGTCTGAATTTACCACTATGTATCTATCCGCGATCCCGGCTTTTATTTCGTTTCTCCAAAGATAATAAATTACCCTCAAACAATATACCATTCACTTTACTTCATCTATCCGAAAAATCATTTATATTTGTCCTGCATCCATCAAAACCGACTCTCATGAAGACCAGACACCGTATAATTACTTTATTACTTATAGGTATCACCCTTCATTCCGTTACTGCCCAAACCTACATACCCTGGCAACACGGTACATTACAGGTATCCCCGGAAGGTCGGTATCTCAGGCACGAGGACGGCACCCTCTTTTTCTGGCTGGGCGAAACAGGATGGCTTCTGCCGCAGCGTACCGACCGTGACGAAGCCGCTTATTACCTGGAACAGTGCCGACAGGCCGGATACAATGTAGTGCAGATACAGACACTCAATAACGTGCCTTCCATCAACCGGTACGGAGAATACTCCCACGTGGACGGATTCAACTTTAAAAACATTGACCGCAAAGGAGTATACGGTTACTGGGACCACATGGATTATATCATCGAAACGGCTGCAAGCAAAGGAATCTACGTGGGTATGGTATGTATCTGGGGCGGACTGGTCAAACGGGGTGATATGGATGTAAAAGAGGCAGAGGCCTACGGAAAGTTCCTGGCAGAACGATATAAAGACTCCCCCAATATTATCTGGTTGATCGGAGGCGATGTAAGAGGCGATGTTAAGCCGGAAGTATGGGAGGCCCTGGCTACTACCATCCACTCTATCGACCGGAACCACCTGATGACCTTTCACCCCTTCGGCAGAACCTCTTCCGTAACCTGGTTCAACGACGCTCCCTGGCTTAACTTTAATATGTTCCAGAGCGGTCACCGCCGCTACGGCCAGCGGAAGGGAGACGGTGATTACTCCATCCGGGAGAATACGGAAGAAGACAACTGGCGTTTTGTAGAAACAGCAATGACTCTGACACCCCTTAAACCCATTGTAGACGGCGAACCGATTTACGAAGGCATTCCCCAGGGGCTCCACGACCCCACGCAACCCCGCTGGAACGCCAGTGACGTACGCCGTTACGCCTACTGGTCGGTCTTTGCCGGATCCTTCGGACATACCTACGGGAACAACTCCATTATGCAATTCATGCGTCCCGGAATTACCCCGGCTTATGGTGCTTCTACCCCCTGGTATGAGGCCCTGAAAGATCCCGGTTTTAACCAGATGAAGTACCTGAAGAACCTGATGCTTACTTTTCCCTTCTTTGAACGTATACCGGATCAATCGGTGATCGCAGGTATTAACGGCGAACGTTACGACCGTGCCGTTGCCACCCGGGGGAACGATTACCTGTTGGTATACAATTACAGCGGACGACCGATGGAAATAGACCTGAATAAGATCAGCGGTACCAGAAAAAATGTATGGTGTTACAGTACCCGGGAAGGAACACTCCGTTATATCGGTGAATTTGCCGGTCAGGTAACCACCTTCCAGTACGACGGAGGATATATGAGTGGTAACGACCAGGTATTGATCGCTGTAGATGCCTCTAAAAGTTATATAGAAAAGGAGTGGGTAAAATTACCGGAAACACAACAATAATATACTTTCCAGCTTATCTTTTACAACCATGAAGAGAATAAAAACAAAAGCGATTACCTGGCTGGTAGTCGCCTGCTTATTACCGGGGTGTTCTTCTTCCGGGAACGATCCGGAGTATGAAACCATTCATAAATCTTCGGGAAGACGACACCCCTGTATTGTTCATCGGCAGGTTTAATTAAAAAAGAAGGTATCCCGATTGGGGATACCTTCTTCTATATAGATTAAAAATCAAAAAACCGATTATGCACCGAAGTCGTCAAACATCAGCATATTGCGGGGAACCCCCAGGTCATACAGCATCTTTTCTACTGCTTTAGCCATCGGGCCGGGACCACACATGTAGTATTCGATATCTTCCGGAGCCTCATGATCCTTCAGGTAATTATCGTGGATCACATTGTGGATAAAGCCAACAGGACCCGTCCAGTTATCCTCCGGTAGCGGTTCACTCAGTGCAATGTGGAAGCTAAAGTTCGGGAACTCTTTTTCGAGCTTGCGGAAGTCCTCTTCGTAGAATACTTCATTGAGCGAACGGGCACCATACCAGTAAGAGATCTTACGATCAGTGATCTTCAGCGTATTGAGCAGGTGCAGTACATGCGAGCGAAGCGGCGCCATACCGGCTCCACCACCGATGTACAACATTTCACGATCCGAATCCAATAGCGGGTGGAACTCCCCGAAAGGTCCTGATACCATCACCTTATCACCCGGTTTCAGGGAGAAGATATAAGAGGAAGAGATACCCGGAGGTACATTCATAAACCCACCGGTAGCCCGATCGAACGGAGGAGTGGCAATACGTACGTCCAGCATTACAATATCTCCCTCAGCCGGATAGTTGGCCATGGAGTAAGCACGCATGGTCTCCTCATTATTCACGCAGGTAAGATCCCACATTTTGAACTTATCCCAGTCGCCCCGGAAACGCTCTTCGATATCGTAATCGGAGAATTTAATATTGTACTTGGGAATATCGATCTGGATATATCCTCCCGAAGTAAAATTCAGGTGTTCACCTTCGGGAAGCTTCACGATAAACTCTTTGATAAAGGTAGCCACATTTCTGTTAGATACCACCTCACACTCCCATTTCTTGACTCCCAGCACAGACTCAGGCACTTTAATAGCCATATCCTGTTTTACCTTTACCTGGCATCCCAGACGCCAGTTGGCCTTCTGCTCCTTGCGGGTAAAATGCACTTTTTCAGTGGGAAGGATCTCACCTCCACCCTCTTCTACCTGGCAACGGCACTGTGCACAGGAACCCCCTCCACCACAGGCAGAAGGCAGGAATATTTTGTTATTGGCCAGTGTAGACAACAGGTTGGAGCCACTCTCTACCTCCACTTCCGTATCACCGTTGATGATTACTTTTACCTTTCCGGAAGGAGAGAGATAGTTTTTAGCAACCAGAAGGATAATAACGAGCAGCAGAATAATTACCAGAAAGACTCCTATACTCGCACCGATCATAGTCGGATTAATTGCTAATATCATTGTTTTATCTTTTAATAGTAAATGCTAATTAAATTTTCAATCCGGAGAAGCACATAAATGCCATCGCCATCAGTCCTACCACAATAAAGGTAATACCTAGTCCGCGAAGAGGTGCAGGTACATGCGAATAAGCCATCTTTTCACGGATAGCAGCCAGCCCTACAATAGCCAACAACCAACCCACACCCGATCCTAAAGCATACGTAGTAGCCATTCCCACATTCACGAACCCCCTTTGTTGCATAAAAAGAGAAGCACCCATGATGGCACAGTTCACAGCAATAAGCGGCAGGAAGATCCCTAAAGACGCGTAGAGAGAAGGGGTAAACCGTTCTACGATCATCTCTACTAATTGTACAATAGCAGCAATGACGGCAATAAAGAGGATAAAGCTCAGGAAACTAAGATCCACTCCTTTTATAAATGCGTCCGGCTTCAGGACATGGTTCTTAAGCAGGTAGTTCACCGGTACAGTAACCACGAGTACAAAAATAACCGCTATACCCAGCCCTACCGCTGTTTTTACATTTTTGGAAACTGCCAGGTAAGAGCACATCCCCAAAAAGTAGGCGAATATCATATTGTCGACAAAGATCGACTTTACAAACAGACTTAAATATTCATTCATTTCTTTTCGTTTTTTACGGGATTATTACTTTTCCTGCATCTCTTTATACCGGGCACGCTGTACCCAGATAATAACTGCACAGACAATAAGTGCCATCGGCGGCATCAACATCAAACCGTTATTCAGATAACCGGCTTCATACACTGCATCCGGAATTACCTGGTAGCCCAGTAAGGCTCCCAACCCGAGTAGTTCGCGGAAGAATCCCACAATGATAAGAATAGCCGCATACCCGAGTCCGTTACCCACTCCATCCAGGAATGACTCCCAGGGCCGGTTTGCCATAGCAAAGGCTTCGAGGCGTCCCATCAGGATACAGTTGGTGATGATCAGACCCACATATACGGAGAGCTGTACACTCACATCGTAGGCAAAGGCTTTGAGTACTTCACTCACAATGGTTACCAGCGCAGCTACTACCACCAGCTGCACGATAATACGGATACGGCTGGGAATGGTATTTCTCAACAAAGAGATAATAACGTTGGCAAAGGCAACAATAACAGTTACCGAAAAACCCATTACAATAGCCGGCTCCAGCTTGGCAGTGACGGCAAGAGCCGAACAGATACCAAGTACCTGGATGGTAACCGGGTTATTAAGGTTAAGAGGGCCTGAAAATATAGCTTTATTCTGTTTGAAAAATAAACTGCTCATATATTACTCTCCTTCTATTTTAATTAAAAAATTACTGTACTGCATCAGGCAATCCTTGATCATCTGCTCCACAGCCACAGAAGTAATAGTACCTCCGGAGATACCATCCACATAATCCTGGTTATTCAGGGTCTTACCCGGTTTTACCACAGCAACCGAAACCAGTTCCCCATCCCTTTTGATGCGTTTTCCCTTGAAAGGAAGCTGGAATTTATCCGTTGTGATCTCCGCACCGAGTCCCGGGGTCTCTCCCTGGTGGGAGAAGTAAGTACCATAGATGGTATCATAATCCTCGTCCAGGGCAATGTATCCCCAGATAGGTCCCCACAAACCCGATCCACGCAAAGGAACGATGTATTTGGTCTCTCCATCTACCTGGCTGATATAAAGAGGCAACTGACGATCTTCCAGTTTTTTACCCGCTTCCTGCACAACATCCACCGAAAAACCTCCGTTCTCCGCAAGCACCTGGCCGGCAGCGTTCACAATCATATCCTTCTGAATATATTTAGTATAGAGTTCGGCAACATCCTGCCCTTTGGTATCTACTCCCAGGGAACTGAGGATCTGCTTCATCTTATCAAACTCCACATTGGTATCCTGGCGCTCCTTCAGCGAGGCAGAAGCAAAAGCGAGCACAAATGCAACGATAATAACCATTACCGAAGCATAAACGATAGTATATGTATTACTATTGGTATTCATTGTTTTCGGTTTTATAGGTTAGAAGTAGTTTTTGCACGTTTCATACGACGGTCGATATTGCTTTGTACTATATAGTAATCGATCAGCGGAGCGAAAATGTTCATAAGCAGGATAGCCAGCATCATCCCTTCGGGATACCCGGGATTAAGCACGCGGATAACGATAGCCGTTACCCCGATCAGGAATCCGTAGATATATTTACCGGTCTCCGTACGGGCTGCCGTAACCGGGTCGGTAGCCATAAACACAGCCCCAAAACAGAAACCACCCAGGATAAGGTGTATGAACCAGGGCAACTGGGCCATCGCATTCCCTTCAGAACCAAATGTATTGAAGATAAGTCCCATAAAGGCTCCTCCCACAAATACAGAGCACATGATCTTCCAGCTGGCAATACCTGTAATCAGCAGCAAAGCAGCTCCCAGAAGAATAGCGATCACACTGGTCTCCCCGATAGATCCCGGCATCAGTCCGATTACCATGTCACAGATAGAAAGGGGTTGTCCCACTACATTGGTGATCACCACATCCCCCGAAGCTGTAGCAGCCTGTCCCAGCGCAGTAGCTCCCGTATAAGTATCAACCAACTGTCCGCTACCTATTCCCAGAATGCTATCTGTTTTTATCCATACCGTATCCCCGGACATCTGGGTAGGATAAGCAAAGAAAAGGAATGCACGCGCCACCAGTGCCACATTAAATACATTCATACCGGTACCCCCGAAAACCTCTTTGGCAAAGATCACGGAGAAGGCAGTAGCCACGGCCAGGATCCAGAGCGGACAGTCCACCGGAACAACCATCGGTATAAGGATACCCGATACCAGGAACCCTTCGTGGATCTCCTCTCCTTTCCACTGAGCTACAATAAACTCAATTCCAAGGCCGACAATGTATGAAACTAAAATTTTAGGCAATACAGCCAAAAGGCCAAAAATGAACATCTCCCAGAAACCGGCCTGAGTGCCGATAGCCAGGAAGTGTTGATATCCGATGTTGTACATACCGAACAACAGTGCCGGTACCAACGTAATAACAACGATCGACATAATTCGTTTGCTATCAATCGAATCGTGGATATGGGTTCCCGATTTAGCGGTTTCATTCGGAACGAACAGGAATGTTTCGAATCCGTCGAAAACCGATCTGAACATCGAGAGTTTGCCACCCTCCATAAAGTTGGGCTTTATCTTGTCGATAAAATTTCTTAACGCTTTCAATGTTATACTCTTTATTAGATTAATATTCTTCTCTTAGCTCATTTCCTGACGCAGCAGATCAAGCCCCGCACGGACGATCTTCTGGAGTTCCAGTTTGGAAGAGTCAACAAACTCACACAGGGCAAAATCTTCCGGAGCCACTTCATAAATACCCAACGCTTCCATCCTGTCAATATCGCCGGTAAGAATAGCTTTAATCAGGTATTCAGGATAGATATCCATCGGGAATACTCTGTCATATTCGCCCGACATGATCATGTGACGCTCTCCTCCTTTGATACGGGCATCCAATACATATTCACGTTTTTTATTGAAAAGTCCGGTGATCCAGCTGAAATAAGAGCGGTTCACGCTGAAATCATTGAAACGGGGCATGATCCATCCCAACATTTCATGAATATCATCTCCTTCGGGAATCACCGTAAGCTGTGTCGAAAAAGCTCCCAGAAAACCGTTGGGAGAAACTTTTTTACCGGTCAGTACATTCCCGCTGATATAGCGAAGGTCCCTCTCTCTTTTCACCCTTTTATCGAATACCGGAGTAAGCAGCGCACCCACCTTTAATTTACAGTAAGCAGGTTCCGTCACTTCAGACCCGGTCAAAGCCACCGTGCGGGTAAGATCAATACGTCCTGTGTTGAACAAACGTCCGATAAAGATCACCTCTTCGGGACCGATCGTCCAGACCACTTCATCCTTGTTGATCGGAGCGATATGGTTGATCTGTACTCCTACATTCCCCGCAGGATCAGGACCATCAAACACGTTTACCTCTACATTCTTTGCCTGTGTCAGTGCAGTGGCTGTTTGTGAAGCAGAGATACCGAGATAAGTCTTAGCCAGTTTTGCCAGGGCATCGAGTCCTGTCTGAAAATCTTTTTCCTGTCCTTTCAGCACAAATTCGAAGTTGGGGGCCAGAGGTTTCGAATCGAAAGCCGAAATAAAAATAGCTTTCGGCTCAGCGGAAGGATCTGCCACCACATCGTAGGGACGCTGGCGGATAAAGGCAAACAGGCCGGCCTGCAACAGCGAACTCTTTACCTCTTCTCCGGAGAGTCCCGAAACCTGTTTTACTCCAAACTCTTCGTAGTCTTGTTCGCCGGCTGCTTCTACCGTAATGCTCATTACTTTACGGCGTTCTCCCCTTTCTACACAGGTGACCACCCCACTGACGGGAGAGACAAATTTTACCTCGGGGTGATTTTTGTCAATAAACAACGCTCCCCCGGCCATCACATATTCCTGCTCGCGTACCACCACCTTGGGAGTTACACCGTGAAAATCGTCCGGTACCAGTGCATAGAAACCGGGATCCTTCACCTCGGAAAGCTTCTCCTGAGCCTTCCCCTTCAGGTTAATATTCAGGCCTTTACGTATTCTTATTACAT
>JAJQBG010000263.1 GCA_021203405.1 Bacteroides sp.
ATATGTAGTTCTGTTTTTTTGACTTACTTTGCCGCATTATAAATAAAAAAGTGAATTTAATTGTCGATATAGGGAATAGTATTGCAAAAATCGGTATCTTTGATATAGATAATTTACTGGATGTATTATATGTTCCCAATAAAACTCTGGAAGGAGTCAATGAGATCAGCAGGAAGTTTAGGTGTACTGCAGGTATTGTTGCTTCGGTAGTAGCCTTAAATGAACCCATGAAAAAAGAGTTGGAATTACTGCCATTTACTCCTCTCTTTTTCGGCAAAGAGACTCCAGTTCCTATAACGAACCTTTACCGCACTCGTGACACTCTGGGTTATGACAGAGTAGCTGCTGTGGCAGGAGCAAATTATCTCTTTCCGGGAAAGAACATATTGGTAGTAGATGCGGGGACAGCTTTAACTTTCGAATTTGTGGATGCAGAGGGACAGTACCAGGGTGGAAATATATCTCCGGGAATACAGATGCGATTTAAGGCACTGAACACTTTTACCTTCGGTCTGCCGTTAATTGATGAAAAAGGGGAAAGTTGTCTGATCGGTTACAGTACAGAGACCGCCATTCGTTCTGGTGTATTGAATGGAATAAAATATGAAGTGGAAGGATACATCCGGAATATGAAGGAGAAATATCCTGACTTTTTGGTTTTTTTAACGGGCGGAGATGAAATTTCTTTTGAATCAAATTTAAAAAACATCAACTTTACAGATAAATTTTTAGTATTGAAAGGATTGAATAGAATATTAAACTACAATAATGACTAAAATTAAACATGCTCTGGCTGTATGTTGCCTGATATTCCTCTGTATATCAGGGAATGCCCAGACATATATGGATTATAATTATGGTTTTAACAACACAAACTCTCCATATACCAGATATGGATTGGGATAAATTGTTAACCAACGGAACTCGGCAAGCCTGGGAATGGGAGGAACAGCTTATGCATTACGCACCAGGAACGCTGTGAACTTTGCCAATCCGGCTTCCTATAGTGCTATTGACTCATTAACATTTGTGTTTGACGGGTCATTGACACTACAGAACACTAATCTGAGTGAAGGAGGAAGAAAGATCAATGCACAGAACTCCTCACTGGATTACGTAGCTATGTTATTCCGCTTACACAAAAGAATAGGGCTGAGTGCAGGGATTATTCCCTTTTCACACGTAGGATATAACATGAGTGCGGCGGCAGAAGAAGATATAGAAGATCCGTATAGCGGATATCTGGTAAAATACCAGGGAGACGGAAGTATTAGTCAGGCCTATTTAGGAGTAGGGGTTAAAGTAGTGGAAGGCCTTTCATTAGGAGTAAATGCCTCTTTTATGTATGGCAATATAAGTAGGGCTATCTATCCTTATATAGCAGATGCAAATGCTGCGACTTATTTGGTCTATGGCAATTTACAGGTAAGAGATCTGAAGCTGGATTTTGGATTACAATACACTCAGCAACTCGGTAAAAAAACATGCTGCTACTCTGGGAGCGACTTATTCTCCGGAACAAAAGCTTAATCAAAACTATTGGCAACAAAGAGGAAGCAATAAAGAAGATATCAATACCACTTTTGGTATTCCTCACCAGTTAGGAATAGGAGTGGCTTACGAATATGACAAAAGAGTGACTGTTTTGGCAGATTACACATTACAGAAGTGGAGTGATGTCGAATACCGGGGAATAACTGATTATTATTGTGACCGGAGTGTATATGCCGCCGGAGTAGAGTTCCTGCCGGACCCGTTCAAGCGGAAATACTTTTCAAGGGTAAAGTATCGTCTGGGAGGATATTACTCGGATCCTTATTACAAAATAAAAGGAGAGCGTGCAACCAAAGAGTATGGTATCAGTGCAGGGATCGGTTTACCTATGCTTCAAAGCAAATCGGTAGTAAATGTTTCGGCACAATATGTAAACGTTTCAGCCCAGCTTCCCGGACAGGTGGATGAAAAATATCTGAAATTTACAGTCGGATTGACATTTAACGAGACCTGGTTTGTAAAACGTAAAGTAAGATAAGAGCAATTAACAGTAACTAAAAATTGATATACGATGAAGATTAAGATGAAGTTTAAGTTTTTTATGGCTGCTACCGCTTTTCTTGCGATGGGCGCAGCCAGCACATTTGCCCAGACAGGTGCTGAAACCGGCACTAAGTTCGGGAGTGGCCAGGACAGTATTAACTGTCTGAGAAATATTAGTATTTATGCTGAGTATGTAAAGACAAATAACTTTCAGGATGCTTATCTTCCCTGGAAATCCGTGTTTGAAGAGTGTCCTTTGGCTCAGCTTAGAACATATACCAACGGGGTAAGAATTGTAAAATGGTTCCTTGCCAATGAAAATGATCCGGCTAAAAAGAAAGCTTATTTTGACGAACTGATGAATGTATATGATCAGCGTATGAAATATTTTCCGGATTATCAGAATACTCCTGCTGCTGCAGTATTGGGTATGAAAGGGATGGATTATATGCAATTGGCTCCGGAAAGGAATATCAATGAGGTTTACCCCTGGTTGGAAGAGTCAGTAAAAACAATGAAAGAAGATTCGGAATACTATGTATTGATGTATTTTATGGAAGCTTCTGCTGAAAAATTTAAAACTGATCCTGACCACAAAGAAAAGTTTGTTGATGATTTTATGACTACTTCTGCTTTTGCAGACGGTGCTATCAAAAAGGCAGAAAAAGAGGCAGACAAGGCTAACTATGAAACGGCTAAAAATAATATAGAAGCTTTCTTTATTAACAGTGGAGTTGCTGACTGTGATATGCTTCAAAATATTTATGGTCAGAAAGTTGAAGAGAACCAGAACGATAAAGATTATCTTAAAAATGTGGTATCTGTTATGAGATTCCTCAGATGTACTGAACAGGAAGCTTATTTTAATGCAGCTTACTATTTATATAAGATAGAACCGTCGGCTGAAGCAGCTGCAGGGTGTGCCTATATGTCATTCAAAAAAGGAGATATCAATACAGCGATCCAATTCTTCGATGAAGCGATCAATCTGGAAAGTGATAATGAAAAGAAAGCAGAATATGCCTATCAGGCAGCAGCCATTCTTTCAACAGATAAGAAACTCTCACAAGCCAGAAATTATGCTCAGAAAGCGATCAGCTTCAACCCGAATTATGGTGCTCCTTACATTCTTATTGCACAGTTGTACGCAACTAGTCCGAAATGGAGCGATGAGGCTGCCCTGAATTCCTGTACTTTCTACCTGGTTATCGACAAATTACAGCGTGCCAGAAGTGTAGATCCCTCTTGCGCAGAAGAGGCTCAGAAACTGATCAATACTTATTCTGCTTATACACCGGCTGCAGATAAGCTGTTCATGATGGGTCTGAAGAAAGGAGATTCTATCACAATCGGCGGATGGATAGGTGAGACTACGACTATTAGATAATATGTTGATCGGTCAGAGAATAAATTCATTAAACTCTCATATGAGCATAACAATTGTTTTAATAACAATTGTTATGCTCTCTCTGTTTTCATCCTGTGGAAAGGGTAAAAAATATACCGGAGATCCCATTACAGAGCGTGATTCCATGCCTGTAATGATAACCCGGGGAGTAACAACCCTGATCTCCGATTCAGGAGTTACCAAATATCGTATTATAACAGAAGAGTGGTCTATCTATGATCGTACCTCTCCTAGTTATTGGGCGTTCCGCAAAGGGATCTACCTGGAAAATTTTGATTCTCTTTTTAATGTGGAGGCCCAGATCCAGGCCGATACGGCCTATTATTACGATCAGCAACGGTTGTGGGAACTTATTGGAAATGTAGAGATCCTTAACCAGGAAGGTGATAAATTTAATACTGAACTCCTATACTGGGACCAGGAGAACGAGAAAGTATACTCCGATAAATATATCCGCATAGAAGAGCCTGACCGGATCATCTCAGGATATGGTTTTGAGTCTAACCAACAGATGACCCGTTACAGAATTCTGAACATGGACGGTATATTCTATGTTGAAGACGAAAAAGAAATTGCTCCGACTGATTCTATAGAGTAAAAGATGAATACTTTTATATATCTTTTAATAACCATGGCTTTTTCAGCCTTCTTTTCAGGAATGGAAATAGCCTTCGTATCGGCTGATAAGTTACGTCTGGAGATGGGAAAAACAACGGGAATTATCTCTCGCATCATCACTTTCTTTTATCGCTATTCGAATAATTTTATTTCTACCATGCTGGTAGGAAATAATATTGCCCTGGTTATATATGGTATATGTATGGCCCAGATAATAGACCGTTTTTTATTACAAGGGATCATTCAAAATCAGTTATTGACTGTACTTATACAGACCATTATATCTACGCTTGTTATCCTGGTTACAGGAGAATTTCTCCCTAAAACGATCTTTAAGATCAACCCAAATTTCTGCCTGAACCTTTTTGCACTTCCGGCTTATATCTGCTATATTCTTCTTTATCCTGTTTCACGATTTGCCTCAGGTATCTCACGTTTCTTTTTACGTATATTAGGAGTTAAAATCCCCAAAGAAAGTATTAATCAGGCATTCACTAAAGTTGATTTAGACTATTTTGTGCAATCCAGTATAGAAAATGCAGAGAGTGAAGAGGCATTGGATGCAGAAGTAAAAATTTTCCAGAATGCTCTGGACTTCTCCTCCATAAAAATACGGGATTGTATTGTCCCGCGTACAGAAATAGTTGCAGTTGATACCAAAGCATCCCTGGATGAGTTAAAATCAAAATTTATAGAGTCCGGAATCTCTAAAATTATTGTTTACGAAGGGAATATTGACAATGTGATCGGCTATATACACTCCTCTGAAATGTTCAGAAATCCGAAAGATTGGTATAATCAGATTCAGGAAGTCCCCATTGTTCCGGAAACAATGCTGGCAAATAAGCTTTTAAAACTGTTCAAGCAACAAAAAAAATCACTGGCCGTTATTGTAGATGAATTCGGGGGTACCGCCGGAATAGTGTCACTGGAGGATTTAGTGGAAGAGATATTCGGAGATATTGAAGATGAACACGACACCTCCTCCCATGTATGCAAACAACTGGCAGAAGATGAATACGTTCTTTCCGGAAGACTGGAAATAGAAAAGGTTAATGAAAAGTTCAACCTGGATCTGCCCGAATCCGATGATTACCTTACCGTGGGAGGCCTTATATTAAATCGCTATCAAAGCTTTCCTAAAC
>JAJQBG010000205.1 GCA_021203405.1 Bacteroides sp.
CCTGAGGGTGTACCAGGCAAAAGGAGAAAACCTCTGAATAAGATCTTATTCAGAGGTTTTTTTATGATACAAACAATAAAGCTATCTTTAACCTGGAACATTGTACTACAATTTTAAATATGAAGGCTTCGGATAATAAATAAAACTTTTATGGAAATTGTAAAATTAGAAAAAGAGTATAAAGATGAAGTGATCCGGATCAACCAGGCAACGGTAAGTAACCTGACGAACCCGGATCTTTATATTCCTTTTTCTCAGGAAGATATAGAAAAGGCATTTGGCCCGACGGATGAAGTTATGCTGTATGGAGTGATCTGTAACGGAGTATTGGCAGCTGTTTCGGGACTGTTTTTTGATATCAGTGATTTAGCAGGTGAAGGGGAACTTCAGCATAACGAACCGGCAGAGACAGCAGAGATCGGAGCTTGTATGACGCTACCGGAGTTTCGCAGCAAAGGGTATATGCTGGCTCTTAACCGGAAACTCACAGAGATAGCCAGGCAAAGGGGAATTACCCGGTTGGTAGCCACTGCACATCCGGAGAATAGTGCCAGCAACCGGTCGCTGGAAAAACTGGGAATGAAGAGGATTAAGGAGTTTTACCGGTACGGAAGATACCTGAGGAATTTATTTGTAATGGATATCTAATTTCATAAAAAACAGGTTTACGGGCGGGAGTTTCAGGCTGGATAGTTGTATATATTATTACAGGGGGTAAGATGTATATATTTACTCCCAATAATTACCGGGAACAATCAGAAAAAACAGATCTTTATCCGATATGGAACTTGTTGCAGAAGACATACTCAATAAATTAAAGGAGGGAAATAACGAGGCATTTAACCAGGTTTTCCTGTGTTACTACAACCGGGTTAAGAAATTCATTCACGGATTTATTAAATCGGAAGAGGATGCCCGGGAACTGACCCAGGATGTATTTACCCGGATATGGATTAACAGGGAGACTTTAGACATAAATAAGTCATTTAACGCTTACCTGTTCACTATTACCCGGAATGCGACCTATAACTACCTCAAACACCAATTGGTACATGAAGCGTATGTAGATGACTATATCGCCATAGCGCAGGAAGCCGGTAACAATGTGGAAGAGTTGTTTTTTGCCAGAGAGATAGGGCTACTGATCGCTATGGCAGTAGAACGGATGCCCCCGCCGCAAACGTATATTTATATATAGCCGGGTAGAGGGATATTCGAACGGAGAGATTGCAAAGAAGATGAACATCAGCCGTAAAACGGTAGAGAATCAGTTATCGCTGGCACTCCGGGAAGTACGACAGGTGATCCATCTTTTTGTACTGATGGTTTACAGTATGATGCAATAAAAGAGTGAACGAGGTAAAGAAAAACAGAGATAAGAGGCGGGAGTTTTGATACGGATGGCTGTACATATTAGTAGAATAAACCTTATTAGTATGTATAAAGTATCTGATTATGTAAAAAGAGGGGTAGTAATGCTTAATAATGTGATCTTTCCCTCCCGCAAAAGGCTTGCTGCGGCTATGCTGTATGTAACGAACCGATGCAACTGCCAGTGTAAACATTGTTATATCTGGGCTAAACATCCTAAAACCTATATGCCACTGGAGCAGATAAAAAGTTTGTTAAAGAGCCCGGCTATATCGGCCCATACACTGATCGGTCTGGAAGGTGGAGAGTTTATGCTTCATCCGGAGGCAGAGGCTATTATGGAATACTTATATAATAACCATCCAAATTTTGACCTGCTCTCTAACGGAGTGAATGCGGAAAAACTGATCGGACTGGTAAAACGGTATACACCCAAACGGTTGTATGTTTCACTGGATGGAGAGCGGGACACCCACGAGTGCATCAGGGGAGTTAAAGGATTGTATGACAAGGTACTTTATGTAATAGAAGAGTTGAGAGAGGAGCTTCCTGTTTCGGTGATGTTTACCCTGACTCCTTTTAACACGCTGGAAGATCTGCGGCATGTAGCAGCTGTGTGTAAAGAGAAAAAAATTGATATGCGGATTGGTATTTACAGCAATATGGAATATTTCCGGACCCGGGAACCCGCTGGTGGAAAGTGTGGGTCGTTGAACTACCGGGTACAGGATATTCCCCCGGTGGTAAAGGAATTCAGGGAGAATTATGATTTTATGATGCTCTATACATTATACCGCAAAGAAAAGGTAAAATTGACCTGCAACAGCCTCAGAGATAGCATTGTGATCTATCCGAACGGAGATATTCCCCTGTGCCAGCAAAAAGAGATCATTCTGGGGAATATAAACCGGGAGCCGCTGGAGATAATAGTGAGCAAACACGAGACCCGGCAGTACCACAGGCACTATCGGAGTTGTAATGAATGCTGGATCAATTTTCACCGTAAGTATGATATTGTTCTATACAGGAATATGGAGAAGGTTTTACCACAACGGATAATACGCGGTTTATGGGGAGACTACTCGTGGAGCGGGAACAATGGAATCAGATACAAAGACCTTTTCCCGGATTGCAAACCGGCAAAATAACTGAAAAAGAAATGAAAAAGTTTATCAAATTATACAAAAGACAGCGCAGACACCGGGAGTTCTCCCGGAGGTATAAGTACTCCTACGCTTTTGTAGGAATGGGCAACCATTCGCTCGCTAATCTTTATCCGGTGCTGGATCATTTAGCGGTCCCGCTGAAATATGTGGTTACGGCCAGTAGCAGGAGTGCCGATATACTAAACCATTCTTCCGGGAAATACCGGGCAGTATGTGACCTGCAAACCGTACTCAGCGATAAGAATATAGAGGGAATCTTTATTTGCACGGATCCCCGGCACCACTACGATTTATGTAAACTGGCACTCCAGCATAAAAAAGTGTTTTTATAGAGAAGCCCCCCTGCTATAGTTTGCAGAAACTGGAAGAGCTGATCAGTCTGCAGGAAGAGTCGGGAAAAGAGGTGGTAACAGGTATGCAACGAAGATATGCACCAGCATGCCGCATGCTTAAAGCGAAATTGAAAGAGCCGCAGCACTATATCTATAGATATGGTACGGGAGCCTATCAGGAAGGAGGAGATGTGTTGAGAGAACTTTTTATCCATCCTATAGACCTGGTTATCTACTTGTTTGGTGCAGCCCGGATAGTATCTCTACTACATACCGACAGTACGATCTTACTGCAAATGTATCATACGAACGGAGTTATCGGCTCGGTGGAACTCTCTACCGGCTATTCATGGCAGCTGGCAGAAGAACAACTAACAGTGATAGAAAAGAATGGGATCTATGAGTTGAGAAATCTGTCGGAACTTATTTACAGGAAGAATCCCCCGGTCATAGGAGGTATTCCACTGGAAAAGGTGCTGGGCCATCGCCCGGTAACGGAAGTACTCTTTAACCAGAATATGTTCCAGCCGGTTTTGCAGCATAATAACCTCTATATAAACGGATTTTATACGGAGCTTGAAACTTTTTCTCCGGGTTTGCGAAACGGGGAAAAAGAGAAAAAGTTGCACGGGATTATCCGGATTAAAACTTACCTACAGATTACTGGAGGAGATAGAGAGGCGAACATAGAGTAAGGAGTAAGGAAGTAAATACTCAATGGTAAAGATGAGAAGGAATTATATATCGGATGTTATCAGATACTTTTTCGGAAAAAAGTATTCGGATGCAACAAACCACAAAATACAGGAATGGCTCCTGGACGAAGAACATCAGCAGGAAAAAACAGAGGTCTTGTACCAGGTATGGGAAAGTACAGAGAGTAAACCGGACCGGGAAGCTATAAAAGCACTGAATAAGGTAAGAAGGGAACTGGGTATGAATCCTTACCAGAAAAAATATGCAGGCTTGCAGGTCTCCCGGTTCAGGGTAGCTGCCCTATTGCTGGTGCTTTTTATGGCAGGAGTAACAGGTTATCTGAGCTTGAAGAGCGGTATAAAGGAGTATGTAGCGGATAGCGGACAGATACAGAGGGTAGAGTTACCGGACGGATCGCAGGTATGGCTCCACAGGGGCTCTTCTCTTTTCTGGGAAAAGCGGGGAAAGGAGCGACGGGTTCGGCTATCCGGAGAAGGTTATTTTGTGGTAAAGAGGGATACCCTGAGTCGTTTCAGGCTGGAGACTTCGACCCTTTCGGTAGAAGTATTGGGTACGGCATTCCATGTAGAGGCTTATCCGGAAGACCAGGAAACAACTGTTACGCTGGAGTATGGAGAGGTAACAGTGGATATTGATCACTGCTCACATGCATCCAGATCTTACCCGCTGGTACCAGGACAGCAACTGGTATACGATCTGTTCTGGGGGGGGTTGAAACCTGGGAGGTTGAAGCTACGGAGGTAAAAAAATGGATAGATGGGAGCCTTGTCTTTTACAATATGTGGCTGGAGGATATAATCAAGAGACTGGAACGCCGTTTTCAGGTAAAGATCACAGTAAGGGATCCGGAAGATCCGAACGACTACTACTCTGTGAAGTTTGTAAACGGAGAGAACCTCGAACAGATCATGAAAGTATTAAAAGGGATAGAGGGAAATTTTATATATGAGATCCAGGAATAACTTTTTTCCTGTTACCAAAGCTCCCTGTATAGGTCTCCGGATAGTGCATACAGCCGGGATCCTCCTTTTGCTGGTCGCCTCTACCTTCGGGCAGGATAGAGGGATTACCATAGAGGGGGATGATCTTACCCTGAAAGAGGCTTTTGAGCAGATAGAGGCTCAATCCTCTTATACGATCGCTTATAACATGAGCCGGCTGGACAGTACACAAAAAAGGTCGTTCCTGCTTCGGAATGCAGGAATAGATGAGGTACTCAGGGAACTTTTACAGGGAACCGGATGGAGTTATTACATAGAGGAGAACCATATTATCATGGTACAGAAAAAAGAACCGGCCAAAAAGGTAACGCAGCGCATCCGGGGACGGGTGTATGATAAACAGACGCGCCTGCCCCTGCCTTTTGCAGCTGTAAGAATCCGGAATGAAAGAGCGGAAAGTGTACTGACCGACGAAGAGGGATTTTTTGAATTCACCGGTTTACCTCCGGGAAGGTATGACCTGAGGGTTTCATGCCTGGGGTACGAATCGTTTCTCTACAATGAGATCATTCTTATTTCGGGAAATATGCCTTTTGTAGAGATTGGGCTGATAGAAAATCCGTTTCCTCTGGATGAGGTGGTAATTACCTCTCCTACGAGAAAAGAGCAACCCTTTAACCCGATGATACTGGCCGGTGGACGGATGATCAGTGCGGAAGAGAGCTCGCGCTTTGCCGGAGGATTTGATGATCCGGCCAGGCTGGTCACCTCACTGGCAGGTGTGGAGGGAAGCGTGGGCGACAACTCAGTTATTATACACGGATATGCTCCTCATCTGCTCGGGTGGAGACTGGAGGGTATGGAAATTGCCAATCCGAACCATTTTGCCGACCTTACTACCATGGGAGGGGGTATCTTTTCTGCCCTGAGCAGCGAGGTATTGGGAAGTTTAGATTTTCTGACCGGAGCCTATCCCGCTGAATATGGAAATGCACTTTCAGGTATTTTTGATATGCAACTTCGCCAGGGAAATAATCTGCACCACCAATACAGTATAGAAGCCGGGATCATCGGAGTAAATGTGGCTGCGGAGGGCCCTTTGTCTGAAAAGAAAGAGGCATCCTATTTGTTTCATTACCGGAACGCTACTTTTGCACTGATAAAGAACTTTATTCCCGATATGGAGATCAATAACTTTGGTTACCAGGATCCTCTTTTAAACTCCGGTTCCCTTACAAAGAGAGAAACTCTTTATCGGTGTGGGGAATAGCCCTGATGGATAAAAATTATGAAAAGTTTGAAAAATATCCGGCAGAATGGAGTCCGGAGCTTGAGAAAGTGGGTGTATCGGGCAATCAGTATATGGCTTCGGGAGGAGTGGTACATACTCATTATCTCCACTCCGAAGCTTTTCTGAAAACCACAGCAGGGGTGGTTTATACAAACAACGATTTACGGGTAGACTCTCTTGAATGGATAGAGATCCCTACACTGAACCTGCATAACCGGAGTTATCAGGTAAATATAGGTACTCAGATAAACTACAAAATAAGCAGTGTACATACTCACCGGTGGGGTGTTAACTGGAGTTCTGATCTATACAATTTCTTTTATAATCAGGTTGATCCGGAAACGTATGAAGTGGTTCCAAGTAAATTATCCGGCCATACGGGAACTCTCTCTGCATTTTCCAACTCTTTGCTGAGGATGGGCAGCCGCGTCAGGATGAACCTCGGGGTAAACGGGCAACTCTTTTTACTGAACAGAAAAAGTACCCTTGAGCCCCGTATGGCTATTGAGTATGCTATAAAACCCCGGCATTCACTGGCTATGGCATATGGTTTGCATGGCCGGAAAGAGAGACTTACCACTTACTTTATTCAGGCAGAGAACGAGTTTTTAAATAAGGACCTGGGATTTATAAAGGCTCACCAGTTCATCGGTACATACCGGTGGAAGATCGGGGAAAACAGGATACTCAGGATAGAGCCTTATTACCATTACCTGTTTAATATCCCGATGGTTTCCGGTACCCCCTACTCTACCCTGAACGGACTCTCGTTTCTGATCAATATGCCGTTGACCGGTGAAGGAAAAGGGATAAATAAAGGAGTGGATATTTCTTTTGAAAAATATCTTTCAAACGGATATTATTACCTGCTGACGGCTTCTTTGTACGATTCTAAATACCGGAGTAAAAATACTGCCTGGTTGAATACAAGGTATAATTACGGATTTATCTCTCATCTGTCGGGAGGTAAGGAGTGGATCTTCGGTAGTAACAACCGCCACATGATCAGTTCAGGTGTAAAATTTACCCTGCGGGGAGGAGAACGCTACACTCCGGTGGATGAAGAGGCTTCCCTGGAAAAACAGAAACTGGTGGTAAAGGAAGAGCAGTTCTATAAAAACAGTTTGCTCCGAAGGTAAAAGCGGATGTAACGGTAAGTTACCGGCTTAACCGGAAAGATTTCACTCATGAAGTGGCTTTGAAAGTACTTAATCTGACAGGGACCCGGGAATATTATCGACACCGTTTTGACAACCAGACCCACGCTGTGGTAAAAGATGAGGTAAAGATCATTTTGCCAAACCTGAGCTATAAAGTAAGTTTCTGACTACTGAAAAAAGGGGGTACAAGGTTCAGATAGCCAAACGATGTACCACTTGTGGATCTTATCAGGGAGGAGTCCCACCCGGAGGGAGCGGCCCGGAAAAATGATCTCTATTTTTATCCATACCAGGTAAGCCGAAGTTTTTAGGATTCAATCCCCATTTCCGGTTATTCCGCTTCCCGGATATACTGTTTCACTACTTCCCCGATGATCCTGATCCCCTGCTCTATTCGTTCTTCCGGCATATTGGAGTAATTTATCCGGAGTGTATTCTCCTTATTTCCGCCCGGGTAAAAAGAGCCACCCGGAACGAAAGCCACTTTCTTCTCCAGGCATTTATCCAGGACCAGACGGGCGGGAACTCCTTCGGGAAGTTCTATCCAGGTAAACAATCCACCCTCAGGATTGGTAAATTTGATCGTATCGGGAAAAGACTCCCGGATACATTGAACAGTAACATCCCTGCGTTTTTTATAGACTTCAACAATTCCGGCTATATGCCGGTCAATATCATATTTTTCCAGGTATCTGGCAATAGTCATCTGAGCCAGGGTATTACACTGCAGATCCGTGCCTTGTTTAACAAGCACATATTTACGGATGATCTCCTTATCTCCTGCAATCCAGCCAATCCGGAAACCGGGACAGAATATTTTAGAAAAACTACCTGTACACAGGATGTTACCGGTCTTATCAAAAGACTTTATCGAGGGCAAAGACTCCCCTTCAAATCTTAATTCACCATACGGATTATCTTCTATTACGGCAATATTATATGCAGCCGATAATTCAGCCAATCTCTTCCGCCTTTCCAGGCTCCAGGTCCTGCCGGTAGGATTCTGAAAGGTCGGTATTACATAGATCAGTTTGATACGGGGAGTGGTGCTCAATACTTTTTCAAGGGCATCCATATCCATCCCATCTTCATCGGTGGGAATTTCAATAAAATTACATCCGTACGATTTAAAGGCACTGATAGCCGCCAGGTAGGTAGGACTTTCACACAAAACAAGATCTTCTTCATCCAGGAATACTTTTCCGGAGAGGTCTAATCCTTGTTGAGAGCCATGGGTGATCAGAATATTATCTTTATCTAAACGAGTACCCAGACGTAAGTTCATTCGTGCAGCGATCCATTCCCTTAAAGGAGCATACCCTTCGGCAGTTGTATATTGAAGCGCTTTGGTACCTGCTTCTTTTAAAACAAGCTGACTTATTTCATTGATCTCCTCCACCGGAAAGAGTTCCGGAGCAGGCAGGCCACCGGCAAACGAAATAACATCCTCCTGCTGTGTAACTTTAAGGATCTCCCTGATCTCCGATGCTTTTATGTAAGACATTCTTTGGGCAAAATGCAGTTCCATGCTCACTTCTGTTTTAAATTAAAATAGTGCAAAGTTAATCAAAAAAGTAAGAGGGTAAGAACCGGAAATGGTAAATATTCCCCGTAGCAGGAAAGTGTAGTTGTTAAAAAGAGCAGTTAGTTTTTTAAAGATTTTAAATATATTGCTATATTTGACCCCGATTATAGCGGTAATAGCTTCCGCTTTCAGAAAGTAGAGAGAGTTGCTACAAAGAAATAAAGAACAACACAGTAGCCACCTTGAAAATAAGAAGATAAAAATGGGTAAGATGAAACAAGTTTATTTATTAATAGGTTTGGTACTTATGATCGGGTGTATGGAAAAAGAGAGTAGTTACTCCGGTCCCCAGGAAGAATTGATCAAAGAACTGGGAGTAAAAAGTTACGAGGTAAAAAGATATCTTTATGAGTCGGGAAAACCGGACAAATCTAAATTTCTACTGGCAGAAGCCTGCGAGTTCGACAAAGAAGGGAAAACCCTTAAAATGATAGAGAGTACCGACCATACTTATTCTGCTTATGAGTATAGTTATAATACAGACGGCAAAGAGACCGGAAGTAAACGTTATAGAAAAAATAACGAACTGATGGAGTATACGGAAACAGTGTATGAGAATAATACCGAATCTAAAAGCGTATACGATGCAGACAGCACCTTCAAGGGAAAAATGGTCTATTACAGAGACCCTTATGAAAGAGACACCCTTGTTCTGAGGTACAACAAGGATTTGGAAGTAAAAGGTACACAGCGTTATACATACGACGGGAACGGATTAGCAGAACACAAAGTATACAATGCGGAAGGAGTTTTAGTCTATGAAGCCAATATTGATGTTCCAAACCCGCACGAAAAAGTCAAAACACAGGTGTCCACTTATAAATCAGAAGATCCGGTAACCATTACCCGGAAGTATGACAAACAGAACCGCATAGTTCATGTAACCAATCATACGGAAGAGAAAGCTACCCGGTATAAGTATCTCAAAAATGGTCTGATAGATAGTTATGCAGAATATGAGAACGGCAAACCGGTCAGACTTTTCCAATATAGTTATCAATACTGGTAATATCATCCTGCTTTCCGTGCCCTGAAAGAGGTCCGAAGTAGCCAACAAAATTTAATCAGGAGATAAGTAAATGTATAGTTTATTTATCTCCTGATCTTTTTATGAAGTAAAATATCCAGCTCTGACACAGCCTGTCAGATCCAATTAAACAGTTTCATACGGTACTACTGCCGTTCACCCATCCATTCCAACCTCTCCGTCACAGGATTAGGACCGTAACCTTTTGTAAATGAAAACCCTAACCGCAATTTGAGTTTTCAGAAAAACTTATAAAAATTACAATAAAAATGACGCTTCAAATAGTTGTAAATTCAAAGAATAACTCTATTTTTGTGACCATTGAAAAGCATAAAAAGCAAGAAAAATAAACCTGGATGTTGTATAAAAACGGTAATGGATGTTTTAAAGTATTTTGTTAAGAACGAATATTGAGCAGGTAATTTCTTCTTTTTCTCTATGATATAGATAAGTAAACGGACAATCCCGGGGAGTTTTCGCTCCGGAAGGTATGAATATTATTTTCAGATTGGCCGGATGGATGTTTTTTAATTGGTAATCAAGCAAGTAAATAATTAGTAAGCAAGTTCAAATTAGACCCTGTATGTTTTTTAGAATTATTCTGTATGCCCTTTTCCCTGTTTTTTACAGATCTCCTATGTCCGTTCGCAAAATGCGAAAGAGAATCTGTTTAACAGAGATCTATTGAAACAAGATCCCGTTTCTCCCCTCAGGCTTAAACCGGGATCCCTTTTACCGGATAAACCCGATTTTCGGATCCAAACCGATGAAAAACTTCCTTTAGTCCCTTCTCAGTCGGATCTGTTAAAAGATTATCCGGAAAATTATAACTTTGACAGAATGAAGCTTCCCGCTTCTGCATCCGGAACAGGTATCTCTTATAAACAGTTCATCCTTCCGGCAGCCCTGATCGGTTATGGAACTTTCGAAACAGTGATGGCAGCCAACAACGTGCATCTGGGAAATTATGCCGTACACAACCAGGTGTAAAAGCATGTAAAAAACAAAATAACCATCGATGATTATACCCAGTAGTTCCGGCAGCCAGTGTATATGTACTCAATATGATGGGAATCAAAGGAAAAAATAATTTCCGGGACCGGACCATTGTATTAGGGCTGGCTTGTGCTTTTACTGCCATTCCCGTCAATGGTCTGAAATATACAACTAAGATAGAGCGTCCGAACGGATCCCGGAAGAACTCATTTCCCTCCGGACACACCGCCGTTGCCTTTATGGGAGCCGAGTTTTTATGGCAGGAGTATAAAGATGTCTCCCTTTGGTATAGTATAGCCGGTTACACCATTGCAGCCGGAACAGGAGCGCTGAGAATGTATAATAACAAGCATTGGTTAGGAGATGTAGCGGCAGGTGCCGGGTTCGGGATCCTGAGCACCAAACTAGCTTACCTGATCCAGCCCCGTATTTCGAGAATGTTCACCGGTAGTGCCAAAGGCAAAACATTCTTTGTAGTAGCCCCTTCTTACGACGGAGAACATGCCGGATTAAACTTCTCTATCCGGCTTTAAAAATATATTGCCCTTTTTTGCCTCAGGGAGAAAAAGGACAATATACCCATGCATGAATAAGTCACTTTCCAACAGACTTACGGCTAATATATTCCAGGAATTTCTCCTTATAAAGATCTCCTACCGGTATATAGGTGTCTCCGTCAAAAACGATCCGGAGCCGTGAAACCTCGTTAATCTTCTGGAGATTTACCAGATAAGAACGATGTACCCGCATAAACCGGTCGGCAGGCAAACACCCTTCCAGCTTTTTCATGCTGAGTAACGTCATAACCGGCTTCTCATCCGTCTCGGTATAAATACGTACATACTCACTCATACTCTCCACATACTTAATAGTAGCAATATTAATACGTACAACCTTGTATTCTGTCTTTACAAAAAGAGAATCGTCCTCCGCAGGGAATGCCGGAGTTTCAGCTATACTTACAGGATGGTTTGCAGAAGCATTTTTAAGTTCCCAGAACTTAAGAGCCTTGCCCGTAGCCCGGCAGAAATCCTGGAAATCAAAAGGTTTGAGCAGATAATCCACAGCATCTACCCGGTAACCCTCCACCGCATACTCCGAATAAGCAGTGGTAAAGATAACCATCGGTGGATTCACCAGCGAACGTACCAGCTCCAGGCCATTCAGGTCGGGCATATTGATATCCACAAAGATAAGATCTACCTGGTGGGAAGACATGATCTGTAGCGCCTCAAAAGCATCCTGGCACCCTTTAACGAGTTCCAGAAAAGGAACCCGGCTTATATAATTAGTTATCTGCGAGAGCGCCAGCGGCTCATCGTCAATGGCTACACACTTCATCATAATACAGGAATTAGTAAAAAAACATTAAAACTATCGCTATTTTCATCCATGGTAAAAATATAATCTTCTCCATACAGGAGTTTCAGTCTCTTCCGCACATTTTCCAGTCCGATCCCTTTGTGCTGGTCTTCACTCTTTCCATAATTGCTGTTGGCACAGGTAAAGATCACTTTTCCCTCCTTATATTTCAGAGATATCCGGATATAAGATTCCGCCTGGTAAGTTACCCTATGCTTAAACGCATTCTCTATAAAAGAGATAAAAAGCAGCGGAGGGATCTGCACCTCGGGTACACTCTCAGGCACAGATACCTGGATAGAGACCTTATCCGGATAACGGATCCGCATCAGCTCAATATAGTTTTTCAGGAAAGTGATCTCCCGGGAGAGCAAAATAGTTTTGTGGTTGGCCTCATACAATACATACCGCATCATTTTAGAGAGCTCCACAATCGTCTTTTTAGCCTGCTCGGTATCAATATCCACCAGCGCATAAATGTTATTCAGCGCATTCATAAAGAAGTGGGGATTGATCTGGTATTTAAGATACTCCAACTCAGATTGCAGGTTATGCCGTTCCAGTTCTTTCAGAGTCTCTTCATCCCGGATCGATTTAAAGAGCAACTTAATGGCCACATTAAACCCGATCATCAGGATGGCGATCAGGAAACGGATGAACATGAAGATAATAAATCCGGGAAAACAGAAATTCTTTTCGGGAGCCCTGTTGTATCTCTTCTTTCCGTTATATCTGCAGCCTGCTGTCCGTTTGGTTTCCCGGAACTCCTCCGGCTGGTAACCCATCTCCGCCCCTTCCCCCGGTTTAAATTCTACAGGAGGTGTTCCGGGAACAGGCCCGGTCGCAAAAGGCGGAGCCATTTCCGTACGTACAGGGCTTTTTTTAAGCGTAGGCCCTTTAAAAAGATAGATCATCAGTAACCCACCCACCAGGCAAAGAACAGAAACTGTATAGAGAATATACCTCTTCCGGAAGAGCAAAAGCGGAGAAAGGATAAAATTATTGATCAGAAAGATAATAAAGAAATAGGTGATCCCTTTCCAGTCATCCAGAATAATGCTCCAGTTCATAGTCGCATCCTCATCTGCAGGCATCTCAAAATACTCCAGCAGAATGGGAGAAAGATAAAGAATGATCCATACCGGGGCATAGATAAAATGTCCGAGCAGATTCTGTTTCCGAATGAGTTTCATTGAAGCTGTTTACAAGTGTGTAAAAATAGTTCTTTTTTATCAATCCTGATGCTTTACCATCGTTAATTATCGCCAACCGGGACGATTTCCACTACCGCCACCGCTTCTGTTTGAGTGATCCTTTTTCCAAAAGGATTATTTCATACAAAGATAAGCTACACCTCCTGTTTTATAAAATAGAATCTATCAACCGGACCATTTTATCAGCCATTGCCTCTCTTTGTGCCTTAAAAGCACTTGATGTTACCCTCCAAACGGTACAGGAGCGGCTGTGAAGCCGCAGGATAAAGAGTCACCGGCTATGAAGCCGGCAACAACAAGTGATATCCATAATTATGAGACAGCCACCAGAAAACTGACGGAAACAAAAGTAAAAAAGTCCGGCCATCTCGGAGCGGCGTAAAGCGGAGGGATTCGGAGCGGTGGAAAAGGGAGCGAGCTGTTTGAGGAACGAAGTGACGAGTTCTCGCTACCCCACTGTGCAGATTCCCGGAGTAGCCGCGCAGAGCCTGTGCCGGTGAGTTTTTTGTTTCTTTTTTGCTCACTCAAAAAAGAAAAGAATGCCCCACTAAAAAACAATACCTTCATAAAACCAGGCGAATCCCACCCAAAAGATTCTTTTGCTAACTTTTCTCATCCGGGAGAAAAGTCCCCCCTTGCTCAAATCTCACTTTTTTTGTGCATTTTTCACTTATATTTCTTTGTCAACCCAACGGTTTCGTTAATTTTGCAAGCCGGTAGTAAACACTCACTCCGCTTGTCAGATACCGAAAAAAGAATACTAATACTAATATCAATAACATGAGTTTGAAAATTGTTGTATTGGTAAAACAAGTTCCCGATACCCGGAATGTCGGGAAAGATGCCATGAAAGCCGACGGAACAATCAACCGGGCCGCACTTCCGGCCATTTTTAATCCCGAAGACTTAAACGCCCTCGAACAAGCCCTCCGGCTGAAAGAATCTCATCCGGGCTCTACGGTGACCATGCTGACCATGGGGCCGGCGCGGGCAGCCGATATTATCCGCGAAGGTCTCTTCCGGGGTGCCGACAACGGCTATCTGCTGACAGACCGTGCCTTTGCAGGAGCAGATACACTGGCTACTTCGTACGCCCTGGCCGAGGCGATCCGCAAGATCGGAGCGTATGATATTATCATAGGGGGTCGTCAGGCTATTGATGGGGATACCGCACAGGTGGGTCCACAGGTAGCGGAAAAGCTGGGATTGCCACAGATCACCTATACAGAAGAGATATTAAAAGTAGAGAACGGACGTATTACGGTAAAACGACACATTGACGGAGGCGTTGAAACGGTAGAGGGCCCGCTTCCGATGGTACTGACCGTAAACGGGTCGGCCGCTCCCTGCCGCCCCCGGAATGCCAAACTGGTACAAAAGTATAAACACGCTAAAACGGTGACTGAAAAGCAGCAGGGAGACCTGGATTATACGGACCTCTATAATACCCGTGATTACCTGAACCTGATAGAGTGGAGCGTAGCGGATGTTAATGGAGATGTAGCCCAATGCGGACTCTCCGGATCCCCCACTAAAGTAAAAGCGATCCAGAATATCGTATTCCAGGCCAAAGAGAATAAAACAATCTCAGGCAGTGATCATGAAATTGAAGAGCTGATCGTAGAGTTACTGGAGAATCATACCATCGGATAAAGGATGCGACAGGAAACACAAGAGTCCATACTCTTCTCTCCTGACTAAAAACAGAAAAACATGAACAACTTATTTGTATATTGCGAAATAGAAGACGGCATTGTGGCTGATGTAAGCCTGGAACTTCTTACCAAAGGATGTTCCCTTGCCAACCAACTGGGCTGTCAGCTCGAAGCGATCGCTATCGGAAGCAGCCTGAGTGATATTGAAAAACAGGTAATGCCTTACGGAGTAGATGTACTGCACCTCTTCGAAGGCGAAGGCCTCTCTCCCTATACCTCTCTTCCCCATACATCCATCCTGGTCAGACTTTTCCAGGAGGAGAAACCCCAGATCTGCCTGATAGGGGCAACGGTTATCGGCCGTGACCTCGGTCCCCGGGTATCTTCCAAACTCAAAAGCGGACTCACAGCCGACTGTACGGCACTCGAGATCGGTAACCACGAAGATAAGAAAGCAGGGGTTACCTACGAGAACCTGCTATACCAGATACGCCCGGCTTTCGGAGGTAACATTGTAGCGACCATTATCAATCCGGAGCAACGTCCCCAGATGGCAACGGTACGCGAAGGAGTGATGAAAAAGCAGATCGTATCGCCGGATTATAAAGGAGCGGTGAAAAAACACAATGTTTCCGCATACGTATCGGATACCGATTTCGTTGTAAAAGTCATTGAAAGGCATGTACAGAAAGCGAAACACAACCTGAAAGGAGCCCCCATTGTCATTGCAGGAGGATATGGAGTTGGTTCGCGTGAAAACTTTAATATGCTCTATGACCTGGCCAAAGTACTCAACGGAGAAGTAGGTGCCAGCCGTGCCGCAGTAGATGCAGGCTTTGCCGACCACGACCGCCAGATCGGCCAGACCGGTATTACCGTACGTCCGAAGCTCTACATTGCCTGTGGAGTATCGGGACAGATACAACACATTGCCGGCATGCAGGAGAGTTCGATGATCATCTCGATCAACAACGATCCGAACGCTCCCATCAACACCATTGCCGATTATGTCATAAACGGAACCGTAGAAGAGGTTGTTCCCAAGATGATCAAGTATTACAAACAAAACAGCAAGTAAGCCATGAATTTATATAACGAAACTCCGGAATTACGCCACCACCTCAACCATCCGCTGATGAAACGGATCGTAGAACTGAAAGAGCGGAACTATGCAGATAAAGATACATACGACTATGCTCCCATCGATTTTAAGGATGCCATGGACAGCTACGATAAGGTACTGGAAATTATCGGTGAGATTTGTGGTGAGATCATTGCTCCCAATGCAGAAGGGGTAGATCACGAAGGGCCTACCGTAGCTGACGGACGTGTTACCTACGCTTCGGGAACCTCTGAGAACCTCGATGCCTGCCGCAAAGCAGGCCTCATGGGTATGGCTATGCCACGCCGTTACAACGGTCTTAACTTTCCCAACGTCCCTTATATGATGGCCGCCGATATGGTATCGGCCGCAGATGCAGGATTTGAGAACCTGTGGGGATTGCAGGATTGTGCAGAGACTATTTATGAATTTGCCAATGAGGAACAGAAACAGAAATACATTACCCGTGTCTGTAACGGAGAAACGATGTCGATGGACCTTACGGAACCCGATGCAGGTTCAGACCTCCAGTCGGTTATGCTCAAAGCCACCTACAGCGAAGAGGACGGATGCTGGTACCTCAACGGTGTAAAACGCTTTATTACCAACGGGGATGCAGACATCCACCTGGTGTTGGCCCGCTCGGAAGAGGGTACCAAAGACGGACGCGGACTCTCCATGTTCATTTACGATAAAAAGAACGGTGGAGTAACCGTACGCCGTATTGAGAACAAAATGGGTATCAAGGGCTCTCCTACCTGCGAGCTGGTCTATAAAAACGCGAAAGCCGAATTGTGCGGCGACCGCAAGCTGGGGCTTATCAAATATGTAATGGCACTGATGAACGGTGCCCGCCTGGGTATTGCCGCTCAATCGGTCGGTCTTTCCCAGGCTGCCTATAACGAAGCGCTGGTATACGCCAAAGACCGCAAACAGTTTGGAAAAGCCATTATTGAGTTCCCGGCTGTCTACGAGATGCTCTCCCTGATGAAAGCCAAACTGGATGCTTCGCGTTCACTCCTGTATGAAACAACCCGTTTTGTAGATATCTACAAAGCATTGGATGATCTTTCCAAAGAGCGTAAACTCACCCCCGAAGAGCGTCAGGAGCAGAAACGTTTTGCCAAACTGGCCGATTCGTTCACTCCGCTTGCCAAAGGTATGGGTAGTGAATTCGCCAACCAGAACACCTATGATGCGATCCAGATACACGGAGGTTCGGGCTTTATGAAAGATTACGCCTGCGAACGCCTCTACCGGGATGCCCGTATCACCTCCATCTATGAAGGTACTACCCAATTACAGGTAGTAGCAGCCATCCGTTATGTGACGACCGGTGCTTACCTGGCCCGTATGCAGGAGTGTGAAGCCATGCCGGTAGCTCCTGAACTGGAAGGGCTGAAGAACCGCCTGAAAGAGATGGCCAGTAAATATGCGATGGCAGTTACCCAGGTAACCGAAGAGAAAGACCAGGAGTTGCTCGACTTTACGGCACGTCGCCTGGTAGAGATGGCTTCACACATTATCATGGGGCACCTGGTGGTACAGGATGCTTCCGTATGCGATCTGTTCGCCACTTCGGCCCAGGTATATGTACGCTATGCCGAAGCAGAAGTAGAAAAGCATATCAACTTTATCCGCAAGTTCGATAAAGACGATCTGGGATATTACAGAAAGTAAGAACAGATATACCTTACAGAAAAAGGTCTATCCAGTTATGTTCGCAAAGTTTGTTTTGAATGATTGGGTAATTAAGTCCTGGAGGAACACCCGATCCAAGCCCGGCACGGAAGTGCCGGGTATCCGTTCAGCAGGTGATGGAGTGCTGTAAGCACGACCCAAAACTACTGAAAGAGATTCTGCCGTCCTTGCAGGACTTAAAATGTTGATATACAAAAACCCGGCACTTCCGTGCCGGGCTATAATCTGCCGCTGCTTCGCAGCTCAATAGACTCTGTTTTTTATGCTTTTCCAGATATTTAGCCGCACCCTTTAATTAAAAACTTACCAACTCTTTATAAAGCCTTTGTATCGGAAGCCCCATCACACTAAAATAGCTACCGGATATACTCCGTACCCCGATAAACCCAATCCACTCCTGGATGCCGTATGCACCGGCTTTATCCAGAGGCAGGTAGTTCTCCACATAATAAGTTATCTCTTCCGGAGAAAGCATATCAAACTCTACCTCGGTAACGGTAGCAAAAGCCCGCTGGGTATGCGTGGTAGTAAGACAAACACCGGTAATGACCTGGTGCTTTTTACCGGATAGTTTCTCCAGCATCGCTACCGCATCCTCTTTACCGGTAGGTTTACCCAGTACCTCTCCATCCAGCCATACGATCGTATCTGCCGTAATGATCAGCTCATCCGGCTGCATAACGTTGCGATACGCCGCTGCCTTTTCGCGGGCAATGTAAAGCGGGATCTCCGCAGCGGGCAGCCCCTCCGGAAAGGATTCGTCAATATCGGGAAGGGTCTTAACGATATACTCTACTCCCAATCCGGCCAACAACTCTTTACGGCGCGGCGAATTAGAAGCAAGGATTATTTGGTAGTTCTTCAGGTTCTCAAACATAATTATATGGGTTTATATTACCAGCCAAAGGTATCTCCCTGCATCCATTTTCCCTGGGTCTTCATCACCTGTTCCACGACATCCCGTCCGCAGCCGTACCCTCCGTTACAGTGGGAAATGTAATGGGAAACCGCCTTTACTTCGGGAACAGCATCAGCCGGACAGGCAGGTAATCCGCACCGGCGCATCACCTCCAGATCCGGAATATCATCTCCCATATAGAGTATCTCTTCGTCTTTCAGGCCGTGTTTATCCCGGAAATCGCAGTAATCGTTTATCTTCACCGACGATTTCATATAGATATCCGTAATACCCAACGCAGCAAAACGTTTCCGGACAGCTTCGGTATGGCCGCCGGTAATAATAGCAATGGGATAGCCCTGTTTAACGGCCAGCTGCAATACATAGCCATCTTTAATATTTACTGTCCGCATGGGTTCCCCTCCGGGATGAAGGGGGATCACATCCGCACTCAGCACCCCATCCACATCAAAAGCAAAGGCTTTTATCTGTTTCAGATCGTAATTTATAGTACTCATTGTTTACTCCGGTAAATGTTTTCACTCAGTAAGCGGTATATCTCCTGCAACTGCGGCTCACCGGCCAGCATATCCAGGTGCTTACCTATAATAGTGGTATCGTATCGCACAGCAGGGCCGGTTTGCGCCTCCCCGGGAGAGAGCATATGCACTTTCCGGGCAGTTTCATCGATCAGGGGAAGAAGGATCTCAAAAGGAAGATCGCAGGTAGCCAATACATCCGCTGCCAGCCCATACATCCGATTGGTAAAGTTGCAGGCAAAAACGGCAGCCAGGTGCAGGCTCTTCCGCTGCTCAGAACTGATAGGGTACACCTTTTCCGACAGAGAGAGAGCCAGGGTGCGAAGGATCTCTTCATCCTCTGCCGAAGAGGCCTCTATAAAGAGGGGGATCTCCGTGAAATCAACCGGACGCCGTTTACTGAAGGTCTGTAAAGGGTAGAGTACGCCGTAATGCCGGGCGTATCCTTTCCACACATTCACAGGCACAGAACCGGCCGTATGAAGAAAAAGAGCCTGGCTCCGGTGGGTGGCTATTTCGGGGAGCAACGAAAGAAAAGCATCATCTTTCAGGGAAACCAGATAGATACCGGCCTCTTTATCCAACAGGGAGAGGTTTGTAACAGCCTCTGCTCCCAGCCGGCCGGCCAGCTCTCCGGCAGCTTCCCGGGTCCGGCTGTACACCTGTATTACCGGATAGCCTGCCTGATGAAGAGCCATTGCCAGATGGGTGGCTACATTGCCGGCACCGATCATCACTGCAGAAGGTTTCTGCTCCACTCCCATCGTCCGCTTATTTTCCACCGAATCTATTGAGATGGATCTTTTCCCGCTGCAAATGCTCCTCATTGAAAGGTTTTCTCTCCATCCCTTTATGCCCGATGGCAATGATCGAGACCACCTGAAGCTGCAAAGGAAGATCGAGCACTCCGTGTACATACTCGTCAGAGGGCATTTCCGCAGCCGTAAAACGTTCACGCACCTGCACCCAGCAGCTACCCAATCCCAGGTCTTCTGCCTGTAGCTGGATCATCAGCGAGGCTACCGCGCAATCTTCGATCCAGACATCGCTGGCTAAAGGGTCTCCGGTCACTACAATGGCCAGGGCAGCCTCTTTAATAAAAGTAGCTCCATGCTCTTTGCAACGGGAGAGTTTATCCAGGGTCTCTTTGTCATCCACTGCTATAAACTGCCAGCAGTTGCTCCTTTTGGAAGAGGGAGAGAGCAGGGCTGCTTTCAGCAGCGTTACCACATCGTCCTGTGAGAGAGGCTCACCGGTGAACTTCCGCATACTGCGGCGGTTCTTTATCAGTTCACTGAAACTATCCATAGATCTGTTTTTATAAATTCTGTATATCTTTCCCCACAAAGATAAGGTTTTAATAATTTATAACCATACATTTCAGGAAAGTTCCACCGGTGTTTCAACCGGAAATAAGTACCTTTGCGTGTCAGATAAATGTAGTAAACCGGCCTGCGTATGAAAAAGATCTTTCTCCTTTTTATCGGTATAGCATTCTCCTGGACAGCCGTTGCCCAGCAGGAGAATGAACCGGATAGCATCGCTGTTTCCGGGAACAGGGAAATTCCGGAGAATCCGGAACTAAGAAAGCCTGTTGAAACGGAATACTCCTTTACGGAAGAGTTGCTTCCGGAGATAGAAGAACCCCTCCCTCCGTTCGATCCGGTGAAACTGAATCTATCTCCGCTGAAGTATGTAGCTTACCCCTATAATCAAGTTCCCGGTATTACTTACCACAACCAGCACCTGTACAATTTCAGCACCCGTTACTACCAACCTATTACGGATAAAAGCAGTGTAAGCAGCTACCACTTTATGAATACCTATCCGGCTATGGGAGCTGTGATCCAGACGGGAGCCCTCTATAATTTCCAGGTAACCGACCGGCTTGTCCTCTCGGCAGGAGCCTACGGGGCAAAATATACGATAAACCGGTTCAACCAGAGTGATCTGGGATTAAATGCCCAGGTATATTTCCAACTCCATGAGCGGATAGGTATCCGTGGCTTCGGGCAATACTCCGAAATGGCCGGAAGGAATATGCTGCCCGGTCCGCTGAGCCCGATGTTCCCGCAAAGCAGTTACGGAGGAGCCATCCGGTTCAAGATCAATGAAAAGTTCAGTCTGGAAGCGGGTATGGAGCGGGAATTCGACCCGGTACGCCGCAAATGGATCAACCGTCCTTACTTTGCACCGGTTTTTCATAGTAAATAAGGCGGGGAAACAGAGTAAATAATTTATCTGTCTGTTTGTCATGCCTACGAAGTGAACGATCTTTTGGTAGGTAGAAAATATTTTTCATTACCCTGAGAATGAAAGCTATCATAACCTATCAGACTATTTTCATGTGGAAAACTTCTTTTTCATTTCTTTGTGTGATATATATTCTCCCCGTTCGTAGTCTTCTATTGCTTTTGCTGCCCGGCTATTTAATTCTTCGGGAGTAAACCAGCAAGGGAATGCTTTTTTGTGGGTCAGTTCACACACAGTCTGTTCCACTTCTTCCAAAGATGGATCAGGTTCTGGTCTTTTATATTTCTTAGACATATATACTGGTTTGATTCAAAGATAAGTAGAAGTTTTGAGTTAAGAAAGAGAAATAAAGAAATAAATTATAGGAAACGATATAGAAACGTATAGCT
>JAJQBG010000013.1 GCA_021203405.1 Bacteroides sp.
TTATTCGGATTTGAAAATGCAATAATACTTATTTTTCATCACATCTTTATTTTATAAAGATAGAAAATAAAGAGGGTCAGGGTATGCAAAGAGGTCACCCGTCACGGGCAACCTCCAACATGCAAAAGAATGTTATTACGTAATGTTAATAACCTGGGTTCTGATCTCCTTCCAGTGCAGGGTTCAGCTCAATGGCTGCTGCCGGAATAGGACGGAGATAGTGATGATCTTTGATATCGCCTTCAAAAAGTTCCGGATTGTACTTCACTCCGTATTCGGCTAATTTTCCGGTACGTTTTAATCTCCCCAGCGATGATTTTCACCGACCAGTTCACGGGCTCTTTCCCGAAGCAGATAGTCGATATCCAGTTGTGTAGCCGTGGCTAATGTAGCACCGGCACGTCCACGCACTTCATTTACATAAGGAAGGGCGTCAGCCGCACGATTGAGTTTGATCAGTGCTTCGGCAGCTATCAGGTAAGTTTCAGCTACGCGAGCCAAAACCACATCTCTTTTAGAGGCGTTGGTATGGAATATATCTTTATTGAGCACATCGTCAAACTTACGGAAGCAGGCAACTCCGTAGACATCTTTCAGTTTTTCTTCATACGAAGTAGGAAGATTTCCCATATTATTTCCATAGGCTGTCATAGGTACAATGATGGCATTAGCCCGGCTGGCAAGGGTATTTCTCCAGGCAAGGGTATCACTTAGTAACCACTCCGGACAGTAATAGTAAGATACCGGACTAACATCTTTTTTAGACCCATCATAATAATCCCAGTAACTGGACCTTAACTCTGTCATAAAGGTAGCTTCATACCGCTGGTCGGCTGTAGGGTCATTAGTATCTTCAGCAAATACCTGATGCATCCATAACGTCGGAGAGAGTGTAGAAGTAGTATATTTGTGCCCTTTTTCCTGGCCATCCAGATAAGCTCCGAAATTGGCTTGTTGTTTGTTCCCTTCTGTATTTTTATTGTTCACAGTAGTGGCAGCATATTCTACAGAGAAGATCACTTCTGCATCATTTTCTCCCTCTATACTCATCAGGTCACTGAATGGAGTCTGCAAACGGAATCCTCCTATGGCCTGGTCGGCAGCTTTTTTAGCTTCTTCAAAATCGCTGGTATTACCGGTCTCATATCCCCTGAAAAGATAAGCTTTTGCCAGGAAGTGTGCGGCTGCCCGTTGATCGAAATGGTTAAAATCTTCGCCTGTGGCCCTTTCCAGAAGAGGAGAACCTGTACCGATGAGTTCGGTTAATTCATCGATCACAAACTCATAGATATCTTTGGAAGATTTTCTCTCGGCAGAGGTCATCATACCGGCCTGACGATCCAGTATCAGCGGAACGCCTCCGAAGTGCTGTACTAATGTAAAATAGTAGAACGCTCTGAGCCCTTTTGCTTCTGCAACTAAACGGGCGCGGGTGGGATTATCCCCTCCCCAGTAAATAACGTCGTTTACCAGTGAAATAGCTTTGTAGTGGTTCACATAAAAATCTTTTATGGTACCATCTGACGTATCAATGGTATATTTTGCCACATTGGCTACCGGAGTACGCCCGGAGGTAAAGAGGTTCGTACCGCCTTCTACCATCCAGGGATCCCCTCCGTAAAGGGTACGCAACAGAGAGTAAGAAGCATTGGAAAGACTCTTGAAACCTGCATCTGTAGTATAATAGTCGGGCTGACCCACATTTCCTTTATTGTCCTGTTCCAGAAAATCAGAACAACCTGTGCACAAGGCAACTACAAAGAGTGCACATACTAAATTATATATCTTTTTCATATCAGTAACTTTCTAAAGGTTTAAAATTTAACGCTTAAGCCAAATTGATAAACGATGGAACTGGGTCCGCCTTTACCATCGGAGATACTTGCATCCGCCCACTCGGGATCAAATCCTTTATAGTTGGTAAATGTAAAAGGATTCAACACATTGGCATATGCACGCAGACTCTGTACATGGATCTTACTCAGCAACTGTTTGTTAAATGTATAGCCTACGGTAATATTCTTTACTTTTACATACGAAGCATCTACTACACCGTTCGGATTATAGGTGGTATTCTTGCCGGTTCTCCATCCGGTAGTACCCCCATGGTTAATGCCTTCAAAATTCATCGGATATAGATAAGAACCGACAATGGTCTCTTTTGCGACAACTGTAGGATCAGAGGTCAGGGAGCCATAATCTTTTCCGTCCCAGGTATAGTTAAAGATGGGAGCGCCCTGAGGAATATAAAAATCCATAGAGAGTTTGGTACGTCCACGGTCTGAATAGTCGGTAAACTCATCCATGAACGGACTGTTGAGTTTATGTCCCTGTTTGGTAGTAACTGCTACAGAAAAATCCCAATTCTTATACTGAAGGGAAGTAGAGATGTTACCGGTCCATTTAGGCAATTTCTGCCCGATGATCTGACGGTCGGCGTCGTCAATCTTACTATCCTGATTTACATCTTCAAATGTCATACTACCTTCGAACCAGCCATAGATCTCAGAACGTGTACCCGTTACTCCATCCACTGTAATCACTTCATTGGCATAATCCTGCGTACATATCCCGGTCATTTTCAGATCGTAGATCACATCAATGGGCTGTCCGATAAACCATCTTTCGGCACGCATATCCTCTTTACCGTTCTGGAGTTCCAGGATCTCATTTTTATTCTTTGCAAAGGAAAGAGTTACATCCCAATACCAGTCTTTGGTCTGTACGGGTACAAATTTCACCAATGCCTCAATACCCCGGTTACGTACTTTACCAATGTTGCTCCACATCTCTCCATTGGAAGCACCTTGTTCCAGCAGCAGTTTTTGTTTCATCAACAGGTCTTTGGAGATTTTATTATACCAGTCGAGTGTTCCGGAAATACGTCCACCCAGGATACCGAAATCAAGCCCAATATTCACTTCGTTCGATTTTTCCCAGGTAAGGCCTTCATTGACTACTCCGTTAGGACCAAAACCTTTTGCGATAAGGCCGTTATATCCGTAATAATAAAGTGTACTTGCGAGCGACTGGGTATCATAAGCTCCTACTACACCGTTATTACCGGTAGCCCCGTAGCTCAAACGAAGTTTCGGGTTATCTATCCAGGAGACTTTTTCCTGCATAAAGGCCTCTTCACTGATCCGCCATGCCACAGCAGCGGAGGGGAACATACCCCAGCGATTTCCTTTCTGGAATTTGGAACTGCCGTCCCAACGGGTAGAGATAGTAGCCAAATAACGTCCTTTATATCCGTAATTTACACGAAGTGCATAAGAGAGCATTGTCTCTTTGCTATAAGAACTTTTAGGAGACTGGATCTCAGATCCGGAACCCATGTTATACCACTCTGTTCCCTGTGTTACTCCAAAGGAAGTGAACTCATACTCTTCGGCATCGGTACTGTACACACTCATCAGGGCCATTGCATTGAGATCGTGGTCACCGAAAGTTTTTACATAGTTAGCCTGCGTATCCCAGGTATAAGAGAAGGTCTCTTTTTTATTGGCAGTTGCACTGGCTATTCCCTCCGGATTACTATCAGAATAAGTGGAAGACTGGGCAGAAGAGAGACCTCCGTAATATTGTCCCCTGCGACGTGTAGAGAGACTGGGAGAGAAAGTTGTTTTAAGAATTACCTCCTGAACTGGTTTATATTGCAGATAAGCATTGGCCAGTACACGATATCCTTTGGTCAGGTCGGAAGATTGCTCTCTATCCAACAGAGGACTTACGGAAGAAGAGAACCCTGCAGGAAAGGTAAGACTGGAAGACTGTCCGGGACGGAGATCTTTTCCCGGCAAATAGTTTAACTCACCGGTTTCCGTATTGTAAGGCAACCAGTATCCATTGGCACGGAAAGCTTCCTGTACAGCTCTCTTACTACCCAGGTCCATTTGATGAGTAGACAAATTTACAGTAGTACCGATAGATACTTTTGTATTCAGTTTGGCGTCAATAGCCGTCTTAAAGTTAAAAACGCTTATAAGCGTCTCCCATTACTCCGTCTTCCTGCTGATAACCGGCACCAATGTGATAAGAAGTCTTTTGAGACCGGCCTGAAATATTTACAAAATGATTTTGCTGTGTACCGTTTTCCAGCATCAGATCGCGCCAGTCGGTAAAGTCACCGGTCAGGTATTGTTCACGCATCTTGATACTTTTATGAGTAGCATTATCATTCCAGATAGACCGGAGATCAGAGTCCGTAATTTCCAGTTGGATACGTCCATTCTCTATCTGTACCTGTTTATTGACCGGTTGGGTATATTTCATATAACGGTATTCCGTCCACTCCCTGTCATCCATAAAATCGGGCATACGGGCTACTCTTTTAAAACCGGCATAGCCATTATAACTCACAGAGATCCTGGATTCACTACTTACAGAAGCCTGTTTAGTGGTTACCATTACTACCCCATTGGTTGCACGCGAGCCATAGATTGCAGTAGAGGAAGCATCTTTCAATACGTCGATCTTATCAATATCCGCAGGATTGAGGAAGTTGATATCATCACAGATAATACCATCTACTACAAAGAGAGGGCTACCTCCCTGAATAGAACTTTTACCACGGATCTGGATATTAAAACTTTCTCCCACACGGCTGGAACTCTGAGAAATATCTACCCGGCAATCTGTCCCTGCAAAGACTCCATTACCGTAGTGGCACCTCTTTTTACCAGATTGTCATTATTGACAGAACCGACAGAACCGGTGAGGTCACTTTTCCGTTGTACACCGTATCCGACAACCACCAGTTCATCCAGCGCCTGTGCATCCTCTTTCAGCACAATCTGTATACTGGATTGCTGACCCACCTTTATCTCCTGGGTAAGATAACCAACATAGGATATCACCAATACACTATTTTCGGAAACATTCGAGAGACGGAAAGAACCATCCATATCGGTAATAGTACCGTTCGTAGTACCTTTTACCATGACATTTACACCAATCATCTCCTCGTCGGAGATATCTTTGATTATACCGGAAATTGTTCTTTCCTGCGCATACATCAAACAACAAAATAAACTGTAGACCACAAATAGAAAGGTCTTTTTGGAAAGACTGTTTAGTTTCATACAGTGATGTGCTTTAATAGTTATTAAATTTTAAGTAATTGTTAACTTAATTAACAGCGCAAACTTAAACAAAAATTTAATCACATTTATGAGAAAAATTGTC
>JAJQBG010000138.1 GCA_021203405.1 Bacteroides sp.
TTTTTATAGTAGACGCTTCTACTTCGAAGGTACTCGCTTATCACAAGCTACGTACAATCTTGTTAATCTTAAAATCTAATACTATGAAAAACACACTATTAAAACGCTTCCGTTTGTGAATGGTTCAATGTTAATTGTTAAAAAAACCTTTTAACTCACTTATGCTTTCCTATTTTAATTTCAGGATATTCCTGATTTTAGCCATTTTTTTCCGTAAAAACTCTAACTTTGTGCTTTATATCTTTATCCGGAATTATGGAACTTAGTAAACATTCACATATTTATCTCTTACTTATAGTCTGTTTCTTTACTTTTTTCATCCATAACGATGTTCTTTATACAGACATCATGGAGTCAAGGAATATAGTGACTGCCCGGGAAATGGTATATGAGGGAAACTGGATCATTCCTACCATGAATGGCGAATTACGGCTTGAAAAACCCCCTTTGCCTACCTGGATTGCTGCCGTCGTTGAGTCTGTTTCACCGGATAATATGGGTATGCAACGGGCAATGGCCGGAATTACTGCCACCTTATTAGCCTTTTTACTCTATTTCTGGGGAGGCCGCCTTACCGGTAACCGGCAGTACGGACTTATATCCGCCCTTATCCTTTGTACCTCTTTTAATTTTATCTTAATGGGGCGTACCGCCACCTGGGATATTTACTGCCATGCCTTTATGCTGGGCGCGATTTATTGCCTGTTCGGAGCTTTCGAAGGCAAAGGAAGTCAATACGGCCGCTTTATCGGAGCAGGGATACTGATGGGACTCTCTTTCCTGAGTAAAGGCCCCGTATCTTTTTATGCCTTACTCCTGCCTTTCCTGATCGCTTATTTGCTCATCTACCGGCCTTCTGCCCGGAAAAAAGGGAAAGCCATCCTGGTGATGATCCTTCTGATGATCGTTGTCAGTGGCTGGTGGTATGCGCTCATCTACGGATTATATCCCGATGTAGCAGAATATGTACTCAATAAAGAGTCCTCATCCTGGGTGAACCGCAATGTAAGACCCTGGCACTACTATAAAACGTTCTTTCTGGAAACAGGGGTCTGGTCCTTTATGCTATTGACGGCCCTGGCCGTACCTTACTGGAGAAACCGCATCAAATATAACAAGGAGTATCTGTTAATGGTTTTCTGGCTGGTCTTCCAGTTAATTCTCTTATCCTTGCTACCCGAGAAGAAGACCCGTTATCTTCTGCCCATCCTTATCCCCTCTGCCCTGCTCATAGGCCACCTCTTTATCTATTGGATCCAACAACTTAAAGAGAGAAGACTTTCCGCTAACGATAAAATGATCTATCGCATCAACACCCTCCTTATAGGGATAGCTGCCTGTGCAATTCCGGTTGCTTTCTGTTTTATATATAAGCAGATACCCTTTTCACTCTGGCTGTTGATCCCGGGATGTCTGGTGTTTGCCCTGTTTGCCTTTCTTATTCTGATGTATGGCTGGAGGATAAAACCCCTTGCCTTTATCTGGGCTGTGACAGGGCTTTTTATTTCCATCGAAGTGATCGGAATGAGGCCCCTGGCACCCCTTTTCAATAATCCGGATATGAAATCGATCGCTGCCATCCGCCAGGTAGAAGAGGCCTGGTCCCTTCCTTTCTACCACAACGGAGAGGATGACCTGCGGATAGAAATAGTATATGCCGCTCACAAAAAGATAACCCCGATCGATCCTACAGATCAGGAAGCACTGATGCAGGCCGCTCCGTTGGTACTCCTTACCCAGGGAAATATTGCAGAGATCATTCCGGATTCGATCCGGGAAAAATTCGATATAAACTCTATCGATCAGTACGACAACAACCGTTGGAAACCGGGACACAAACTACATAGCTCCATTTTTGTACACGATGTAAATATTCTCCGGTTAAAAGAGCAGACCCGGTAAACAAACCGGTAGTTCCGGCTGTTTTAAATATCGATATAAAAACAGCAATAAGCGGAGCAAGCGGTTTTATAGGACAGGCTCTCACTAAATACCTTTCGAAGAAAGGATATACAGTACTACCTATCCGGCGTATTTTACTGGATTCTGCATACTCCCGGGAACTCACTCAGCTGCTTTCGCAGGTAGAAGTAGTTATCAACCTGGCCGGAGCTTCCCTCAATAAACGGTGGAGTACCTCCTATAAAAAAGAGATATACGAAAGCCGTATCCATACCACCCGCCGGCTGGTAGAGACAATCAACCATTTACCTCAAAAGCCCTCTCTCTTTATTTCAGCCTCTGCAGTAGGTTACTATCCGGCAACCGGTGAATACAGTGAACAAGATACGACTCCCGGAAAGGGCTTTCTCTCTGAAGTATGTGCTGCCTGGGAAAAGGAAGCGGAAAAAATATCCCCTGAAATTCGTACGGTCATTACCCGTTTCGGGGTAGTGCTGGATGCGAAGGGAGGTGCATTTCCTGAAATGACTCTTCCGGTACACTGGAAAGTAGCTCCGGTAATGGGTTCCGGCAGACAATACCTCTCCTGGATCTCCCTGCAGGATCTTCTTCAGGTAATGTACTTTATCATACAAACACCCTCTTCCAGCAGTGTTTTTAATCTCGTATCTCCTACTCCTACCACCTATAAAGAATTTACAGATGCTTTAAAAAAGAGATACACTACCTGGTTTACTGTTCCGGTTCCCTCCTTCCTGCTCAGAATCGCGATGGGAGAAGCCTCGCAAATCATAACCGATGGGCCTCTTATTCATTCCCAACATCTTTTAGAGTCAGGTTATCAGTTCACCGACAAGACCGTTGACGAATTTCTCCACGCTGTCAACTAACAGATATTATTCATAGACTGCTTTATACCAGGCCGTTTCTTTGTACTGAGTATTGAGGTAAGGATACTCTTCCTGTTCAATATAAGTAGTAAGGCCCGAATGGGTATTGATAATAAAGCCCCCATATCCCCACATAAAAGTAGAAGATGCCTCCTTATGCAGAATACACCTGTCTATATATCCCGGTAGCTCCTCTGCTACCTTCTGATGAATGATCCGGGAATGATAATCCTCAAAATCAAAGAAGAGAGAATATGAGTTACGATCAAACCGCTGGATACCAGAGAGATTAACTTCTCTTTCCGTTTTGAGATTGTTTTTTATAAAACCGGCTAAAGGTTCCAGCCCGGAAGTACGGATAATACTCAACGTGCCGCCATAAGCATTTATAAAAACTCCCATAGCCGATTTGGCAAATGAAACCAGATCGGCACTGCTTAGAAAGAGATAATCCATGGCCTGCGTATAAACCTCTTTAAAACCGGGAGAGACTATTTCTGCCGAAGAAGCCAATATATAATCGGTTTTATTCCTTAATTCATAAGCCACTTCTATGCCTGCCATAAAGCAGGCCTCAAAAACAATAAATTCAAACATCTTATCCGGAATGGCTTCTGCAAACTCCCATATCTCCATCTCATCTGTTTGATCCAATATAATGGAACGGCTGCGTGGCGAAGAGTAGCCACCTTCCGGAAGCCATCCCCATCCGTGAGAAAAGAGCACCAGTCCGTACGACTTAGTAGGGAAAAGTTCTTTTACCTCTGTAAGTACCCGTTTAAAAACCGCAGGACTGGCAGAATTCTCGTCCGCTTCTGCTTCATAAATAAGTCTGGTCTTACACACTCCGTTTTCCTGGTAAGCTTCCGAGAGTGTAGGACATTTACCTGCCAGGTCTTCGTAAATAATAAGATTTCCGTTTTTCCCATTCCATCCCTCCAGGATATAACGAGTTTTCTCCTCCACTGAACTGGAAAGATTGTTGTCTCTTCCCAGGTAAACCAATACTGTCCGGTTTATCTCTTCCGGTTGAGGGGCCGGATTTTCTTTTTCACAACCTATCAGAAAAAAAGAGAGAAGGATCCCTATATAAAAATACCTGTCCATACTTACAGTTTATAGCTGTTTATTTATAAAAAAGAAGGCCAGAGCCCTCCTTTCAATTAACATCTTTGCCGTAAGATCGGTTCATTCTTATAAGGGTATTCTATAAAAAAAGAGAAGATATCCTGTAAAAGGATACCTTCTCTGATGAAAGATCTCTATAAAACTATATGTAAAGAGTTGAAATATTCCCGATCAATAAATCCGGTAGAGCAACCAAGAATCCTGAAAATCAGTACGGTTCGGATATTTTGCTTTGAATGAGTCTCTGGCCTGGGCCGCTGCTCCCCGATCATCCCAGGTACTTACTACCACCCGGTACATCCCTCTGTCGGCGTTGAAAGCAATAATCGCATTATAACCTTCGCGATCTAAGAAATCTTTCAACCCCTCTGCATTGGCTTTCAACCCAAAGCTACCACAAACTACACTATATGCTTTAAGAGTATTATCATTCCCGGTTACTACAGTAACCTTCTCTTCCCGTACTGCCGCAGTACTGGTGGTGGGAGTCGGAGTTTCTACCGGAGCCGTAACTACCGGGGTTATTTCAATCGGTTCGGCAACCTGTGTTTCGGCAAGTTCTTCCTGTTTAGCCTTTTCGTATGCCTTTTTGTATGCACTTTCACTCGATTTGCAAGAAGTAAATGCTAATACAGTGCAAAATCCCATACCTAAAATTACTAATTTTTTCATACTTATTTATTGTTATAGTTAATATTTCTCCTTTTAATATGCAAATATACGATTATTCCGGCAACCTTGATCAATCCCTTTTTTCTTCTTTATTTTCCTTTGTTTTATACGCTCGAAAGTTGCCTGGCTCAGGGTCGATTTAAGCCGTACCGAAGGCCTGAAGTTGATATTCTTCACTTTTACCGACTGTGAGCGGATCTCGTTTTCATCCTGAACCGTACGCGAATTGGCAGATACCGAAAAGGTGCCCAACTCATCAATGCTGACATTGTATCCCTCATTCAGCTTCTCTTCAATCACCTCGGCCAGTGCTTCAATCGCAGCTTTCATATCCGCCGTATTGAGAGTACACCGCCTGGATATCTCCCTGCATAACTCCCGCGTAGTAACTGTTCCCCGGGTAACCACCTGTGCGTAAAACCCCTTTTTAGGATCATCACTGATATTATCTTTAAGCGGCGTTAATCGGTATTGTATACTCATAATTACTATTTAGTAAGGAATCTTAATGAATGTTGTTCTTATTCCTATCTGATTAGGAGTACACCTTATTTTTATAATCTCTACTCTTATTTTTAGTAAGCTCTATAT
>JAJQBG010000333.1 GCA_021203405.1 Bacteroides sp.
TGAATTTACAATATATATGGCTCGTCGGTATATTGCTGGGCGTGGGGCTATGCCTCACATCAATCTCTTGCGTTGACAATATAAGCTTTGGCAGTTCTTTTCTGGAGAAATCCCCCGGAGGAAGTGCTACTCAAGATACCGTATTTAGTAGTGCGGTGTATACACGCCAGTTTCTGAACACTTGCTATAGCAGACAATACTATGGATTACCCTATAATACTGATTCAGGGGGTGACATTCCGGATTCATCCAGTCCTTATTTAGGCAAGGTCGATGCTTTGTCCGACTGTTGGCAATTGCACTATTCGGGGACTACGCTTTATGACAGATATTATGGAGGTACTCATACCTCTAATTATGATGTGCGTGGCGATGTGTTTGGTTACCACCGGGAACAAGTATGGGAAGTGGTACGTGCCTGTTGGATGCTGATTGAAAACATTGATAAAGTACCCGATATGGATGCAGCAGAAAAAGCATACCTTGTTGCACAGGCCAAATGCCTGATCGCTGCCCGCTACTTCGATACCTTCCGTCACTACGGTGGTATTCCACTGGTAACCCAAACCTATACCGGTATCGAATCCAGTTATGAGTTTCCACGGGCTACGGTAGAAGAAACTGTAAACTTTATGATCGAATTACTGGATGAAGCTATTGCTTCGAATGCTTTATTCTGGGCTTACGATGGTACGCAAAGTAAAGGTAGCTACTACAATCCTGCCAGTGAAATAGGCCGTTGGACCGTTGCCGGTGCTATGGCATTGAAATGCAAAATATGGCAGTTTGCCGCCTCTCCGTTATTTAACGATACCAGAGGTTTTGCCGGAGGTAGTTCTGAAGCGGAAAGAGAACTGTTGGTATGGTATGGTGGTTATCGTGCCGAGCTTTGGGACAATTGTCTGAAAGCTTGTGAAGATTTCTTCAATGCAGTAAAACAGAATGGGTATTATCAACTCAACCAGGCTACCTCAACAGCCCCGGAACAGTACCGCCAGGCATACCGCATGGGTTACATCAAACAGGACAGCAAAGAAGTACTTCATTCCGTACGTGTTACGGGGGTGGATGCTTTCAACTCCTCTACTTACTTGTGGCACAGCTGGAGCGATAACGGACGTAATTCTTACACACCCACTCAGGAGTATGTGGAGATGTTCCCCTGGAGTGACGGTACACCGTTCGATTGGGAAAAAACCGCATCGGAAGGCCGCCTGGATGAAATGTTCCTTACGGGAGATGTTGTTGAAGGGCAGCAATCATTGGCGAACATTGTTCTGACCCGCGACCCACGCCTGTATGAAACAGTACGCGTGAACGGTCTGCCTAAAATGCTGGGATGGGATTCGGGTGTAATGTCCGGTATGCCTTATGAACTTTGGGTAGGCGGATACGATGCCGGTGTAGCTTCTATAAATGAAACCGGGAACTATGCTACCGGTTATGACAATATGAAGTACTACCTGGGAACGGAATACCAACGCCAATATACCCAGTGGGTATCTTTGCGACTCTCCGACATTTATCTTACGTATGCCGAAGCCTTGCTGCAAGCTAAGAATGACCATCGGAGTTGCATCGAACAAATTGACATTGTACGGGCTCGTGTAGGTCTTTCCGGTTTGAACGAGTGTAATCCGGACAAAAATCTATTGAGCAACGAGGAGGCTTTACTGGAGGAACTTCTTCGCGAACGTGCCTGTGAGTTGGGTATGGAAGATTCGCGCTACTTCGACCTGGTGCGCTACAAACGTGCCGATATGCTCGAACGTCCCCTGCATGGCTTGCTGATCTATCGATTGGATGAAAATGGTAACCGCATCGAATCCAAATGGTATGAAGGTGACTATGGGAGCGGGGCTATGCAGCCTACCAGATTCGATTATGAGAAGTTCCAGTTGATAAATAGAGCACGCTATTGGTGGACGTATGGTTTCCATTCTAAATGGTATCTTTCTCCTCTTCCGCTGAGCGAAATAAACAAGGATTATGGACTGATCCAAAACCCAGGCTGGTGATGAAGCGGCGTAACTTGATTAAACAATATTGAATATTGATTGTATGAAAAAGAATAAAATACTAATGTTGACCTTGTTGGTATGCATGAGCATCCCGATGGGAGCACAAAATACAGACGGCAGCATCACAGGTACTGTAGTCGACAAATGGGGCAACCCGGTGTATGGAGCAACAGTCAATGTAGCCGGTCTGCCGGATACCCGGGTTGTAACCGATAGACAGGGACGGTTTGAGATCGAAGCCATTGCCGGTGCAAACTTAGAGGTGTTCTCTACAGATAAAGGAGAAGCTACTGTAAAGATTGAGACCGGAAAACCGATGACTATTGTGATGGGATTTACCCAACAGACCATTGATGTGGGAGCCGACAAAACTTTCACCCGGCAGGAATCTACTGTCTCTGCGGCCACTGTGTACAAGGAAGAGTTTAATAACCGGGCGGCAAAAAATATCTCTAATTCCCTGTTCGGACATGGATTGGGATTAACTACCCTTCAAAATGCAGGTAACTATGCCGCAGTGGAACCTACCTTCTACATCCGCGGCTTGCAAAGTTTGTCAAGCAGTACCCCGTTAACGCTGGTGGATGGGTTGGAACGGGATCTCACTCTTGTAAGCCCGGAAGAGGTAGAGTCTGTTACTATCCTGAAAGATGCGGCAGCAGTAGCACTCTATGGCTATAAAGGAGTGAATGGTGCTATCCTGGTTACCACCAAACGCGGTAAATACAACAGTAAGGAGACTACGTTCACTTATGACCATGCGATTAACTTTCAGGCTAATCGTCCTGACTTTGTGGATGCAGCTACCTATGCGGAAGCCATCAATGAAGCACGCGGGTATGAGGGGCTTACTCCCCGTTACTCTGCCAATGAGATCTCGGCTTTCCGTACCGGTGCGGGACAGGGAGGAGCCTCTCATCTGTACCCTTATCTATATCCTAACGTTAACTGGCTGGATGAGACCTTCCGGGAAACGGCAGCGACCAATAAGTATACCATTGAGTTCCGCGGTGGTGGAGCCAAATTCCGCTACTACACCCTGGCCTCCCTTTTGACTGACAACGGGTTTATAAAGCATGCCAATATGAATGAGGGTTACTCTACCCAGAACAAATATTCAAGAGGTAATCTGCGCACCAACCTGGATATTGATTTGACCAATACCACCAAGTTAAAATTGAACCTGTTGGGTACCCTGTCTGAATCGAGCCGTCCGGGTGATTCGGTGGATCTGTGGAATTTAATTTATTCTGTGCCCGCTGCGGCTTTTCCCATACGCACTGATGAAGGAGCCTGGGGCGGAAGTGCTACCTGGGCAGGCGAAATGAACCCCGTAGCTCAATCACAAGGAGCAGCCTATAGCAAAGGTCATACCCGCAACCTCTATGCCGACCTTACATTGATGCAGGACCTGAGTAGTGTATTAAAAGGGCTAAGTGTCTATGCACGTTTGTCTTATGACAACTACTCTTCTATTTGGGAGAACCATAGTAAAACCTATGCCTGGCAAGGATATACTAGCAATTGGTCGGGTGACGACGGGCCCTTCTATACATACACCACCGGCGGTACTCCCGGTGAAATGTCAACAGACGCCAATATCAACGACTGGACCCGCCAGTTCAATTTTGCCGGTAGTATGAACTATACCAACTCTTTCGGGAAATTCGATGTGTACGGACAAGTTAAGTGGGACTACGAATATCGCGACTCAGAGGGTATAAATACAACCATCTATCGCCAGAATGCATCCTGGTATTCACATATAGGATATAACAAACGTTACTATCTGGATCTGACACTGGTTGGTTCAGGCACCAGTCTGTTAGCCCCGGGGCACAAGTGGGCCTTCTCGCCTACTGTTTCGGCTGCCTGGGTGCTCTCTGAGGAGAAGATGTTTAATCAGGTTTCCTGGCTCGATTTCCTGAAACTGAGGGCCTCGTTCGGAATCATCAATGCCGATTATTTACCTGCATCCGGAACAGTTTTGGATTATTGGGACCAGATCTATACCCTTACCGGTACGCAGTATAAGTTCAACAGTAGTTACGATTCTACATTCGGTAGTACCATTATGGGCCGTCTTGCCACCCTGAACTCTTCCCATGAAAAAGCTTATAAATACAATGTGGGTATAGACGGAACCCTGCTGAGATCACTGAACTTTACGGTGGAAGGATTTTATCAAAGACGTAACAACATCTGGGTATCTTCCGATGGAAAATATACCAATGTAGTGGGAGTGGATTTCCCCTACGAGAACGAAGGTATTGTGGATAGTTGGGGTGTGGAAGCCGGATTAGACTACACAAAGAGAGTGGGGGATATCACTTTCAATGTAGGAGGGAACTTTACCTTCAACCGCAATAAAATCAAGGAGCAGTTGGAGGAACCACGCTTTTATGACAATCTGGTAACAACCGGAAAGCGTTTGAACCAGGTGTATGGACTACAGGCTATCGGATACTTTAAAGATGAAGAAGATATAGCCAATAGCCCTGCACAGAATTTTAGCACGGTTCGTCCGGGTGACATTAAGTACCGGGATGTAAATGAGGACGGTGTAATTAACGAGAACGATCAGATAGCTATCGGCTATAGCACCGTTGCTCCCGAGATCTACTACTCATTCCACCTGGGTTTAGAGTGGAAGAGGCTTGGTTTCAATGCCCAGTTCCAGGGTGCAGGCAACTACTCGGCTATTCTGAATACCAAGAGTCTGTACTGGCCGTTAATTAACAATACTACACTTTCCAGACATTACTACGAGAACCGTTGGACTCCGGAGAATACCAACGCACGCTACCCACGCCTGAGCTCGGAAAGTAACGCCAATAACTACCAAACCAATACCGTTTGGCTGGCGGACCGCTCGTTCTTAAAATTGCGTAATGTGGAAGTCTACTATAAACTACCTAAGAACCTGTTGGATAGAACCAAGATCGCGGATAGTGCCAAACTTTACGTCAGAGGGGTCGATCTACTCTGTTTCGACAAACTGGATGTGAGCGACCCCGAATCGTACGGTGCGACCAATCCGCTTAACAAAAGTGTGATCGTTGGATTGACTATTGGTTTTTAATCATTTAAAATGATAGAATAATGAAACTGAATAAATTTATTTATAGC
>JAJQBG010000152.1 GCA_021203405.1 Bacteroides sp.
GATGCTGTATGTACATTTTCAGCTAATGTTTTTCTGGCATACTTATAATTTTTATGTGGTTAATTATTATAGCGGTGAAAGTAGCGGGATTTATCCGGCTGATAAATTTATAAGAAGGGTTAGCCCTAACTTAACTGGTAAGTTAGGGCATCAGTACTTTTTATCTGTTTTTATAATAGGTGGGAAGGAATAAGGGAAAGAAGCGGACAAAATGTCCTTATCGAAATAGCATCGGGAGATGTTCTCCCGATGAACAAACGATTATCTCCTAATGAATAAAAGAATATCTCCCGGTAAGCAAAAAGATATTCTCCCGATCCATAAATAGGATCCTTTATTTAGTGACTGCCTTTAGCCAGGCTTCTTTCATTAATATGGAGCCGGCCAGTGAGGTGTGTACTCCATCGCTTCCCCAATAGGAAACGGGGGTTTTTCCAATGCTTTATCAAAGACACGCTGGTAAGGGACGAAAACGGCATTGAACTCTTTGGTTAACTTTCTGGCAACTGCCTGGTAAGCGTCGAAGGCAGGATACCATTTTTCGCTCAGAGAAGATCCTCCGCGGATGGTAAAGGGTTCTCCGATCACAAATTGGGTTCCGGGAAGTTTGGATCGGGTTTCGGTGAGCAGGGTACGGTAATCGTTTTCATATTTTTCTACCGTACCGTCATAACTTCCGGAAAGGGTGTGCCAGAAGTCGTTGACCCCGATCAGGATACTTACTACATCGGGTTTCAGGTGGATGCAATCTTTTTCCCATCGCTCCTGTAGCTGGTATACTTTGTTGCCGGATATGCCCCGGTTGTAAATTTACAGGTCTTTGCCGGGGTAGTTGCAAAGGAGTTCGGCGGCGGCAAACATGGCGTATCCGTTCCCGAGCATGCTGCGGTCGTTGACTTTGTCTTCGTTCTCCCGGTTCCTGCCGTTGTCGGTAATGGAATCGCCCTGGAACAGGATGACTGCGTTGTCGGGAAGAGTAAGTTTGGCGGTCTCTGTAACGGAGGAGGTTTCGCTCATGGCAGCTTTTACAATGTCGGGAATAAGAGCCATACCGGCTCCGGCCATCAGGCCTCTTTTAAGAAAGTTTCTTCTGTTTAACATAGTTTTTAATAGGGTATTAGTTAGTTGATATTTCCCTCCAAAGATAGAAAATAAGGATCTGTTTTACAAACGGTATCTGGTTAAGAGTGAAAAAGAGCTGGAAATATAGTTGCTTTTTAAAAAGTATGTAATATATTTGCGTAATTGATTACGTAATTTAAAATATTATCACGATGGAGTTCTTTAATAAGACGGGTAAGATGGCTATGGGCAGCAGGCTGCGTATGTTAACAGATAAAATGATGGAGGATGCTGCACAGGTCTATAAGTTGTATGGAACCGACCTGAAGGTAAAATGGTTCCCGGTATTTTTTGTGTTATCAGACGGGCAGCCCAGAACCATTACTTCCATTGCTGCTGAGATCGGGCATACGCATCCTTCGGTAAGTACCATTATCCGGGAGATGGCTGCTCAGGGATTGGTCAGAGAGAAAAAAGATAAATCGGACGGACGTAAGAACAGGGTGGAACTTTCTGCTAAAGGGAGAAAACTGGTGGGGCAAATGCCCGATCAGTATGCGGATGTGGGAGCTGCTGTAGAAAATATATCCCGGCAGTGTAAGCACGATCTGTGGAAGGCTATTGAGGAGTGGGAGTTCCTTCTCTCGGAAAAGTCGTTGCTCAAGCGGGTAGAGGAGGAGAAGAAAAGAAGGGAAACCAGAAACGTGAAGATCGTCCCTTATGAGCCTTGTTACAGGGAGGTATTTAAGGCGTTGAATGAGGAATGGATCACTACCTATTTTGAGATGGAAGAGGCTGACCACAAAGCGTTGGATAATCCGGAAGAGTATATCCTGAGCAGAGGCGGGTATATTTTTGTGGCTGATTACAAAGGTGAACCGGTAGGCGTGTGTGCGCTGTTGAAAATGGAAGATGAATATTACGATTATGAATTGGCAAAGATGGCAGTCTCTCCCCGGGCACAGGGAAAGAATATCGGTTTCCTGCTGGGACAGGCGGCTATCGGGAAAGCCAGGGAGTTGGGAGCTTCTCATGTTTACCTGGAGAGTAATACCATCCTTAAACCGGCTATTAATCTGTATCACAAATTGGGCTTTAAAAAGGTAGCGGGGCACGCTACGCCTTATAAGCGATGCAATATACAGATGGAGTTGGTATTGGAATAGATTACTCTTTACGTACGCTCTTCGAATGGGAATATAAGGGTAAAGAGGTATACAGGGATCAATCCCTGTATACCTCTTTAAGTAAGTTCAATAGTAATTGTTGACCTACTACATTGGCCCGGTTCTTGTCGGATGTATTGAATGTATTCATGGATTCGTTCATACCATCTATATCTACAGCTTCCGTATAGGCTTGTACGCCTTGTATACAGGCGGGGATATCAAGGGTGGTAATAATAACTTTTCCACGGCCGGCAGGAATGATGCTCAGGGCAGAATAGACTTCGTGTTTATGGTCGGATACGCAGCCTACCAGGGTTTGCCCGTTGAAGGTGCGCATCCCGATACGGCGGCGGTTGTAGGTGGCAAAGCACTGGCACTCCCAGTTAAAGGCAGTGTTAACAGGAAGTCCTTCGAAAACGGGGTGCTCGCGGTTAAAGAAATTCCCGCCGTACCAGGATTTGCCCAGTATTTTGGAACCCCGGTAATCGAGTACCTCTTTATCGGCCAGGAACTCGGCCCACCGTTCGGGATTGTCTACAACGATCAGGGTGTGGCCTTTGTATACCCACTCCATAATGTCACTCATACCGCTGCCCCATTGCTGAGGTTCGAAGGCTCCTACCAGCAGGTAATCTCCGGTGGGAGTGCCTTCGGTATAGGAGGGGAGGTCGAACCCGGCTGTCTTCATAAAGTTTTTGAGTACGCCGGTGGTGTCGGCTACCATACCGTTGGCGGTTATACCCTGATTGTTTAGCCGGACGGCAAAGAGTTGGTCGCTTCCGCCGGTTACCGGGTTGTTTCCCCGGTAGAGGCCGGCTTCAATGGTGGTGTAGCCTTCGGTTTGCGGGATAAAGTTCCAACCGGTAGCGAGGCACTCTCCGTATTGTACTCCTCCTGTTACCTGTACGTTCTGTTTATGGGTTTTTACCACCTGGCCGGCTGCATTGCGGGCAGTGAGTTGGAGGGTGTAATTTCCTTTCAGGTTCTTTTCATTCACTATGTAGATATCTACCCGGGTGGTGTCTCCTACACTGAGTACTTTCCGGTCCATCTTTACGGCGAGGTAGAGGGGTTGGTTGTAACGGGCGATCAGCTCTACATCTCCTTTGGGATTGCGGTAATTGTCTACAATACCTGAATGGTTCTCGAGTTTCATGCTTTCCCATCCGTTTACGGCATATCCGTCTACGGTATTGCTGATCCGGATGTTCTCTATAATACGTCCCTGGTAGTAATAGGATACATTGCCCATGGAGCGGGTGAGGTGATCGACCGTAGGAAAGGCTTTGGAGAATCCTTTCTCTTTCAGGAAGGTATCGTAGGCATCGTACCACTTCAGGTAATCGGTTGCTTCCCAGCCGGAGGTACGGCCGGTTCTCAGGATCTCGTCCCGGATAAGTTGCAGGCGGGGAGGGGTACCGATGGCACCGTCCTCGCCCCAGAATACGATCTCTTTTTTATTGGCGGAGAAACGGTGGTAATTGTCTTTTCCCAGATAGAGGTTGTCGTGGTAAACACCCGGCCCTCCGGCGTGGTGACGATCCCACCAGCCCCGGTCGTAGAAAGTGGTATCGTAGGGCATCAGGTGTAGTTTGAAACGGGGATTGGCTACCTCTTCGGGATTCTCGCCGTTGCTGGAGTTATAGGTCAGGATGCGGGTGGGGTCGAGTTGGTGGGCCAGGCGCATCTGCTCGTAGTCTTTGTCCTGCGGGTAAGCACCCCGCTCGTTATGGAGGTTATAGATGATCAGGCTGGGATGGTTCCGGTCGCGTTTGATCATTCGGAAGAGTTTTTCATTGCGGTACCCGAAATAGAAGTCGGCCTGCATATCGTGGTCGTTAAACCGGTTGGCAGGATATTGATTACCACCTGGTTCTTCAAAGTAGAGAAGGCCCAGTTCGTCGGCGTAGTTGAGTACATTGGTATAACCGATCGTGCGGTGGAAGTTAAGCATATTGAGACCCAGCGCTTTGGCGGATTCTATTTGTTTACGAGCCAGTTCGTCGGTGGGGGCTATGCCGTTATCGGGCCAGAAACTCCAGGAGATGGCAGTGCGCCATACAATGCGTTTGCCGTTGAGATAGAACTGGCGGTCGCCGGCTATCTCTTTTACTTCGAACCAACGGAATCCGAATCGTTCTGTGGCCTGATCTTTTCCGAGTGTAACTGTCAGGTTATAGAGGTTGGGATCTTCTACCGACCAGAGTCTGGCTTGTGGCAGGCGGATGCGGTAGGTATGGAGGGAGTTACCGGGTTCCAGGTCGCCTATATTGTAATTTTTAGTATATACCTGTTTGCCATCCTTCCAGTTGTGGATAGCCAGGGTGAGGGTCTGGTTACCGGCAGTGCTTCCGGTGAGGTTACTGGTGGTGATCTCTACCTCTACCGTATAGGGATCGGGTTGGTTTTTGATAAAGATATTTTCTACAAAGAGGGGATCGGTGGCTACGAGGTTTACTTTTCCGGTAATTCCTCCGAATCCGTGGGTGGGGTTGGTACGGTACTCTCCCCAGGTATATACCTGGGAGTCTTTCCAGTTAAAGTTACCGTTCGGATCGGTAATGCGGAAAGCTATTTCGTTCTCTGTTCCGTAATGGAGGTAAGGAGTGATATCTACTTCAAAGGGGGTACTGTTTACCAGATCGTACCCGGCGAGCTTTTGGTTGACAAAGATCTCGGCCCGGAAGCGTACCGATTCTACCTGGAGCCGGATCTGTTTTCCTTTCCAGTTTTCCGGTATCCGAAAGGTGTTGGTAAACCAGGAGACGCCGGTATAATTGCCGGTAACGCCGAAGGTCTCTCCGTTGTAGCCCCATAGTTCGCCTTCTACGGTGGCGGGGAGGGTAACGCCCTTCTTGTCGGGAGCAGCCAGCATTTCCCACCCTTGTGAGGGTGGATTGACGGGAAGTTCCCGGATGTTAACGGGGGGCAGGTAGAGTGGATCGTTCTGCCATTCGGCCTCTTTATCCAGGGTAATGTTCCAGTTCTGGTTTACGGATAATATTTCCCGTTGCTGAGCATGGGCTTCCGGCAAAAAGGGTAGCAGAAAGAGAAGATGTAAGAGTGCAAGGTGTTTCATTGAATGGATCTTTAGTTAAAAATTAAGTATGTCCTGTACAAGCAAAATTATCTTTTTCCGGAAAGGAATGCAAGGGATGCGAAAAGGGGGAGTATTCTCTATCCTTTTTTGCCGGCTTCTAAGGGGGGAGGGTGCAGAGAAAGTACGCTAAAAGGAATAAATAATACACCTTTTTTAAGGAGAATGGGCTCCGGAAAAGGGCGGAATCTCCGTCAAAAGAGGAGTTTAGCTCTTTTTTTTGCAGATATTCTGCTAAATTGATCAGATAGTACTCTTTGTTTCCGGATAAACCTTTTATTTTGCAGGTAACACTTAAATAAGAACAGACCATGAAGAAAGAGATTTTGTTTGTATTTTCACTTTGCCTGTTGCTGATAGCCGGCTGTAAAAAAGAGCCTTATAAAGATACCTCCCTCTCTGCGCAGGAGAGAGCGGAAGACCTGGTGGCTCGTCTTACGCTGGAGGAGAAGGCCTTGCTGACGATGGATGTTTCTGCTCCGGTAGAGCGTCTGGGTATTAAGCCCTATAACTGGTGGAACGAAGCGTTGCATGGGATTGCCCGTGCCGGCCTTGCTACTGTATTTCCCCAGCCCATTGGGTTGGCGGCTACTTTTGATGAGGATATGTTGTACCGGATGTTTGAAGCTGTGTCGGATGAAGGACGTGCCAAACATGTCTATGCTGCTTCGCAGGGAAGTTACCAGCGTTACCAGGGAGTTACGATGTGGACGCCTACGATCAATATATTCCGGGATCCCCGCTGGGGGCGTGGGATTGAAACCTACGGGGAAGATCCTTACCTGACTGCTGTTATGGGTGTCAGTGCTGTAAAGGGATTGCAGGGGCCAAAAGATGGAAAGTATGATAAACTGCATGCCTGCGCTAAACATTTTGCCGTACATTCCGGGCCGGAATGGAACCGCCACTCGTTTGATGCGGAAAATATCTCTCCACGGGACCTGTGTGAAACTTATTTGCCTGCCTTTGAAGCATTGATCAAAGATGCCGGAGTAAAAGAGGTAATGTGTGCTTATAACCGATATGAGGGAGATCCTTGCTGCGGAAGTAACCGTTTACTGGTTCATATCCTCCGGGAGGAGTGGGGCTTTGATGGGGTTGTAGTGGCCGATTGTGGGGCCATTGCCGATTTCTACAGAGAAAATGCCCATAAAACGCATCCGGATGCGGCTTCGGCCTCGGCGGATGCAGTACGTGCCGGTACTGACCTGGATTGCGGATCCAGCTATAAAGCGTTGGTGGAGAGTGTACAGAAAGGGTTTCTTTCGGAAGAGGAACTGGATGTTTCTGTAGTGCGTTTATTGAGGGCCCGTTTTGAATTGGGCGAAATGGACGAACTGAAGGATGCATCGTGGAACAATATACCTTATTCGGTAGTAGCTTCGCAAAAGCATGATGAACTGGCGCTGGAAACAGCTCGTAAATCGATGACCCTGCTTCTGAATAAGAACCAGACATTGCCTTTGCAGCGGGGCGGGCTTACGGTAGCGGTGATGGGGCCTAATGCGAATGATTCAGTCATGCAGTGGGGTAACTACAGCGGTACGCCTCCCCGTACCATTACCATTTTGGAGGGTATACGTGCGGCACTGGGTACGGAAGATAAACTGATCTATGAACCGGGCTGTAGCTGGGTGGAACGCAAAATGATCAAGAGTGTATTTGACCAGTGCAGTACAGAGCAGGGTCCTGGTTTTACGGCCCGTTACTGGAATAACCTGGAACATGAAGGAGAACCGGTAACTGTCACCCAGGTAACTACCCCTTTTCGTTTTTGTACGATGGGAGCAACCGTATTTGCCCCCGGTGTGAACCTGAGTGATTTTTCTGCTACCTACAGTTCTATATTTACTCCTCAGGAGTCCGGCGAGGTGGTATTTGAGTTTTACGCTGCCGGGGCGACCCGTGTCCGTGTAGATGGTGAAGAGGTGTGGTCTTCTGTTAACAGGCATGGAAGCCGCCCTGCAAGCTACACGATGATGGCAGAGGCCGGTAAACCGTATGCATTGGAGATCGATTATGAATATTATCAGGGAGATGCGCAGTTAAATTTTGATCTGGGTATTAAGCAGGATGTAGATATAGCGGGTTCGGTAGCCCGTGTCAAAGAGGCTGATGTAGTGATCTTTGTAGGGGGTATCTCGCCCGGACTGGAAGGGGAAGAGATGGGTGTAAACCTGCCTGGTTTCAAAAAAGGGGATCGTACTGATATTGAACTTCCTGCGGTACAGCGTGAGTTGATCCAGGCTTTGAACCGTGCGGGAAAGAAGGTGATCCTGGTAAATTGTTCTGGTTCTCCGATCGGGCTGGAACCGGAAGTGAAGAATTGTCAGGCTATTCTTCAGGCGTGGTATCCGGGACAAGCCGGAGGTAAAGCGGTGGCGGAAGTTCTGTTTGGGGATTATAATCCCTCGGGTCGTCTTCCGGTCACTTTCTACCGGAATCTGAGCCAGGTGCCCGATTTTGAAGATTACACTATGACAAACCGTACCTATCGGTATATGAAGGAGGCTTCACTCTTCCCGTTTGGGTATGGGCTTAGTTATACATCTTTTGCTTATGATGCACCTACGCTAAGCAAGGAGAGTGCTTCGACCGGAGAAAGTGTAACGCTGAAAGTGCCTGTAACCAATACCGGCAGTCGGGATGGGGATGAAATTGTACAGGTGTATCTTAGAAGAACGGATGATCCGCAGGGACCTGTTAAGGCGTTGCGTGCCTTCCGGCGGGTTAGTATACCGGCGGGTCAGGAAGCGGTGGTTGAAATGGAATTGACTCCCCGGCAGTTTGAGTGGTGGGACGAGTCTACCAATACCATGCGTACCTATGCGGGAGCGTTTGAGATCCTGGTGGGTGGTAGTTCGCAGGATAAGGATCTCCGTAAAGTACAATTGGTATTACAATAATATCCGGAGATGTAAGGAGGAACATCTGTAAATATATCACACTTTTTATTGTTAGCTCCCATCTGTTACCTGATCAGATGGGAGCTGTCAATATATAATTTGTTCACTGTTTTTCGGTACCTTGTAATAACGGGCACAACAATTAACCGGAGCCGCTTGTTGTCAACAGGAAAAGATAAAAAGTGCGGATATGAAATTTATAAAAATTATCATTATCATAGCCATAATGAACGGGGCATATATGATTCCTTCTGTGGCGCAGGAAATGAAAAGCGGTGCAGACTTGAGTTTTTTATTGGGGGTAAATATAGGTGCTACTACTCCTGTACCTATTCCGGGTGATTTGAATATAACTAAATATAATCCGAAACTGAATCCAAAACTGGGAGCGAACCTAGGGTGGTTCTTTACTGAACACTGGGGCATCGGTACGGGGCTTACCGTAGATTGGAAGGGAATGAACGTGCATACGGAAGTAACTCAGGTACACCTGAGTGTGGATGTGCCCAATGTGGGTACATTGACCGGGTATGTAACCGGAAGAAATACGACCCAGGTAACTACCATTTACCTGACCCAACCTGTATACGGTACCTACCGGTTTAACCGGAAATGGCAGGTAAAAGCCGGTGTCTATCTGGCTGAAGCGCTGCACCGGAAATTTAAAGGAGATGTTACGGATGTGGAGATAAGAGTGGAATCTCCTGTATCTCAGGTAAGGAAGGTCTCTTACGCTACACTGGATTATAGCGATCATGCCCGTAAATTTGATGTGGGGTTATTGGTTGGAGGAGAGTTCCGGATGAATAAACATGTTGGATTTTATGCGGATTTCACCTGGGGATTTAATCCTTATTTCTCGACGGATGTACCCATACATTTTGTTATACGGAATATTTACGGATCGGTGGGGGGTAACCTATCGGCTTTAATAGCGGGAAGATAAGATCCTGACGGTACGGATTCGGATAAGTTGTATTAAAAATGTAATAATAGAGGGGATGAGAGACTTTTGTCCACCTCTTTTTTGTTTTTCTCCACCTGTGGTCTGGGAACAACTTTGTATCTTGCAAAGGTTTTTAAAAAATCTTTGGACTGTGTATACATCTTTTTTATAACAAATAAAATGAATACGAGAAAATTTACTCTTATCCTGCTATCTGTTCTCTGTATCACCACCACCCTGGTGGCACAGACTTATAACGGAAACTCTTACAGAAAACCTGTAGCTCCGACCCGTAATATTATCCTGATGATGCCCGACGGTACCTCTATCGGGGTGGTCTCTGCCGCCCGCTGGTATCAGATCTATAATGGTTCAGGAGGGGAAATACTAGCTATCGATCCTTACTTCTGCGGAACGGTCAAGACTTTCTCTTCCAACGCTCCGATCGGGGATTCTGCTCCTACTACTTCTGCTTATATGACCGGTATGCCACAGCAGACAGGAAATGTATGTATCTATCCACCCGCAGATCCGGAAAATGACCTGGTAGAAGTAGATCCTGCTATGGCCTACCAGCCTCTTGCCACCATTCTGGAAGCCAACCGGATTGAGAAAGGACGTTCTACCGGACTGGTGGTTACGGTTGAGTTCCCGCATGCTACCCCGGCAGACTGCGCTGCTCACCATTACAGCCGTCGTAACTATAGTGCGATCGGTTCGCAGATGGCTTACCAGAATCTGGATGTTATGTTCGGGGGAGGAGTATCACTGGTTACGGATGATATGAGGGAGCATTTCAGTAATCGGGAGATTGCTTACTATGCCAATGATATAGAGTCTTTCCGATAGCCGGTTATGGCAGGAAGCTGCTCAGGCTAATAAAGCTGTTCTGGATTCCTGTGTTAAATATGGTTATGAATTAGCCGGTTACGAAGATATCTGGGGAACTGATAACTGGTCCAGTAAAGAGGCTATTTTTGTACGGCGTATCTCTACTTCTAGCTCTATTCTGGAAGGTTATAATTTTCCTGTTGGTATAGAAGGCGGTAATTCGGGGAACTGTCCTACCCAGACTTGGTCGATGCTTATCAAATGCAGGAAACCGGAAAATTCTGGAATGAAACGGGTAGTGGTTATGACCCGGCTAATCCTTACGGAGGAAGAGATCCTCGTTTTGCAATGTCTATTGTAAAGAATGGAGATACCGGCTGGCCTTCTTATAATACAGACCCTATTAAAACCTATTACGGTGGTACTAATGGGGAACCTGTTTCCGGGGCTACTCCTACAGGCTATTATCTAAGAAAATTAGTAGATAGGACTGTTTCTTTGAGGCCTAATAATCCATCCTCTACCCGTCATTCCTGGATCACTTACCGTCTTGGCGAATTTTATTTAAACTATGCCGAAGCCGTTTTCAAAGTTCTCGGTTCTGCCGATGCCACCTCTTCAGATTTCCCTATGTCTGCCCGTGAAGCTGTTAATGTGATCCGTGCCCGGGTTGAAATGCCTGCTTTAGAAGCAGGACTATCCAACGACGAATTCTGGAAACAATACACCAACGAACGTATGGTTGAACTCGCTTTCGAAGGTCACCGTTTCTGGGATGTAAGACGTTGGAAAGAGGGAGAAACCTTCAAGAGTATTACCCGTATGAAGATCACCCTCAATGAAGATGGTACTTATACCTATACCCGGGAAACACAATCCCGCCAATGGGACGATAAAATGTACTTCTTCCCGATCCCTCAGTCGGAAAGAATGAAAAATCCGAATCTCACTCAGAATCCCGGGTGGTGATGAAAAAATAAAGAAACTCATTTAAATAGCTAAATTGAGTGTAAGAAACGGATATCCGGTCATAGTGATGATAGGATATTCTGAACAGCAAAGCGGTTTATACCGTTTGCAGTTAAATAATAAAAATTAGTTTAAATCGAAAAGGTGGTCTGTGAAGATCACCTTTTCCTCTTTTATCCCCTTCTCTACCTGGCGTGAACTATTCTTCTGTTTTTCTGCATAATAAAACAGCCCCTCTGAACAAATAGTATGGTTTTTTGCATAAATAGCATCCCTGCCGGATTCCCGGTTTCATTACATTTGTAGATGTAAGATCCAGCCGGTGCTGTTTTACACAAAACAAAAAAGAAAGATGATAGATGAACGATATAATAGGTATTAGCACACATATAATTTATAACATTTATACATTGCATGTGTAAGATCCGGGCCTGTGAAAGTCCGGATCTTCTTTTTCCGGACTGAAAGTTAAATTCAGCCTTTTTAAATAAACGGTTTTGCTTTAGCGAATAATAAGTTTATATTTGTATAAAGCGTACACAACACAAATAAAGAGACGATAAGTCTGTTACTCATTCAGGAAAATAAATGCCTATGAAATCTTTTACCCTTTATAAAGATTCAGATCTGTGGCACTCCTTTGTACAGGGAGATAAGGAGTCCTTTGCACTGTTTTACCGGCGCAACTACCCTAAACTCTACTCATACGGTATGAGCCTGTGCCAGGACCAGGAGCAGGTGCGGGATCTGATCCAGGAACTCTTTGTCAAACTCTATACCACTCCCCGGCTTATCAAAGAATACTCCACCATTCAACCCTTTCTCTTCGCTTCCCTCAGGAATGCCTGTATTAATCACGAAAAATTCCGTAAACGACACACCGGATTATACGAAACCGACTCTTTCGAACTCACCTATTCCGTAGAAAACAACCAGATAGAAGACGAAGAAGAACACCGTATTGTGAAAGAAAAGGTAGAAAAAGTGATCAGCTCCCTTACTCCCCGGCAGAAAGAGATCATCTACCTCAGGTTCCTCCATCAGATGAGTTACGAAGAGATAGCCGGTATTATGAACCTCTCCCCGCAGGCCGCCCGCAACCTTACGTACCGTGCCATGGAAAAAATGCGCAAAGAAAACCCCGAACTTTTGCTATGGATCCTTTGCCTGTTTATGCTTTGTAAATAAGCTGTTTACAGTCTATATCCCTACAGGCAGAACTGTTTTTTTGAAAAAAACCGAAAAAAACCGGAGCGCGTGATTACGTTTTCCCTTTCCGATTGTACTATAATCAGGAAACCCATTCTATGAATCAACCACCACACCCGTTCGACTATTTTATCTGTCACCCGGAACTCACTGAAATAGCCCGGCAGAACAACCAGACCCGGCTGAATGAGTTTATAAACAGATACCCTGGCTCAGAAACGATCATCAGGCAGGCTTACCTGCTTATACAACATATAAAAATAGAGGCAAAACCTGTCCCGGCCCTACAAATGGAAGAAGATTATAACCTCTTTATGGAACAGATCCGGCGTAAGCAGAAAAGAGATCGTACTCTCTGGCTATCTGCCGGAAGTGTAGCAGCTACCCTCTGCCTGCTCTTTGCCCTCTCACTCTTTACAGACCTGTTCCGGCCGGCTACACCCGCCACAACCTCCCACATCCTTTCCCTGCTGGATGCTATGGATACACAGAGTGAGGAGGTAAAAATAATATCCGGAGGAGTAGAAGCCAGGGTGGCCGATAATCAAAGTATTACCCAGACCGAAGCAGGAGACCTGCTGGTGGGTAAAGAAGAAAAAGTAAGATCAGAGCAGATAGAGACCGAATATATCCAGTTGATCGTTCCCAACGGAAGAAGAACCCATATCCGTTTCCACGACGGAACCGTTGCCTGGGTCAATTCCGGAAGTAAACTCATTTATCCCAAAACCTTTGCTGCCGATAAGCGGGAGATCTTTATTGAAGGAGAAATATACCTGGAAGTCGAAAAAGCCGGAACACAACCCTTTATTGTACATACTAAAGTTTTTGATATTGAAGTGTTGGGAACCAGCTTTAATGTAAACGCCTATAGTGAAGATGAAGAGCAATCAGTTGTTTTAATCGAAGGAAGTGTGAGTATAGCTATTGAAAACATTACCCAGAAACTGACCCCCAGTCAGGGGCTCTTTGCCAGTGAAGGCAGAGCGGTGGTCAGAAAAGTAGATACCACTATATATACCTGTTGGAAAGAGGGTATTATGCGGGTAGAAGGAGAAACCCTTACCAGCCTGTTTGCCCGGCTGGCCCGCCATTACAATGTACCGATAGAGATAGAGAACAAAACACTGGCCGGGGAGAGATACCGGGGAAAAGTCAATCTGGAAGATTCGCTGGAAGAGATACTGGATAACCTCTCCGCCTCTATCCCTTTCAGGTATCAGAAAAATGAAGACGGCAGTATGCATATCTATATCAAATGACAAGAAGAACACATTTCAAAAAATAACTTTTTATTAACCTTTTAATAGTATGAAACAGACCAGGAAACACCCGCCATGAAATCCAGCTTTTTGTGAAACTATTTTGCAAAAAAGAACCGCATAATACTGGTACTATTATACGGTTCACCCATAACTTAAGCAGTCACTTAAATTATTTACAAGCATCCAAATTTATGAAAAAACTATCGAAATCACACTTAAAAAGCTTAAGAGTAGCTTTTGGCTTAAATTTATGAAAGCACAACTTGTATTATTCATCATTGGCCTAATGGGGAGCCTGTTACATGCCGAAAACATGTTCTCGCAAACCCTTATCTCTCTCCACGTAAACAATGTCGATATAGAGACTCTCTTTTCTGAAATAGAGAGTAAAACCGGGTATGTAGTTCTTTACAGAGAGAGCAGTCGCCTCAAGAAAACAGTTTCGGTCAATGCCACCGATAAAAACCTCGAAGAAGTTTTAAGCGAAGCTTTAACCCCACACGGACTAAAGTACCATGTAAGTGGCAAACAGATCGTTATAACTGAAGACAGATCGGCTCCTGTAGCCCCACCTGCCCCCCGGCAGGAAAAACGACAGGTTACCGGAGTCGTAACCGATGCTAACGGAGAACCCCTGATCGGGGCCAATGTACTCGAAGTCGGTACCGGCAATGGAACAATAACCGATATAGAGGGGGCCTATAGCCTCTCTGTCTCTTCCGGAGCCAGGCTTCAATTCACCTATATCAGCTATAAAACCGTGGAAATAGCAGTCGGTATCAAATCCGTTGTCAATGTCGTCCTGGAAGAAGATGCCTCTGCGCTGGATGAACTCATCGTAGTAGGATACGGTGTCCAGAGAAAAAGTGACGTAACAGGAGCCCTTTCCCGGGTTACAGAGAGCCAGATCAAGGATCGTCCCGTACAAAACGCTTTGCAGGCCATGTAGGGACGCGCAGCCGGGGTCGATATTACCACCAATACCCGTCCGGGTGAGGTGGGCGAAGTACGCATCCGTGGTAACCGTTCCATTATAGCCGATAACGATCCCCTCTATGTGATCGACGGTATCCCGATGGTAGCCGGTTCCATCAGCGACATCAACCCCAACGATATTGAATCCATGGAAGTGCTCAAAGATGCCTCTGCCACCGCTATCTACGGTTCCCGCGGGGCCAACGGAGTCGTACTCGTTACTACCAAAAAAGGAAAGACCGGCAGAGTCTCCATTAACTACGACGGCTCGTTCGTCTTTACCCATATCAACTCCCTGACAGACTGGATGAACGCCGGTCAACGTATCGACTGGAAAAGGCAGGCCTATATCAATGCCGGTGCCTACAGCGGTAAATATGGTACCGCACCCGATCCCGATGTCGATGGCGACCTCTTCGGCGGTATAGCCCAATACCCCTATATGCGCCCCATCTTCGAATCCGCTTTCCAACTCAATGCCGATGGTACTCCGGTGATGCGTGCCGCTACCGGAGCAGAAAAAGCCATGGGATATGCCGATTAGGTACCTGTCTATAACTCTTCTGCCATTCCAACCACCCACTGGATGGATCTGGTCACCCGTACCGCCTTTACCCACAACCACCAGGTATCCCTCTCTGCCGGAACCGATATTTCCAGTGTCTATATGTCTATCGGCTACCTGGACCAGGAATCACCCATGATCGACCAGGACTATAAACGCTACTCTTTTAACCTCAATGGAGACGTTCAGGCCACCAGGTGGCTCCGGATGGGAATGGGTATCAACGCCAGCCACTCCATACAGAACTATGGAATGATCAATAACGGAGGAAATACCGTTAAAAAAGACTCCTACAGGTATGCTACCTCCCTGGAGCCCTACGCCCCTGCTTATGACCAGGAAGGGAATATTCTGGTTGAACCCGCTAAAGACGGACCTTCGGAGCACAACATTCTGCTTAATATCAACGAAGCTACCAATGAAACCCGTACCTACGCGGTAATGGCCAACTCCTTTGCCGAAGCGACCCTGCTACCCTGGCTTAAATGGCGTACTAATTTTGGGGTACAATACCGGAACACTCGTGTCGGAGCCTACTATGCCCCGATTTTACCAATCCTATCAGAGGCGGCGATTCCTACGCCAAAATGGCCACTAACAGCCATAATCAAAAACTCTCCTGGGCACTGGAAAACCTTATTTATATCAATAAGACACTGGCCGATATACACACCCTGAATGTTACCCTGTTGCAATCTGCCGAATATTACCGGGAAGAGGGATTGTTCGTACGTACTTCTGAGGTAAAATTCCCGACCTCCCTCTGGTATAGTGTCGGAGATTCCGATACCTCCAATTCTACCATCCGTTCCAGCTTCCAGGAAAAGCAAATAGCCTCCTATATGGCACGTTTTAATTATTCCCTGATGGATAAATACCTGTTAACCCTGACAGGACGATGGGATGGAGCCTCCGTACTGGCCAAAGGCAATAAATGGGACTTTTTCCCCTCCATGGCCCTTGCCTGGAAAATAGACCAGGAAGAGTTTATGGAGAGACACCGGGACTGGTTGACTACCCTGAAATTCCGTATCGGATACGGAGTGACCGGTAACGCTGCCATTAAACCCTACCAAACCGGTGGGTCCATGGCCTCCACCTATGCCAATCAGCCCTTCGGGATCGGAGACATCACCTCCAATACGACCGGAGTAAAAGCCGAAGTACTCCCCAATCTGCAGTTAGGCTGGGAAAAAACAGTCTCTACCAATGTGGGGCTTGATTTCGGATTCCTGGATAACCGCATCAATGGTTCTGTCGAATATTATGTAGCCAATACCTCCGATCTGCTTCTCAACCGTTCCATCCCCCTGATGACCGGATATACCACTATCTTGGCCAATATCGGTAAAACCCGGAACAAAGGATGGGAAATAACACTCTCCACGACCAATATCCGGACCCGCAATTTTAGCTGGCGTACCGATTTTACCTTCTCAACCAACAAGGAAAAAATTGTAGAACTGGCTGATGGGAAAGAAGACGATACAGCAAACGGGTGGTTTATCGGAAAACCCATTGATGCCATCTGGACCTATAAATACGATCGTCTCTGGCAGGATACGCAGGAAGATCAGTTACTGATGGCTATCTATAAAGCCAACGGACTCACTTTCCTGCCGGGACAGGCCAAATTAGTCGATCAGGAGCTGGTATTGGTATCCGAAGGAACGGACGGTTCAAAGACCGTAACCCTGGAAGACGGACGTACCATAACCTACCTGGATAATGGGTTCGGAGTATTTAACAACGACGATAACCATTTCCTCGGCTCTTATCAACCTAAGTGGGTCGGCGGTATCAATACTGTATTTACCTATAAGAACTGGGAGCTCAACTCCTTTATCTATACCCGTTTAGGCAATATGTATTACGGCTTATTGCAAACCTACGGACGCCGGGTCGAAAAAGATATATGGAGCGAGACCAATCCGGGAGGTAAATATCCCCAGCCCCGGAGCGGAGGTACCTCTTATACCGATTGCAGTAAATATATGAGTTTTACCAAAGGTAATATGTTTATTGTGCGTAATATCGGGCTCTCCTATAATTTCCCCCAGTCCCTGCTGAAAAAGTACAAAGTAGGCAGCCTGCAACTCTACGGCCAGGTACTCAATCCCTTTATCTGGGGCGGCGAACTGGTAAAAGCCGGTATCAATCCGGATGATACCACCGGTTGGACTACCCGTAGCAAGAAAGATGACTATACCAGTATTGTCGGAGGGCAGAGTGGAAATACTGCTATTACCCGTAGTTATGTACTGGGCGTCAGAATTGGTTTTTAATCACCCCTTCAATAAAAGAACAATATGAAAAAATATATAAATTTACTACTTTCCGCTTGTCTCGCTATCTCCTGTACAGATAGTTTCCTGGATGAAAAGATGGTCTCTGTCATTACACAGGATTATTTTGAAACAGAACAGGGACTTGAAGAACTCATTGTTGGAACCTATAACGGTCTGCGTACCTCCTATGGATACAATCAGGGACCTTCGAGTTTTGAAATTCCTATGGACATCACCTGTAACAGTTCAGCCGATGTGAATACTTTCTCAGCCAATGTGTGGGCTGCCAGTGGTAATATTGCCTCCTGGGCCAATGCATTGGCCGGAGAATTTACATCCAGTAGCCTCATCGGGTTCTATCCCACGATCAATAACTGTAACCGGGCCATAGCCAGTATCCGCGAAGGTAAGGCCGAGGGTAAATTTGCTACCGATCCCGCCTATGCTAACCTTCGTCTTTCGGAAGTACTCTTTAACCAGGCCTTTTGCTACTATCATCTCAATACCCTCTATGGCGATGTATATGTAAAAACCGATTATACAGCCTCCCTTCCCGACAACTATGCTTTTACACGTACTCCCTCTGAGGAACTCTACGCTATGCTTATCAGCGATCTCCGCTTTTGTGTGGAATCCCTTCCCGATGCCTCAGAAGTAAGCGATTCAGAATATGGAAGAATAACCAAAGGAGCCGCAGCCCATCTGTTATCCAAACTCTATCTGCAACGTGCCCAGGGAGCTAAGTATGGAACCAGTGAATATGGACGCAATACCGATGGTACCATTGATAATACCCATGAAAAGTCCTATCTGGGAATGCTTTATAAAGGAAATGTATCTACCGATCTGGACTCTTGTATCTATTATACCAGCCAGATCATTCACTCTTCTTATTACAAGTTAGAAGAAGACTACGGCCGGCTTTTTGAACACAAGTTGGGCGATTACTCCAACGAAGGCAGCCGGGAAATACTTTTGGCAATTGTGTTAGGGGGTGCAGGTGCAGACAGAGGACGTTACGGATGCCGGATGGGAAACTATTTCGCCAGCAGGTATCACAATGGCGGCTGGGGTATTCCCGATGTATGCTGGGAATACTCTATCAGTGGCAACTGTGTCTCCTTCCCGAGCGATTGGGGAATAGATGCCTATATCAATAAACAGGCCGATTCGCGTTACCAGAAATCCTTCCGCTTAGAGTATGTAACCGCCCTTTGCGGAGGAACTTCCAGCTCTACGGCTCCCAATGTAGATTATTACGCCTACGATTCGTCTGACAATACCACTTATACATGGACCCAGGAGCAGGCAACCTACTTCAACCAATACATTCTACCCACGTATGACAGACCCTCCTGGGGAGGACGCCAGGCTGTAGCCGGCGACCATAAAATGGGAACAGGCGATATAGCCTTTGCCTACCTGGAAAATACCAAAGAGACAGCCATTGATATAGAAGAAGCACTGGCACAGCCTTTTATGGTGATAGCCCGCTGGATCAAAGAGGGAGATAAATACTATTACCGGCCTCCCTATCAGGATATCGGAACTTCTCATCATTACAATACAGCCCAGTATAAAGGGCTGGATCAGGGCTATACCTATTATGTGCCGGCCACGCTGAAGTATGAAGACCCTAACCGGGCCACCCTCACCTCTACCGAGGTCACCCGCGATATCATTGTCTACCGCCTGGCCGAAACCTATCTCCTCCGGGCCGAAGCGTACGGGCGTAAAGGCGATTATGCCTCTGCCATTAATGATATCAATACCGTGCGCAAACGGGCTGCCTATAAACCCGGAGAGACCCGTCTACAGGTGTTAGCCCGTCTTCAACCCGGCAAAGAACAACTGCTGGAATCCGAACGGCAATATTCCTATACAGTCGTACAGGATATGACAGACCTGATGCTGGTTGATGAAAGTTTCTGGGACGGAACCTCTGCAAACTCAATAGCAGAGAACTATCCTGCCGACACACAAACCCAGGAAGACCGGTTTATCAACTTTATCCTCAATGAACATGGCCGTGAGTTAAGCCAGGAGATGACCTATTACGGAACCCTCCACCATTCAGGCTGGCATGCCAGCCGCATTCGGTATCGTAACCAGGTAGGCTCCGGCGAAAAAGGATTGTGGGATAGCGCCGATAACCTGATATCCGGCAGTGGTCCTACCGGAGACGGATTGGGATTCTTTCAGGGCTATCATACTCTCAAGCCCTTCCCGCAGAGCCTCATTGATCTGTTGACGGATGAAGCGGGAAATACGCTCGATGCCTCTGCCAGGAAAGCCTATCAGAATTACGGATATAATTTCTAAAGTAATTCTGTTGAATAGAAGATAAGCGTGTTTCACTGGTCAACATTGACAGTGTATATATGTGCTGCCGGCTGTGAAGTTAGTGGCACATTTTTTATTCCCACCCGGAAAATCTCTGTGTTCAGGGGGAATTTTTCTCCTTTTCCTTCTCTCTGATTGGATAGTAGATAAATCTGACCGGAATTTACTCCCCTTTCTGTAGCTCTTCTCCTATTTTTGTACTATACATTTAAAACAGACATCGTATGAAAAGAATAACACTCTTCTCTTTACACCCATTTTTACTACTCCCTTTTTTACTCCCTTTTGTAACTCTACAGGCGGGTAACTCTTCAACCGGTAACCTCTTCCACACAGTAGTGGATGCAAAAGGTACCGGAGATTTCCTTACCGTGCAGGCAGCTATAGATGCCGCACCCACCGGTCGTACTGCTCCGTGGCTTATTTTTATTAAGAACGGTACCTATGAAGAACTGGTACGCATACCCGAAGATAAACCCTTTATCCACCTGATCGGACAGGATAAAGAGAGAACTATCCTTGCCTATAACATTCATTGCGGCCCGGCCGAAGGAGAAATCTCTCACCGCTCCAATAAAGTGCTGGGCGTAAAAGATGGTAGTGTAGTCGTGGTAGCCGCTTCCGACTTTTATTGCGAGAATATCTCCTTTGTCAATAGCTGGGGGGTAGAGCAGCAGTCAGGCCCGCAGGCCCTGGCTATGAAGAACAGTGCCGATCGCCAGGCCTTCCATAACTGTATCTTCCGCTCTTTCCAGGATACCTGGATGACCTCCACCAAAGACCACCACCGGCACTATGTCAAAGATTGTTTTATTGAAGGAGCCGTAGACTACTTTTATGGCGGAGGCGATGCCCTGGTAGAGAATTCTACCCTGTACAATGTACGCAGCGGATCGGTTATTGTAGCTCCCTGCCATGAGAAGGCTAAGTTCGGATATGTATTCCTGAACTGTACAGTCGATGGAAATGAGGCAGCGGCAGCCGATCAAAAAACAAAGTTAGGCCGTCCCTGGCACAACTCCCCGGTAGCTGTCTATATCAACACTACTATGCAGATCCCTATTGCCCAGGAGGGCTGGACCAATATGGGAGCCATTCCCGCCCTCTTTGCCGAATACAACAGCCGCGATGCCCAGGGAAACCTCCTGGATCTTAGTAACCGTAAAACCGAGTATCAGGGTAGGGGAGAGAATCCTCCCACAGGTTCCTGCCGGGCTTCGATCACTGAGCAGGAAGCCGCCCGGTATACCTATGAAACTATCATTCCCGGAGAGGATGGATGGGATCCTCGTCGTATGATGGAGAAGTTACCCGCCCCCCAGGTAAAGGCCGGTAAAGGAAAAGCTACCTGGAAAAGTATTCCCGGTGCTAAAGGATATCTTGTTTTCAGGGGAGACGAAGTGGTGGGAATGACGAGAGACGTTTCCCTGGAGTTGTCCGGGAAAGGAAACGGGACTTTCCGGATTTGTGCGGTAAATCCTTATGGCGCCCTGGGGGAAATGACAGCGTTCACTTTATAAACCAGTCCGGTAAATTTATAGACAACTCTTATTAAATATCATTCTCTTTACACGCTGTTACCGCCGGCTTCATAGTGTCTGTTGCACGACTATTGTTATCCCCTTGTTGTCGCCGGCTTCCCAGCCGGTGACTCTTTACCTTGCGGCTTCCCAGCCGCTCCTGTACCGTGTGGGACTGTGAAGGCGGTGGTAACAAGTATGAAGATCTGACAACAAAGCAGTAAAACCAGAGGGGTCGGGGCAAACAGTTTCCTGGAAGCCAATGGTGTTTTTTATTCTTTCTCTACATGGGATTAAAAAATCAAATGTACTATCATCTATCATACTTGTGCTCGTAATTCCCTTATAAC
>JAJQBG010000355.1 GCA_021203405.1 Bacteroides sp.
GATCCTGCGGCGGGCCGCAGGTAATCAATTTTCCGGATGTTACGAATACGCAGTAAAAGATATCGTTTATTTTGTATTAACGCCCGGTAGCGCGAAAAGTTCTGTATCTAAATAGAATACAGTAAATTTTTGTTCTACCTGTAGTTGTAAAGAAACTTAATAAATGGTTATCCATCGTTTTTCCATCCATGATCTTTTCCGGTTTGTACCCGTCTGTTCACAGTGTACCCTCCCGGGCCTGAACAGCTACGTTTTTTCACATAAGTTCTCAATTTATGGTTTAAATAATTGTCTGTTTGCTTATTTTCCGGATCAAAGATATTAATATTCTTTGTAATTTAACGAATCAGACAGCGATTATTAACGATTATTAACATATTTTATTTTTCGGACTTCCCGCAAGGACAAAAGGGAAGGAAAATAAAGAGGATTCAACTTTTTTTCCTATATTTGTTAGAAAGGATATCCCTTTTTCCTTCCTGCAGAGCTGATCTAACCAGGTAGAACGGACAAACCTTCTTCCGGAAGCATGTGTTATTTCAGTTAATCCTATAAAATGATCAGAAATGAAACAATTCGAAGAAAAAGTTGCTATTGTTACCGGGGCGGGCTCCGGCTTTGGCAGGGCGATGTCGCTTTTATATGCACAGGAAGGCGCTAAAGTGGTGGTGTCGGATATTGCCGCCGAATCGGGCGAGGAGACCGCAGATCAGATCCGTAAAGCCGGTGGGGAAGCCATCTTTGTAAAGGCGGATGTCTCCCGTCCGGAGGATTGCGAGAATCTGGTAAAGAGCGCAGTCAGTCAGTATGGAAAGCTCAATGTGGCTTTTAATAATGCCGGGATCGGCGGGGCCAGTGCTCCCATTGGTGAATACCCTGTAGAGGGGTGGGACAAAGTGATCCTGGTAAACCTTTCCAGTGTATTTTACGGAATGCGTTACCAGATCCCCCAGATGCTCAAAAATGGCGGTGGAGCCATCGTAAATATGTCTTCCATTCTGGGGCAGGTGGGTTTTGCCGGTTCCTGCGGATATGTAGCAGCGAAACATGGTGTGGTAGGACTTACTAAAAATGTGGCGCTGGAATATGGTAAGATGGGGATCCGTGCCAATGCGGTGGGCCCCGGGTTTGTAGAGACCGGTCTGACACACTCTCTTACGGAAGATAAAGAGTGTTACGATTTCCTGGTAGCCAAACATCCGATGGGACGTCTGGGGAAGATAGATGAAGTTGTAGACTTGGTACTCTGGCTGAGCAGCGACCGTGCCTCTTTCTGTAATGGCGGTTATTACCCGGTAGACGGAGGGTACCTGGCTAAATAAAAAGTTTCTGTTTTATAATTTGTTATTTATACGAAGGATTACCACTGCCCTATCCGGGAGCAGTGGTAATTTCTTTAGGAGGATTTTTCTGTTTCTTCCCGGATAACAGATAAAAACCTGGTAAAATATAACTCGTTTGTTAGGTTGTTTCTTATCAGATACAAGCTTGTGTCTGATAAGAAACAACCTAACAAACGATGGGAAAACAGTTAGTAAACGACTTGTTTCTCTTTGAAAAAAGACCAGGGAATGGTTACAGGTGCATAAAGGTACCGTTATATCCTGCAAAAGTTCCCGGGTGAAGGCTGATAAAGGGAGATAAACTTATTCAGCGGATTGTTTGTTCTTTCCAGAAAACGTATGATCTCTATGGAAGAAGGAAAGAAGATAAAAGTGATGAAAGACGGCCCGTACAAGGTTACCGGCTGTGTTCCATTCAATAAGCTGTGTATTATCTGTGATAAGGATAATAACGCGGTTACGTATGAGGAGATTGAAAGGTATCCGCCTAAAGAGATACAGTATCTTTGCCGTTGCGGAAAATCTTATATAAAGCCATTCTGCGACGGATCCCATCTGCAGGATTTTGATGGTACGGAAACGGGAAGCCGCGAACCATATGAGAAACTGGCCCGGAAGATCAAGGGACAGTATATTGATCTGATGGATGCTCCTTCCCTGTGCGCAGTGGCCCGGTTCTGCGATACGTATGGTACTACCTGGCGGCTGGTACGTCACAGTAAATCGGGTAATACCAACACCCTTGTCATTGAGCAATGCAATAATTGTCCGGCCGGTCGCCTTACCGCTGTGGATAAGGACGGAACGGTTTTTGAACCGGAACTTCCGCAGGAAATCAGCCTGCTGGATGATCATGCGGAAGAGGCACTGGGACCTCTCTGGATAAAAGGAGGGATTTCCATTGAGAGCGCAGATGGTTTTACCTATCCGGTACGGAACCGGGTTACGCTCTGCCAGTGCGGCCGGTCGCAGAATAAACCGTTCTGTGATGCCCGGCACCTGGATGTGCCGGATGAAGATCATTTAACCGCTACTTAAAGATCCTGTTCAGTAGGGTATGATCCGGTAATTCCATAGACTAAGCTAAGGATTTTTTCAGCATACCGTCTGCCCAGTAAAAGTTGTCCGTCCCGGCCGAAATGGGATCGTTCTCATCTTTCATCGGATCGGTTTCTTCGGCGCTGACCCAGTCACTGTTGGGTACGAAGGTCCGGATCTGCCGGATCATCTCATTGAAAGCTACCGAACCTTTACCTTCGTTGCGCCAGTAGGCCAGTTCGCCTGCAATAAAAGGTACACCGGGAGCCTCCAGGTCGGTGCGCAGGTTCTCTACGAGTTGTGCCAGCTGACCAGGATAGTGAACTACTTTTGAAGCACTGGAATTGGCTTCTCCCTGGTGTCAGAGAATACCACGCAGTGTACCATATTGCTGGGCGATCTTTGCACGCCGTACGGCTTCGGCATAGAGTTGCAGGGTATCGCGTCCGATACTGTGTCGGTCACTGATCACCGGGGTATCTTTGCTCCACTGTTCGATGGAGGAGCCTCCCAAGGCATTCATCACGATCAGTATCCTGCGTCCTGTGCGTACGGCAACACTCTCCCCGAATGTGGTAGCGGGTGAAATGCGTTGCTGATCCATCGGTTTACGTACAGTCGAATAACGGTTCATCGGGTTTTTAGCCGGTTCTGGTATATCGTCCCCGTTGAGAAGCCAGACATTCTGCATGATGTAATTTGTGTCGGCCGGTAAGATCATATAGCCTCGTCCGGCCATATTGGATTGTCCGATCAGCAGGTATACATCGTACTCACCGGCTTTTTGCGGAGATAGTTTTTCAACCGCAGATCGTTCTCCTTTTTCCGGTTGCTTTTTCGGTGTGCAGGCTATCAGGCTTATCACCAGGATGGCGGGTAATAAGAGGGTGAACTGTTTTTTCATGGGTTTGGGTCTCTTGTGGACTACTAATAAAAATCCTTTGTAACTTGTTTCTTACAAAGATAACAGGGAGGAAAAGGATCGCTTTGTTCTATCTTTGCCAATCATAATACGATCTTTGCGGGTTAACCTTTTTAATAACAGTTATATAGCAAAGGGGTTACCTGAAACCAGGTAACCCCTTTGGATAATGTTTGATACCAATAACCGGTCTGGCTTATTATATTTTAACCTGATTAAATACCGGTTCCATCAGGAAGGTAAATTCATAATCTTCGTAAGGAACCATATAGGGCGGTAGGGGCAGGGCTCCCCAGCTATTTACACATCCCAGTCCCATCTGTACTTTATCAATGCAGAAATTGGTGTAGTTCACAGGAGTTACTTCCGGCCAGTGGCTTTGTTTTTTATTCCATCCATCATCTAAGGATTCAATGGAGTAGTTCAGTGCCGAAGCTGAGAAGGGGGCTTCTGCAGTAAAACGTAATCCATTTCCCAGTCTATTGATCACACTCCAGTGACGGATATCAGTACGGGTACCGGTTTCCTGCGGACGAATGTATTCGTAGTGCTGCTGGGAAACTTTTTGCCGGTATTTGCCCAGGTCGGTCACATGGTTCCGGTCCGAATAGTTCTCGATCGGGCCACGTCCGTAGTATTCCACTTCGTCATACTCCTGAGGCATCTGCATTTGCATACCAAAACGGAAAAGATTTGAAACTTCCTTGTTTTTATCAACTGTCATCTTTTGAGTTACCTGAATAGCCCTTTATTATTGATTGTATAGGTCATATCCAGTTGGGCGGAAACAGCTTCTATCTCATAAGCTGCTTTTACTACTAACTGCTTGTTCTCTACTGTGTGGGTCAGTGAAGTCAGTTTTAATCGTGGATTTTTCCAGGCAGCATATTTGTGTTGCAGTCCGGCTCCGTAATCGTTGTCGGTAGGAGCGCGCCAGAAGTTTGGGGTCAGTGCTCCGCCATCGTTCAAGAGGGCTTTTCCTGCCACTTCATACCGGCACAAATAACCATTGTGTTTATTGAACTCAATCCGGAAATCCTCTCCATCAATGATCAGGTAGTGGTAATCATTCTCTTTTACCACAGGGGTAACGATGGGCAGATTGGGTTTAACTTCGTTGGCTATCTGCAAAGGGGCCGCCTTATAAGGAGTAATGACCAGCTGATCTTTAGCTACGGTATATCCGGCCGGTAGCAGGGTTTCGACATTCTTTAGTTTATAGGTTACATTGAGCAGGATCTCAGCCTCCGGACAGATACCTTCGAGGTTATAGTTGAGTTTTACTGTTCCGGTTTGCTGGGGAGCGATAGTCAGTTCTTCTACCCGGCCGCTACGGATCACTTCTCCGTTTGCCAGCAATGTCCATTCCAGGTAATAATCCGAGAGATCGCGGAAGAAGTTCTCGTTGTATACCTGGATGGTTCCCTGTTGCAGGTTCTCCGGTTTAGTCCAGATGGATTGGTAGAAGTATCCTACTTCGTACATGTGGGGATTGGGTACCCGGTCGGGACTGATCAGCCCGTTGTCATTGAAGTTGTTATCGGAGGCATCGCAAGGATTAAAATCTCCTCCGTAACCGTAGATGGTCACTCCATCTTTGTTTTTCCAGTGAACGGATTGGTCTACAAAGTCCCAGATAAAACCTCCCTGGTAGTTGGGATATTTGCGTACCAGATCCCAGTACTCTTTGAATCCTCCCTGGGAGTTACCCATGGCGTGAGCATATTCACACTGGATAAGGGGTTTGTTCGTATTGCCTTCACAATATCGTATTGCTCCTTCATAGCCCATGTACATCGGGCACAAAACATCGGTAAATTCATTGCCGTGAGCTTGCTCATATTGTACGGGACGGGTAGGGTCTTCCGCTTTTATCCAGGTATAACAAGCCTCGAAATTGGGCCCGAATCCGGCTTCGTTACCCAATGACCAGAATATGACCGAAGGGTGGTTGTAACTACGTTGTACATTGCGTTGGTTGCGTTCCAGGTGGGCTTTGGCATATCGGGGATTGCGGGCGAGTGTGTGCTCTCCGTATCCCATTCCATGCGACTCTACATTGGCTTCGGCTACTACATACAGGCCGTATTGGTCGCAGAGGTCGTACCACAAGTTATCATCCGGGTAGTGGCAGGTACGTACGGCATTAACATTGAACTGTTTCATCACCAGGATATCCTGGATCATCCGTTCGGGGGAGACTACATAGCCTGTGCCCGGATCCATTTCGTGACGGTTCACCCCTTTGAAGAGTACAGGCTGGCCGTTCACCCATATCTGGCTGTTCTTCATCTCTATTTTGCGGAAACCTACATTTTAAGGTATTACTTCCAGTACGTTGTTCCCGTTTTTCAGGGTGGCAGTCAGTTGGTAAAGGTTGGGCGTTTCGGCGCTCCATTTCAGGGGTTCTCTATCTGCATTACAGTACCGATCTTACCGCTTCCTTTCAGGGTAGCAGAGGCCACACTGTTCCCTTTCTTGTCGGTCAGGTCGAGTTCTACCGTACCGCTTCCTTTGAGATTAAGTTCTACCCGCAGGGTTGCATCTTTATACTCACTATCCAGATCGGGAGTGATCCGTATATCCTGAATATACTGTTTATTGCGTGTATAGAGGTAGCAATCGCGTCCTACACCGGAGAAACGGAAAAAGTCCTGGTCTTCCAGGTAGGTGCCGTCGCACCAGCGGAACACCTGGAAGGCGATCAGGTTCTTACCGGGTTTCAGGTAAGAGGTCAGGTTGAATTCAGCTTCCAGTTTGCTGTCTTCGCTGTATCCTACATAACGTCCGTTCACCCAGAGGTAGATGTTGGAGGTTACCGAACCGAAATGGGCGAATATCTCTTTGCCGCTCCAGTCGGCCGGAATGGTGATCTCTTTCCGGTAGGACCCTACGTGGTTGTTTTCCACCGGTATTTCGGGGGGGGTTGTTCCTGAACTGGTTCCTCCAGGCATATCCTGCATTGACATAGATCGGATCCCCGTATCCGTTGAGTTCCCACATACCGGGTACACGCATGGTGTCCCAGCCTTTGTCGTTAAAGTTGTTGGTGTAGAAATCTGTGGGGCGGTCGGATGCATCTTTTACCCAGTTGAATTTCCACATCCCGTTCAGGGAAAGATAATTTTGTGAGTTTTCCTTGTTTCCCTGCCGGGCTGTTTCGTGGTTTTCATAGGCAAAGTAGTTTGTGTGCATGGGTGCCCGGTTCACAGCATTAATTTCCGGGTTCTTCCATTCGTCTTTTTGAGCAAAGCCGGCCAGGGCCAGGTAGAGACTCAGACAAGTGAGCATTTTTCTTCTCATTGGTAAATATTAATTTAGAGGTTTGTATTTCACCGATAAAGATAAGGGTAAGTTGGGAATGAAATGTTGAATTTGGGCTATTTTTAGTTGACAAATAGCTAATTCTCTATCTTTGCAGGACAAAATGAAAAAAATATGGGTCAATCCGTTACTCTCTATACTGATTTCTTTGTTTTCCTGAACAGGTATTTTGATCATAAAGTACAAAAAATTTCGGTCAATGCCGGCTTTACCTGTCCGAACCGGGATGGTTCCAAAGGAACGGGCGGATGTACCTATTGTAACAACCAGACCTTTAACCCGGACTATTGCCGGATGGAGAAACCGGTTGCCCTTCAGCTGGAAGAGGGAAAAGCCTTTTTTGCCCGGAAGTATCCGGAGATGAAATACCTGGCTTACTTCCAGGCTTACACCAATACCTTTGCCTCTTTGGAGGAATTGAAGAGGAAGTATGAGGAGGCGTTGGCGGTAGAGGATGTAGTGGGTCTTGTTATTGGTACCCGGCCCGATTGTATGCCGGATCATTTGTTGGATTACCTGGAGGAGTTGAACAAACGTACCTTTTTATTGGTTGAATATGGTATAGAATCGGTTTGGGATACCACCTTACGGAGGATCAACCGGGGGCATACCTATGAGGAGACCCGGGAAACGATACATCGTACCGCAGAACGGGGAATAGCTACCGGGGGGCATGTGATCCTGGGACTTCCGGGAGAGAGCCGGGAGATGATCCTGGCACAGGCGGACCAGCTCTCCGCACTTCCACTAACCACTCTTAAACTACACCAGCTCCAGTTGATACGGGGTACCCGGATGGCGGCAGAGTATGCAGCAGCCCCCCGGGAGTTCCATCTCTATGAAGTAGACGAATATATTGATCTGGTGATCGATTATATAGAACGTCTCCGGCCTGACATTGTGTTGGAGCGGTTTGCGTCGCAATCTCCTAAATCACTCCTGATCGCTCCCGACTGGGGGATCAAGAATTACGAACTGACGGCCCGTTTGCTGAAAAGAATGAAAGAGCGGAATGCTTATCAGGGAAAATGTTACGGTGTTTGAGAAAAAAGGCGTAAATTTGTAAGTAGATTAGAAATGAACGTTAAAAGCTAATATAGAGATGAAAGAGAAACTACACATCAAGGGAAATGTATATTATGTGGGGGTAAATGACCGGAATAAAACACTTTTTGAGGGGATGTGGCCTTTACCGTACGGAGTGTCTTATAACTCTTACCTGATCGATGACCAGGATATGGTTGCCCTCATTGATACGGTAGATGTTTGTTACTTTGAGATCTATCTGCGTAAAATAAAAAGTATAATTGGAGATCGTCCGGTCAATTACCTCATCATTAACCACATGGAACCGGATCACTCGGGATCGATCCGGTTGATCCGGCAGCACTATCCGGGTGTCATTATTGTGGGAAACAAACAAACCTTCGGGATGGTTGAAGGGTTCTATGGTGTAACGGGCGATCAATACCTGGTGAAAGAGGGAGATTATCTCTCGCTGGGAAAACATAAGCTGCGTTTTTATATGACGCCTATGGTTCACTGGCCCGAAACCATGATGACCTATGATGAGACCGACGGTATTCTCTTTTCCGGAGATGGCTTTGGCTGTTTCGGCACCCTGGATGGAGGATTTATGGATTGCTGTATCAATCTGGATCGTTATTGGGACGAGATGGTGCGTTACTACTCCAATATTGTAGGTAAGTATGGTAATCCTGTACAGAAGGCACTGGAGAAGCTGAGTGGTATTGAACTCTCGGTGATCTGTTCTACTCACGGGCCGGTATGGACGGAAAACATAAACCGGGTGGTAGAGACATATGATAAATTGAGCCATTATCAGGCCGAAGAGGGAGTTGTCATTGCCTATGGTACCATGTATGGTAATACGGAGCAGATGGCTGAGGCTATTGCAGCGGAGATCTCTGCGCAGGGTATTAAAAATATTGTGTTGCATAACCTCTCCAAAAGTGATGCTTCTTATATCCTGGCGGATATCTTTAAATACAAAGGATTGATCGTAGGATGTCCTACTTACAATAACCAGGTATTCCCAGACATGGAGATGCTTCTTTCCAAGATACTGGGCCGGGAGATCAAAGGGCGGTACTTAGGTTATTTCGGGTCTTTCTGCTGGGTCGGGGCAGCTGTCAAGCGGATGGGTGAATTTGTGGAGAAGAGTAAATTCGAACTGGCAAGTGATCCGGTGGAGATGAAGCGGGCGATGTCTGACCGTACTTACCAGCTGTGTGAGAAGCTGGGAGCGGATATGGCAGAACGGCTGAAAAAGGATCGTATCTGATCCTTTTGTGTAACTGACTTTAACAACCAACCAAATATTTAGTGATATGAGACTTATTATTCAACCTGACTATCAGACAATCTCTAAGTGGGCAGCGGCGTATGTAGCTGCTAAGATCAAAACGGCCGCTCCGACAGCCGGAAAACCGTTTGTACTGGGACTTCCTACCGGGTCTTCTCCGTTGGGAATGTATAAGGAACTGATCGACCTGAACAGACAGGGCGTGGTGTCCTTTGAAAATGTGGTAACATTCAATATGGATGAGTATGTGGGGCTTCCGCAGGATCATCTGGAGAGTTACTACTCGTTTATGTGGAATAACTTCTTCAGCCATGTGGATATTAAACGGGAGAATGTAAATATTCTCAATGGCAATGCGGCCGACCTGGAAGCAGAGTGTAGGGCTTACGAAGAGAAGATAAAAGCAGTAGGGGGGATTGACCTCTTCCTGGGAGGGATCGGTCCCGACGGACACATTGCTTTTAACGAGCCCGGCTCGTCACTGGCTTCACGGACCCGGGTAAAAACACTGACTACCGATACCATTATTGCCAATTCCCGTTTCTTTGATAACGATGTCAATAAGGTGCCTAAAACTGCATTGACAGTAGGGGTAGGGACTGTACTTTCCGCCAGAGAGGTGTTAATCATTGTGAATGGTCGTAACAAAGCCCGTGCCCTTTATCACGCAGTAGAGGGTTCTATTAATCAGATGTGGACGATCAGTGCCCTGCAATTGCATGAAAAAGGAATTATTGTGTGTGATGATGCGGCTACCGTGGAATTGAAAGTGGGTACGTACCGTTACTTTAAAGATATTGAAGCGGATCACCTGGATCCGGCTTCGTTGTTAAAATAAACAGATGAAAAGGGATGCTTTTAAAGTATCCCTTTTTCTTTGGAGAAGGGATTCGGTTTCTCTATAAATACCATTTGGGTACCGTTCACTTCATCAAAATGGGTTTTATAATATCCCAGCTTTTCATAAAAACGGGCGGTATGAGGGGTAACCAACCCTGTAAATAGTTTAAAACAATGGCAATGGGGAAAATAGGGTTCCATACCGAGCATCAGTTCTCCGGCTATTCCCCGTTTCTGGTAGTCGGGATGTACGATCAGCTTTCCTATCTGGCAGTTGTTCTCTTCGTCTGTATAGGCTCTAACGGAACCCACTATCCGGTTATCTAAGGTATAAGTCAGGATAATTCCTTTCCTGAACTCTTCCGAAAGACTCTCCGGGGTCTGCGCCATAGGCTGTATGGAGAGGTTGTTCATGGCAAGGGCGATAGGACGGAAAGCATCCTGCTGCAACCGGAGAATATCGGGAAGCTGCGCTTCTGTAGCTTTTGCGATCATAAAGCGGAATTTTAATTTTGCGAAGGTAAAGATAGGGAATATTACCGGATATCGTTGAAAGAGCGATCGAACTTCTGTCCGTAAGCCTCTTGGTAATCTTTAGCGAATCTTTCATAGCTTTTTTAGCCAGGGAGTGTTTTCCCAGGGCGCTATAGGCTTTTACCCGCAGGCGCAGCGCAGATTCATTCAGAGGATCGAACGGGTAAATAGAATCTGCGATACGCAGGGCAATGGCCGGTTCTGTATCGATCTGAACGGAGGCGCCGGCGTAATTGACTAAAGTATCGATAATAAAATCGGTGACAGAGGCCTTATAACGATCTAACCAGTCGTAGGTTTCACTGGTGAGGAAAGCTCCCTGCCGGGTGAGCCGGAAAAGCAGGGATACATCTTCGCGGCTGGTCAGTGGCCTGCGGTTATAGAGGTTGATATATTCAAAGTAATCTACATATATCTCTTCGTTATTGATTTCCAGTTCCCAGTTCCCGTTCTTGTTGCTGATCCCTACCTCTCCCAGGGTTTCAAGGAGCGAACGGAGTTTTCCCATGTTTACTGCCCGGTTGTTTTTGGCGCTTTGTTCGCTTTTGTCGAACCAGAGTATCTCCCTGAGTTTTTCGGAGGATATACCTTGTTTCGGTGTATGGATCAGGATGAGTAGCAACAACTCTTTCAGCAAGGGAGTAAATTTGCGGGTAATGTTGTTTCCCTGGGTATCGTAAATGTGAAATCCTCCAAACAGGTAGATGGCACTTTTTAAAGGAGTCTCCATTTCGTGCTCCTCCTCTTCCATATCGGTAAAGATAGGGGTCGCAGCTGATTCCTGCTGTTTGCGGCGGAGCTTCCGCTTGCGAAGCTGAACTCCGCCAAATATGATCAGGTCAATAACCAGGATAAAGATAAACCAATACCAGATGGTATTGGGAACCTTTCGGTCGGAAGTCTGGATAAAACGAACCCCGCTTACCTGGATAGAGCGATTCCCGCTGCCATCCATGGGTTGTATCTCCCAGGTAGGGAAATTGAATTTATATCCGGCCTTGGGATCAAAGCCTAAATTAGAGATATGGTACAGGGAGTCTCCTACCTGCAATGTAAACTCCTTCTGTTGTTGCCGGAACTCTATTTTTACCGGAAATCCGAAAGCGGTAGCCAGGGTATCTGTTGCTACAGGGACAGGCAATTTCCGGATATTGGATCGCGAATAGAACAGTAGTTGCCGGAGTTCTCCCCGTTGGTAATCCAGAAAGAGGTTCATATATTCGTTCTCATTGGAACTGATATGCAGCAGGGGCCCGAAATAGCTGTTTTGTTGGGGATGCAGCGTGACCCGGAACTCTACGGTAAGCTGTTTCTTAATGTAGAGATACCGGTTGTTGTCCGGTGGTAATGTATCGTTCCGTTCTACAGGGTTTTCGGCAGCTCGCAAAGGAACTATAAAAAGAGTACATAGGATCAGCAGGAACAGCTTTATCCGGGAACCGGAAGATGATCCTGGTTCGTCAGTGGTCTGATTATATGTACTCTCTTTTATCATGCTCAGGCAAATATAATACAACCCGGGGAGATTTAAAAGAACTGGCTACCGGTTTGTTCCATCATTCCGGCAAAATCGTGGCCTACTCCTTTTACTATTATCTTTTTCCAGTTAAATACCAGATTGTTCTCCTTACTGATACGCTCTGATTCACTGTAATAGTATTCTCCCCGTGCATACCGGTAAAGACCCTGTGCATCTGCCTCCGGAGTATGACGCAATGAACTGTCGTTCGGGTCAATATCCTGATCTCCCAGAGCTACGATGAGGTTGGAGGCAAACAGATGGGTGAGGGTAACTTTATCGTTATAGCCGGAGTCTTTCAGCCCGTAAGGATAGGCAATAGAGGTGTCGGGAACGGTGTACCATCCTGCATTGGCCGCAATCGCTTTATTCAGATTGGTATTTTGTTTAAAGGTAACAAAACGGTGTACAAACTGGGCACCGGCTGAGTGACCGAACATGTTGTACTTGGTAGTAATGTTCCCTGTTTTCTGTTTAATGTAAAGAAAAAGAGGCTCTATGAGTGAATAAGACCAATTTTCTTCAGCAACCGGTTGATTGTTACGGAACATGTTTCCTTCGATATATTCGCTGGTAGAGTAGTACTTAGCAGGAAACTCCAGTGATATGATGATGGCTTTTTTATCCCGGTAACTTTTCAGCCATCCCTGAAGATAGTCATCTGCATTCCGGCTGGTACCGGGAAAGATAAAAATAACCGGAAGGTTGGTCATATCGGTATCGGGTATATAGAAATGGAGATAGACGGGTTTATCTTTCAGGGGTTCATAACCGGTATACTCTACGATCCCGCTTCCGGGTCCCAGCTCCGAGAGATTGGTGTTGGGATCATTGCTGGTCCATTCACAGGCGGTTAAGAAGAGGATACATACCAAAAAATGTATATGGATTTTCATTGTTGAGTCTGTTTAATAAACGGATTTTCCCGCAGAAAGGTTTTCTCTGCGGGAAATTTCCGGAATGATTTAAAAAATTACTTTAACGGATAACTCTGCATTCAGCTTTTCATTGGCAATTTCCAGGTTGGGTCTTTTCTGGTAAGAAAAATATCCCTGGCACATCAGGCGGTTGTCTATAAAATATTTACTGATACCAATCCCAAATTCATTGGTTTCCAGCAGTACTGATTTGGCTGTTTCGGTAAATTCGGGTTTGATCTTACTGAAGCGGGCATCTACTCCCCATCCTTTTTTGAAAAAATATCCGGCCTGTATATTGTAGCCGTTACCCAGGGCCAGGTAATTAGCGATCTCTTCCGGGAGAAGGGGAATATCACCGGTTGCCTGTGGGTAGATACCACCCAGGCAGGTGGCTGTAGCGTTCATATATTCTCCCATCAATGTAAAACCGCGATATTTGAAAAGAATATCGGCCGTCAACTTTCTCAGGGAGGGGAATTTGGTGTTTCCTTCCTGGTCGTACATAAGGAAATCGCCGTGTCCTTCGCCTACTGCATTACTGGCCCCGTCGTTATAACTCCAGGCTACACCGACCAATAGTTTCGGTTTTTCTTCCCGTGCAAAGTCAATGGCTAAAGCATCGTTGCCTGGAGCAAAGTTTCCCAAAGGAAGAATATCCAGGCGTCCTCCATATTTCAGTCCTCCCAGATCCGAATCGATAGAGCTGCTTCCGAAAGAGTTGCGACCGTCGCCGGTAGTAATAGCTACCATGGGGCGGAAAACCACCTGTCCGGCCTGTAGATTACTTTCAAGGAAAATACCCAGTTCCCGTCCGGTGCGGGAGAAGGATTCACTGACAATACTACGCATAGGCATAGAGAGGTTCTTTTCATGGAACAACATTTCGCGGTTGTTGGTAAATGTCTGTTTTTGTCCTACACTGACGGTGAGATACTGTTTCAGGTTATAGGCCATCCAGGCATCCATCAACGGATTGGAATCGGCAAAATTTGTTTCCAGTAAAAAGCTGAATTTATTGTTCAGCACACTTCCCCGGAGTCCGAAAAAAGCGTTCTGGATCCCAAAGAATGATTCGTCCTCCCCATCTTTTTCATTGCGGTATCCTCCGTGTCCCTGGATAAAGCCTCCGATATTGAAACGGTGTTCCCCGTTGTTGAGACTGATGTCGAGCCCGTTGCCCAGTTCAAAGCGGGCGCTGTTCTTACCGGTTTGGGCTACCGCAGTTACGGTTACCGATAAGAGTGCAATCATTGCTATAATATTTGTTTTCATATAAAACGTATTTTATTTTTTATACTTAAGATTAAAGGATCCGGTTCTTAACGGATCTTCCGGTATATGGGTAATTCTTCCCCTTCTTCCACATCATAGATACGGTAGTTGATAAATCCGTTGGCAGCTTCCGGCTCCAGCATGGCTGCAGCCAGGTTACCGTTCTTTTGTTGCATCGGTACTATATAGGTACCTGCCGGAAAGAGTACCTGCTGTTTGTTTACTTCAGCCTTTACCCGTACCGGATAGAACTTTTCAAACGAAGCATACTCCTGCTGGCGGGAAGTTACTCTATAAGCTTCTACTTCCAGTGTCTGCTGACCGTCAAGCTGCTTTACCTCTATTCCTAACTCCCGCAATTTGCGGACAATTTCCGGTTGCGTAGCCGGGATGATATAAGCATCCGGGCGCTTCCGGGTCAGTACCGGGGTTGATTCCAGCGAGAGACTCGCGTTCACCTTCACCTCTACCATCTTATTGGTGTTCATGCTGATAAAAGGTATCGGATAATCTTCTACACTTTTGGGCCGGCTGGTTACTACAATATCATCGGCAGGAGAAGGAAGTTGGGACGTGATCCGTAATACTTCGTCCGCATGTTCATAGGCTGTTTTCAGGAACGATTCTCCCAAAGTATAAATAGTAAATACCCTTCTTTTCAGCGATTGTTTGCCAAGCCTTACTCCCCTTATCTCCATGAGGATCGCTACCGAGTTGGAAAGAGAGAAAGCATTGGCAGTAGAACGGGGGTTAATACCTCCTACGTTGAAAACTACCTCTCCGTACCGGCGACTGGTGGTAAAATAGTCGTGATGACGCAGTTGCTCTTTATCCATGGCCCCCTTAGCGTTCCCTACAAACAGATTACCTGTAAGATCCCTTAATTCCTGCGGTACATTTAGGTTCCCGCTATAAAGGAACATCGCGTCGTAAGAATTGGTGATATTGTCAGAACTTATGTAAGCAAAATCGGCTCTTACTGCTTGGAACTCATGAAAATCAATGACTACCTCAGGAGCATATTCGTTGTAGAAGTTACGCAGTGCCATCCCTTCGGGAGTGATAAGTTTGCTCTGGTCGCGGTTCAGGTCCAGCGAATTGGCGGTTGCCCGGTTCAGCCGGCTTCCGCCGTCGATATTGACCATGGGGATAAAGGTTATATCCAGTCTTTCCAGCAGATAAGCCAGGGTAGGATCGTTTAGCAGGCGTTCCATTAAGTAGAGGTTTCCTTCTGTGCTGGCAGGCTCGTCTCCGTGTACTCTTCCCAGAAAGAGTACTTTTACTTTCGGTATCCGGGTATCTTTTACGATACGTACAGCCAGTATGAGGGTACCTTTCTGGGTCTCTCCGATATAGGAAAGAGAGGCAGTTGCCGGATAAGGAGCTATTGTTCTCTCAATAAAATCCATCATTTCTCCGTAAGTGGTCGGTTTACTTCCTTTCTGGAACCAGGGAGTAGGGATCTCCACGAGTGGATCCGGAAAGAACTTTCTGGCTACTTTTCCAGGTTGCTGTGCAAAGAGACAGGTTGCCTGTAGGAGAAGTAATAGGTTAAGTATATATTTTGTCATACTGCTTTTCATTTAAAAGGTTAAAATGAAATCTGGATCATGGTCTGGAAAACAGTCTCATTTCCATCTATCACTACACTGTTTATATTCTTACTTCCCGGTTCATTATCTACAAATACTACTGAAGCCTGTAACTTAATGGCGTATGTTTTAGTCAGGTATTTGGATACCCCGATCTCGTAAAAATTATTCCGGTTAAAGTAAAGTTCATTGTTCATGAAGGAGTGCTCATCCGGGTTAAAATGTGTATACCGGGCATCGATTGAAAAGCCGTTGCGGAACATATATCCTGCCTGGATATTGTAACCGGTACCCAGCATCATACGGGCCTTGATATAATCTTTGGTATTCCCGTCAAAATCCGTAGAGGTAGTACCATCATTCCGTACCCGTTGTGTAATAGAGGAGGGAACTTTGGCCCAGCTTTTGGCAAATTCACCCAACAGGGAGAATCCCATGTATTTAAACTGGAAATCTGCCACTAATTTCAGGTAATCCGGCAAGGCTTCTTTATCGTTCTCATCCAGGTAAAGAATAGCACCTCCTTCCCGTCCGCCCCGGCGGTCACTGACCCCGTTGCTATAACTGAAGGCAGTACCTACTACCAGTTTGGGTACTACCTCCCGCACCATATCTCCTTCCCGACTCTCTCCGAAGGTACGGAAAAGCCCCAGTGGCAGGTAGTCAATACGTCCTCCATACTTAAATCCTCCGTGACGACGGTTGAAGGTAGCACTTCCGTCTCCATCTGTAATGACCAGGGAGGGCTTCAGGTAAGCTTTATGATTTACTTTAAAGGAACCATCTATAAAAAGACCCACTTCCCGGATAGTACCGAAGTAAGAGGATAACTCACTGCGGTCCACGAGTTGAAGCGTATTGGAAGTAATTCCTAATTCCCGGTTATCAGTAGGGGTGGATTTCTGTCCGAAAGTAAAGCTAAGCCCCCGGATGGGTTTGTAGCTTACAAAAGCATCCAGCAGCATACCGCTGAGTTCACCGTCACCTCCGTTTGCCTGTGCAAAATCTGTTTGCAACCGGTATCCTACTTTACCACCCCAGGCATCCCCGGAAAGGCGCATACGGATACGTCTCATACGGAAACGGGAGTAGAGATGATCGTCTCCCGCATATTTACGGGTTTCGAAAGTGGTTTGTGTAAAACCACGCAGATTGATATTATATCCACCGTCCGGAGCCGAGAAGGTGATGCCTTCTCCCAGCCGGTAGTGATTCACGATGACTCCGTTGTCATCCGAATCGGCTGTGGCCAGTACGATATCCTCGTCCTCAAACTCCTGGGCGAATGCCGGAAGTCCGATAAAGAGAGATAACAGTACGATCATTATTTGTTTGTTTTTCATGTTGTTTCTCTTAACTAAAGTTTCCTTTTTTAATTAATTCGCCGTTTTCGATCCAGGTTGTTCCACCGGCTATTACACCTTGCAATTGCATGTCCGGCGTAAAGAGGCAAAAGTCCGCATCGTATCCTGGTTTAACAGAGCCTTTAGTTCTCAGCTTCATGTTAGCTGCGGAATTGGTTGTAACCGGACGGATCGCATCTTCTATAGGCAAACCACCGCCCCGGATCAGTTTCTGTACCTGCTCCAGGTTCAGCTGTAAAGGAGCTTTGTAAAAGATCGTGGCTCCGGTTTCCGGATCTTTCCGGCTTAGTCCTGCATTACCGTCACTGCTAAAGGTTATCCGTTGGAGAGGAACTCCTTTTTCCAGTCCGTATAGTAAAGTTTTATACGGATCGTCATATTTGGTTCCTCCTGTTGAGATATCGATCGATCCGCCCAGTTTTGCAAACTCGATCGCTTCTTCGAAAAGATCCCTGGTCCGGCCTACGTGTGTAGGGGATATATGGCTGATCAGGGTCGGGTATGTACGGGCCAGCTCCAACAAAACTTCCATCCGTGAGGCTAATGCGCCGAGGTGGATATGTAATACTCCTCCTTTGCCGGAGGTAAGTCCTCCCAGATGTACCTGGTTGATCAGGCGCAGTAATTCGTGCGAAGTGGGGAAGGAGCTACGCTCGTCACTGATGGCTACTTTACAACCTATGATCTTGTCGATAAAAAGCATATCTTCCGTTACACTTTTCATAATCGTTTTGGGAGGAACAGCAAAATAACTCGTCAGCATATAGGCACCCAACCCATACTGTTCAAGGGATTTACACTTGGCATGCAGGGTGGTAAGTTCTTTGGTGATACCGTCGGTTCCCAACATTCCTACCACAGTGGTGGTGCCGCAGGCGATCAACTCTTCCGGTTGTACTTCGGGGGCAATGGAAAAATATCCGCTTTTACCTCCTGCACCGATGATGTGTACATGCTGATCAATAAACCCGGGAGTTACGATGGCTCCCTGCACATCTGTAACTGAGTAAGGAATACCGCTAAGTTCCATTTTTTCTCCGATAGCGGCGATCTTTCCGTCACAGATCAGTATATCTTTTATACCCAGTTTTTCCGGGGCATATAGATTGGCGTTTTTAAGAATTCTGAGTTTCATAATTATCCGATAATAAAGAAGTGATATACCAGCATAAATACCATAGTCACCGAGAGGGGAATAAGATTTCGGCGGGCCAGGTCAAAAGAGGAGACCCCTGCGATTTCAGAGATCGCGATAATTACTCCGGCAATCGGAGAAGCGGCACGTCCCATACTGGAGGCCAGCTGCATAGGCAGGATCATGCTCGCTTCACTCAGTCCTACTTTGGCTGCGATGGAGGGAACCAGCGGGCCGAAGGAGAAGAAGGAGGCGTTTCCGCTACCCATCAGCATAGAGGCTGCAAAAATGAGAAGTGTCATCAGGATCGCAATTCCTATTCCTGAGAAACCCAGGTGCTGGGAAGCCATTACCAACGCATCGATAAATCCGAGGCTGATCAGTCCTTTGGAGAATACTTCTGCCGCTACGATCAGGGTAATTACACTGGCAAATACTTTACCCATACCGTCCCAGAATGCCTTTACGGATGCAAATACTTTTTTAATATTCCGCTGACGGACCAGTTCGAACAGAATCGCTACAAAGAACGACATGAACATGGCAGTAGTCGTATCCAGTTCAACCGAGAAGCTGAAAAAGCTGTATATATTTGGAGAACACGATCAGCAGGATCAGTGGAAGTACCGGCAGGATGGCATAAATAAGCGGTACATCTACTTTAAAATCCTCTTTGCTGACCGTCTCCTGTCTGGTTACTCCCTCTTTTTTATCAAAGTAACGATTACTGAAGTAATAAAGTACCATCAGTAGCAGGGTTAACGGTATGGTCAGTGGCAGCTGATTCTCAATAAAATACATTACATTATTCATTCCGATCAATTCGGCTGCCCGTGCCGTATTAGCAGAAGCCGGGCCCATATCGAATACCGTACAGGCGGATATTACCGATACGGCAGACAGTTTACTGACTCCCAGGTTCACCAGTACCGGATAGATGGAGGCTACCAGGAGGAGGCCCAATCCTGTAGCGGAAGGAGTACAGATGAATAAAAGCTGTCCGATGGGAATAACCAATGAAGTAGCTAGATAGGGATATTTCCGGATAATGGATAGCGGTTGCATAGATACATATACCAATGCGTCACTTGCTTTGATATGCTTCATATAAGCCACAAATCCCCCGATGGTCATAATCATCAGCCCTACACCGACACCTTTCGAACTAAAGGTTTCCTGGATCACTTTAAAAAGGTCAAATCCTTTTAGCCCGGTAGAGTTAGTCAGTTCGGGAATATCAAAGCCCAGTATCAGTGCAATAGTAAGCATAGCCAGACCGGTAAAAAGCAGTACCGCCTGAGCGTGGTATTTCTTAAACAGCCAGTATGCCGTTAGTGCAATGAACTGTATGGCTATAAGAGTTCCAATATAGATCATGGTAAACAGTTATTAAATTATTCTTATTAATTGCCTGCGGAGACTACACCATTGGCCGTGGTCAGGTTATTATAAATCTCTGCCGGAATGGTGAAAGGTGCTCCTGTATTGCCGGTCAGGTTTACAGAAGTGAGTGCTTTATTAGCAGAGAGATCAATGGCCGAAATAGCGTGATTTGTCATACTTATGGTGGTAAGCAGGGTGTTCTGGCTTAGATCGATGGATGTTAGTTTGCTATTAATAGGGGCCGAACTGCTGCTGCTTGCATTGTAGTTAAGAACCGTAAGTTTTGTGTTCTTTGTCAGATCCAGTGTGCCGATCCAGTTATTATTCAATGTCAAAGACTCCAGGTTCACCAGAGTAGTCAGATCAATAGAGGTCAATTCATTAGATGTCAGTGTCAGACTCGTAACCCCCGTAAACCATTGTAAACCATCTGTGTTGGTGATCTTGGTACGGGCTGTTCCTACACCTGCCTCTTCCAGTTCCGTGAGGTAGGCATTGGCTTTTGATAATTGCAGCTCACCGGTATAAGCGGCTGCCTTTGCCTTATCTATCTGGTAGCTATCTCCCTCTTTGACAATAATACCTGTTCCGGGTAATCTGTAAGTAAGGTATTCTGCCAGGGCCAGATCAGGAATTGTATAGAGATCGGCCGCTACGGTACCTGGCTCTACTCCTTCCGCGGTGGTCAGGTTGTTGTAAATCTCTTCGGGAATAGTAAAGGGTGCTCCTGTATTACCACTCAGGTTTACAGAGGTCAGTGCGGTGTTTGCAGAGAGGTCTATCGCTGAAATAGCATGATTGGTCATGCTCAGCGTAGTAAGCGCTACATTCTGGCTCAGGTTGATCGCTGTCAGTTTGCTGTTTTCCGGTGCCGAACTACTGGTACTTGCATTATAATTAAGAACGGTAAGTTTGGTATTCTTTGTTACATCCAGTGTACTGATCCAGTTATTATTCAGGGTTACCGATTCCAGGTTTACCAGCGGTGTTAAATCAATGGCTGTAAGTTCGTTGGAGGTAAGCGTCAGACTGGTTAATCCGGTGAACCATTGCAGACCATCTGCATTAGTGATCTTGGTACGGGCCGTTTCTACTCCTGCACCTTCTAACTCTGTCAGGTAAGCATTTGCTTTGGAAAGCTGTAATTCACCGGTATAAGCGGCGGCTTTCTCTTTATCTATTTTATAAGTATTTCCATCCTGCCGGATAATATCCGTACCCTGCAGGCGATAATTCAGGTATTCACCCAGCGCTTTATCTGCTACGGTGTAGTAGTCATCCTGATCCGGAGGAGTTACATGGCCCGGTTGAACACCCACTGCAGTAGTCAGGTTGTTATAAATCTCTTCAGGAATAGTAAGCGGTGCTCCTGTATTTCCTGAAAGGTCTACCTCTTTTAATTTAGTATTGTTAGATAGATCAATGTAAGTAAGTTCGTGGTTGCGCATAGTCAGGCTTACTAACTGAGTGTTCTTTGTCAGGTCTATACCGGATAGTTTACTGACCTCCGGAGCATTAGCACTGGAACTACCATTGTAACTGAGTGTAACCAGTTTCGTGTTTTGGGTAAGATTTAGTTCTGAAACCCAGTTATTATTCATCGCAAGGGTTTCCAGATTTACCAGCTGAGTTACATCTAACAAAGTAAGTTCATTGGATGTCAGTGTCAATGAAGTGGTTCCCGGAAAATACTGGATACCATCCAGATCCGTAATTTTCTGTTCAGCAGTATTCAGGCCGGCTTCGATCAGACGGTTAATAAAGGTCTGGCTCTTGTTCAGGTTTATCTCTCCACTAAACTTAGCCGCTTCTTCTATATCAATATAATAGGATATAGAGGTATCACCCCCGTCGGTAGAGACCTGAGCATATACCCCGGTTATATTGTTATAGCGCAGGTACTCTCCGAATGCATTATCCGGAATAAAAAATACATCTTCCGAATCTCCCGGTCCGCCTCCCTCCGAGAGGGATACATCAT
>JAJQBG010000322.1 GCA_021203405.1 Bacteroides sp.
GATCAGGAAGATAGAAAAGAAGGATTATTGGGATGTAGCATCCATCTATAATTATTATGTAGAAAACAGCAACGCTGCATTTCTGGAAAAAACGGTTGATGGGGCATTTGTAGGGTCGTTGCACCAGGCTGCTCTTCCAAATTCATTTCTGGTGTTAGATAATGGAGAAAAGGTGGTTGGTTTTTGCCTGTTAAAAAGTTTTCTCCCGATTGAAAATTTTAACAGAACGGCAACCATTACCTATTTTATCTCTCCGGAATATACCAGAAGGGGTTTCGGAAGTTTATTTATGGATGAATTGATAAAGTATGCGAACAATCATCATATAGATAATTTTATTGCCGAAATAGCTTCGGATAATATTCAAAGCATTCATTTTCATCAAAAACAGGGCTTTGAGGTGTGTGGAACTTTACAGAATGTAGGCTTCAAAAGGGATCAGGAGGTTTCTATCGTATATATGCAAAAACAGAATTTACAAAACAGGTAACTTTATCGGGTAACGGTATAGATACTATAATTAGATTTACGTATGGAGAATTTAGCAGATATCAGGAACCAGATCGATCAGTTAGATAAAGAGCTGGCTTCTTTATTAGTGCAAAGAACAAACCTGGCTTTAGAAGCCTACAAGTGTAAACAAAAAAAACACGGAATCCGTACAAGGTGCCGATCGGGTAAAGATCGTACTGGATAAAGTGAGAGCGTTAGCCCGTGAAAACGGAGGAAATGAAGAGGTGATTGCCTGTATTTACGAAACGATTATAAAAGAACTGACGGATTTACAACTTGATCTATTAAAACAGGAGCAAGCGAAGTAAAGGGAAGACAAAAACCTTCCTGCCTTCCCTCCATTATTCTCCAAATTGGATATAAACTTAATATCCAACCGTCTGCGCAACAATAAACTCGTGATTATCATCCAGATCCAGCAGTTCTATCAACCCGGCTTCCACGCTACCTCTTACCACGGTTTTAATACCTTCCGTAGCGCAATATAAATAAACATTTTGGGTGCAGTGTCCCGCGTCAAGGCTTGCAAAACGTACTCTTGTCTGGGGTACTTTCAGGAAACCATCTATCATTTCATTGCCTGTATTCTGGTATCGGGTGTAATCCGCAATAAAAACCAGATTGAGCGGAGCGGTTTTTGCCGCGGGAAATCCACCTGCCAGTTCCCGGTGATCTCCTTCGATTACCGGAAGGAGTGTATGGCTTGCAGCATCATACAGGTAAATACCATTCTCTAACAGGGCATACACTTTAAGCGGATAACGGGCGAGGGCAGAAGGAGCTGTTTTTTTACTATCCTCGCGGTTACTGCCGTACGCAGCCCATAGTATTTCCGACAAATGTTTTAAAGAAAGATGGCCGGGCTGAAAATCGCGGTCGGATTTGCGCTTGCTCATAGCCGTCATCAGGGCATCCCCACCTTTCAGGTCGGGTTGTTGCAATTGAATGGTTTCAAATGTTGTTAGTTCCATGGGTAAATTATTTTAATTTATGGATTAAGTATTTCAGCATACGAGAATATAGTATCCGCACGATACGTAGAATAAGCGGCAAAATAGCCGAGACAGCCGCCTGTGAAATTATGTATCGGATTGGTATTGGTCCCTTCGCTCAGTCCTACAGAAAAGAGATAATCGTACGTGCGCTTATCGATAGTCTGCAACTCTATTTGGATCTCATCTCCTTCATAAAGTATATAGTCCCAATCATCTTCCTTGTTGTCTTCAGCCATTTTTTCGGTCATACAGATAACATCAAGCGTGATCACCTGCCCGTCGTTCCCCTGGTCGTGGAGTACATTCCAGTAATAATTTTCCCCGTTGCGGTATATGCGGTAGCAATAGTAATTCTCCTCATCCGGTATATCCTCGAAGGAGAAAGTCAGTATCACCAATCTTTCTCCCATTATTTTCAGCCATTGAAAATAGAATTCATCTATACTGACACCATCGTGCATCAGGGATTCGGAGGTGAACTCCTGGTTGTCAACGGCCACTGTAAGAGTATAACTTTCGCCGACTGTCCCTGTTAATCCGGCGGCCCGGTAATATCCGTCACTCCCGAAAATGAGTGGATAATGCGTACCGTTCCCTGCCGTTATGGTAACTGTAGCATTATCCTGCGGTGTTGGTTCGCTCCCGTCGTCCATATCTCTGGTCAGGGTGATCAAAACCTCCGTCCCTTCTTGGTAACCCGGCCTTCTACCACATACAAGGGTTCCACGGAACGGTAATCAATATCGATCTCCTTTTCACAGGCAGTAAAAAAGAGAAGGAGTACGGCTGTACTAATATAAAATCTATTGTTCATAACAGTTAGAATTTGAAACTATAAGTGACCGAAGGAATAATACCGAACAGGGAGGTTTGTACAGCTTTGCTTCCCGAAGGTTTGGTATCGTCATCCTCAAAAGAGATAATAAAAGGATTGTAGCGGCAGTAAGCATTGTACAATCCGAAGGACCACTCCCGGATATACCGTTTTTTTTAACCTTGGTATGGGTAGCACTGATGTCTAACCGGTGGTAATCAGGCGCACGGTAGCCGTTGCGTTCGGCATAATAGTAAACCGTTTCGCCGTTGATCACATATTTGGCACTGGGAGCGGTAAGTGCCTGCCCGGTATTGTAAACCCAGGTAGCAGCCATTTGCCAGCCCCGGGGCAGTTCATACATACCCACTACGGATATATCGTGCCGGCGGTCGTTCCCGGCAGTATACCACCGGTCGTTGTTTATTCCGGGGATCTTGTTATCCGACCAGGAGAGTGTATAGGAGACCCATCCGGTAAACGTTCCTCTGTTTTTGCGGGCATACATCTCCATTCCATAGGAACGCCCTTTGCCCGCGAGGATGATCCTTTCAATCTCTATTTCGGAGTTAAAGGATTTACCGTCTTTATAATCCAGTACGTTACGGATCGATTTATAATAGCCCTCTACTGAAAATTCGTAGGTCTGTTTACCGGTAAGGGCTACATAACCCAGGCTGAACTGATCTGCGGTTTGTGGTTTTATATTATTACTGCTCATGGTATAGCGGTCCATCGGAAGAGACATATTCTGTATCCTGAGTGCATGGATATTCTGCGAGGTCCGGCTATACCCCGCTTTCAGGCTTTGATTCGGGTTGAGGCTATAATTCAAACTGGCCCGTGGTTCCAGTACAAGGTAGGTTTTAACAAAATCACCCCGCTTGTATTCCATCGTTTCGATAATATCCCCGTTCGCATCGAGCCGGTAGTAAGGTGAGCCTCCGAGTGCGGAAAAGGCATTCAGCCTCAATCCGGCCGACACTGTCAGGTTGTCCGTAGCCTTCCAATCCTCTTGATCCATAAAGAGTTCCCAGGTATAGCGCCTTTCTTTTTCCCGGTAATTATGGAGATTCCATTCGGCAGATTTCAGGTCATTATAGGTCGACTCAAATCCCAATTTAACCGTATGACGGTTATAAGCCGACCAGGTAAGATCTTCCCGTACCCCATATTTTCGGATATGAGTATCTATACTGTTGTGCATGTCGAGTATTTCCATGCTATTGTCAGAAATATACGATGAGAGGATCAGGGAGGTATTGGAATGGAGTTTCTCGTTAAAACGGTGGTACCACCGGAGTGTAGATGCGATATTTCCCCATTTCATCGACACCAGGTCTTCGAGTCCCATATTGTCCCGTCCGATAAAGAAAGAGACGAAAAGATTATCGTTGTCGGTGATCTTATAGTTTACCTTTGCATTGATATCGTAAAAATTCATGGTATTCTCTTTATAATCCTCCGTCAGTTTCATAAACATATCCAGATAACTCCGGCGAGCAGATAGAAAAAAAGGAGGATTTATCCCGGACTATGGGGCCCTCTACATTTCCTTTGGCAGAGAGTAGGCCGATACTTCCGTTAAACTTATAATTCTGCATATTCCCCGTTTTGGTATGGATGTCAAATACAGAAGAAACAGCCCCACCAAACTGAGCGGGGATCTGGCCTTTATAAAGGGAGGCATTCGTCAGTGCATCATCGTTGAAAGTAGAAAAAATACCCATCAGGTGCCCGGCATTATAGATCGTAGCATCATCCAGTACGATAAGATTCTGTACGGCTGTCCCCCCTCTTACCTGGAAACCGCTCGAACCGTCTCCCTCCGATTTGACTCCCGGCAATAGTTGCAAGGAACGTATAATATCCCGTTCTCCCAAGAGGGAAGGTATCTTAGCCATTTCCGAAATCTCGATCTTTTCCACACCGATCGGTATATTGTCCAATCTCTCCCGGGCCGATCTGGAACTTATTACCACTTCTTCCAGAAGCTGGCTTCCTTCGGTCATGGGGATGTTCAACTCTTTGCCCGACTGTGGATCTATCTCTATTTCAAGCGTCTCATACCCCATAAAAGAGAAGATAAGGGTTTGGGTTCCTTCCGGTACATGGATAGAAAAGCATCCCTCCGGATCCGTACTTACCCCATTGGCCGAAAACTCCTTGTTGGAAACCGTTACACCCGGCATCGGTTTACGGTCCGATCCATCCGTAACTTTTCCTTTTACCAGGTACTCTCTCTGCGCCATGCAGGGAATAACCGGGAGCATCATTAAAAGTAATATTAGTATTTTGTTCATAATCATGTTTATAATTCCTGCCCGTTTAGCCATTGCGGCTGTACGGGCTTTTGCATCCTCTTTCTCCGGAAATTCACCCCCGGAAGATCATGCAGTAATTTACGGCAAAGATATATTTTTCATTTAACAGGCTTGTTAAATGAAGTGAGTTTTAGTTTTATTTAACGGCTGAAATGCCCAAATAAAAGAAGTTATAACACATTGTGTCCTGCTACTTGTATAGTTTCCGTTTTGTCAACCTTTGTGCTGGTTTAGGTCTCTTTTTAAAAAAGGTAAGTTACAAAACGGATAGCTGCCCGGAAAAACCGGTTTTGTTCTGCTTATTAGTGCTTTAATACTGAAAATTTCATCACTGCCAGGATTGCATATACTCCTATTCCGTCTTGTACTTCCCCTGGCCGCATATTACCTTTACCTGAACAATTAAGGAAGCTAAACAGACCTAAACAAATAATAATATGAAGAAGAAAGTACCTTATAAT
>JAJQBG010000073.1 GCA_021203405.1 Bacteroides sp.
CCTGCAAGGATCTGCCCGACCGGCCGTCAAACTATTTCCCGGATTTTTCACGGGTACCGGGGCAGGGCGGGTTCTCCCCTGAAAAAACGGGGGGGGCGGAACCCCTCTCCGGCTTTCCCGCTGGTCGTCCGGAAGTTTACTTCTTTTTATCTGTCTCCTGGTTTAATTTATTAATAATCAATATTTTGTTTTAAAAGGGAGTTTACCTCTCCCTTTTACCTGCCTATACAGACTATCTTTCCGCCTCCTATCTTTGCCGGTACAAAGAACGAAAGAAAGTTTAAGTGTTAACTGTAAATTTTTTATGTATGGAGAACCAATTAAAACGAGCACCCTCGTACAGACTCCTGTCTGCTTTGACTCTGGTGCTATTCTTTTTCAGTGAGTGCGCTCGCACAACAGATCACTATCAAAGGAAATGTAAAAGAGGCATCCGGTGAACCCATTATCGGTGCCAATGTACTGGTAACAGGTACCACCAACGGTACCATTACCGACCTCGACGGTAACTTTGAAGTATACAATGTAGACGAGAACGCTACGATCGAAGTCAGCTTTATCGGCTATCATTCTCAAACCCTGAAAGTATCCGCTGCCCCGATGAACATCATCCTGATAGAAGATACGCAGGCCCTGGACGAACTGATCGTGATCGGTTACGGTGTCCAGAAAAAGAGTGTGGTAACCGCCTCTATTGCCCGTGTATCTGCCGACGACCTGGGTGTCGCTGCTCCGGTACGCGTAGATAACGCCCTGAAAGGTCTTGCCTCCGGGGTACAGGTATCCACCACTTCCGGTCAGCCGGGAGCCAGTGCCAAGGTACGTATCCGTGGTACAGGTACCATCAACAACTCCGATCCCCTCTATATTATAGACGGTATGGCAGTTGACGGCGGTATCGATTACCTCAACCCCAGCGATATCGAATCTATCGAAGTTCTGAAAGATGCCGCTTCCGGAGCTGTGTACGGTGCCCGTGCTGCCAACGGGGTGGTACTGGTAACTACCAAAAGTGGTAAAGAAGGTAAAACAAGAGTGACCTACGATTTCTCTTACGGATTCCAGAGCCCCTGGAGAGAACGCTCCATGCTCAATGCTACCGAGTATGCTACCCTGATGAACGAAGCCAGCAACTATGCAGGTGAGGGTGATATCTATGCTAATCCTTCCCAGGTAGGGAAAGGAACCAACTGGCAGAAAGGGGTCTTTAACTCCGGTGCTCCCGTACAGAACCATCAGGTCAGTGTAAGCGGCGCTTCCGAGAAGATCAGCTACTTCCTCTCCTTAGGGTATTACGATCAGGAAGGTATCGTAGGGGGTAACTACGGACGGTCCAACTACAACCGTATCTCTATCCGCTCCAATACTACCTATAATATCTTTGACGAGAGTCGTAACCGCAACTGGTTGAATAAAATGACGGTCGGTGTCAATATCGGTTATTCCCGCATTAAAAATTCAGGAGTTGAGGCCAATTCCGTTACCGGATCTCCCCTTGGAAATGCTATGTTCATGTCTCCGCTGATCGGGGTATATGCCGAGGACGAAGCTGCCCTTCAGGAGATGTATGGCCATTATGGTGACAGATACAAACCACTCAGAGATCCAAAGAACGGGAAACTCTACTCCATTCCCGGAACCGACTTCAATGAAATAACCAACCCGCTGGCCGAACTCTCTCTGCCGGGTGAAAAACATAACTCAGACAAGTTCGTATCCACTTTCTATGCCGAACTTACCCTGTGGGATAACCTCAAATTCAAAAGCTCCTACGGTACCGACCTTGCTTTCTGGGGTACCGATGGCTGGCAGAAGGCCAACTTCCGGGGTCCGCAATCCATTACAGACCGCTCTAAAGTATGGTCTGAAATGAACCGGGGTTCTACCTGGCAGGTGGAAAATATTCTGACTTACGATAAAACATTCAATAAACACTCCTTTGCCGTAGTACTCGGACAATCTGCCAAGAAGTATACCGGCCGTAAGATCAGCGGTGACAGGTTCGACCTCACCGATGAATTTGACGACAAAGCCAACCTCGATTTTGCTACCGGTCTGGCCAGTAACGGGGATATGAGTGTCTCAGGAGGTCGGTTCAATCCCAACACCCTGGCATCCTACTTCGGTCGTCTCACCTATAACTACGACGAACGCTATATGTTCCAGGCTACCATACGCCGCGACGGTTCTTCCAGCTTTGGTCCCAATAACAAATGGGGGGGTATTCCCTTCCGTATCGCTGGGATGGAACCTGACCAACGAAGCCTTTATGGAGAACCGGCCCGATTGGCTGACAAACATGAAACTTCGTCTCTCCTGGGGTAAGAACGGTAACGAACGGATCGATGCTTTCAAATATACAGCCAATGTAGATACCGGTAACAACTACGTATTTGGAGGTGGCAGCGGTCAGACTATTGTTATGGGATCCAAACCCTCCGGAACACCGAACGCCGACCTCAAATGGGAGGAATCAGAACAGTACGATGCCGGACTTGACTTCGGGTTCTTTAATAACTCCCTCACCTTTACCATTGACTACTTTGTGAAGAAGACTAACGGTATGCTCAAAGAGATGCCCGTTCCCTCTTACTTAGGCGAGTCAAAACCGATGGGAAATGTAGGAGATATGAAGAACTCCGGTGTTGAAATGGACCTGGGTTACAAATTCCGCAAAGGCGACTGGAATTTCCGGTTCAACGGTAACATTAGTTACCTGAAGAATAAACTGGTTAATCTGGGTAACGAGACCGGGTACCACTCTTCGACTACGTGCACATGCTGGACGAAGTGAGCCGTGCAGAGAATGGAAAAGTGTATCCCTATTTCTACGGACGTAAAACCGCCGGTATCTTCCAGAACCAGGCACAGATCGATGCATACGTCAACAAGGACGGTGAAAAACTACAACCGAATGCACAGCCCGGGGATGTTATCTTTGTAGATATCAATGGAGACGGTAAGATTGACAACGAGGACAGGACCAAGATCGGTAAAGGAACACCCGACTGGACCTACGGTCTCAACTTCCAGGCCTCCTGGAAAGACGTAGATTTCAGCATGCTTATCTCCGGTACCATCGGTAACAATATCTTTGATGCCACCCGTCGTCTGGACCTCCGGTATGTGAACCTGCCTTCGGAAATAATGGATCGCTGGCACGGTGAAGGCACCTCCAATAAAAACGCCCCGTTTCTCCTGGAACAGTGAGAATAATAACATGGTAGCCTCCGACCTCTTTATCAAGAACGGTTCCTACATGCGTCTGAAAAATATCCAGCTGGGTTATACCCTGCCCCGTGAGTGGACATCTAAAGCCTTTATCTCCAGCCTTCGCCTCTATGTAGCAGCAGAGAACCTGCTTACCCTGACCGGTTATAAAGGATTTGACCCTGAAATAGCCAACGATGACAAGTCAGTCGGTATTGATAAAGGTAACTATCCGCAGGCACGCACATTCACCCTGGGATTCAACCTTAATTTCTGATATTTAAACTATAAAACAGTATGAAAAAATTAATAATAACCTGTTGTGCGGCTCTTACCGTGTTTGGAGCCACCTCTTGCGGAGACGATTTCCTGACTGTATCTCCCTCCAGCAGTCTGCCTGCTGATGAATATTATAATTCCAAGAGTCGTATCTTTGAAGCCGTAGTAGCCGCTTACGATCCCCTGCAGTGGTTTGACTATTTTTCCGGCTGGGCACCCCTGCATTTTATATACGACTCCATGAGTGACGATGTCTATGTAGGAGGAGGGCATGATGCCGACCAGCTGGAGATCCATCTGATCTCCAAATTCACCTCCGTAGCCAGTACCACGATCGCCGGAGCATGGACTACAGCCTATTCCGGGATTAACCGTTGCAACAATGTACTCGAAAAGATCGAGGATTTAACGATGGCCGAAAAAGATAAAGCCCTCTTTCAAGCCGAAGCCTGGGTGTTGCGTGCCTGGTATTACTGTACCCTCTGGAAGTTGTGGGGCAATATACCTTATTACGATACAAACCTTACTTATCCCTATATTGCCGAACAATATACAGCTGACGATCTGTACAAGGTCGTAGAAGCCGATCTGGCAGAGATCCTGGATAGTAAAATACTTCCTATGAAACAATCGGCCGAATGGGCAGGACGTGTTACACAAGCGATGGCTTCGATGGTCTATGCCGAATTCGTGATGTACCAGAAAGACGAAAGCAAGTATAGCAAAGCCCTGGGTTATATGACAGATATCATCAATTCCAACCAGTACTCCCTGCAACCCTTTGAAAACCTTTGGGAAACAGAATTTGAATGGAACGATGAGACCATCTTTGATGTCAATTACATTGCCAAAGGCGGTAGAAGAACCTGGGATGAGCCTCTTTTAACCGGAGGTACCGTATGGCCCTGTATGATCGGTATTGACGGATTAACAGGTAGTCCCGATTACGACGGTGGCGGCTGGGGATTCGAACCGGTTACTCCCACAGCTTACGAGATGTATGAAGAGGCAGACCGGCGCCGGGATATCGGTATCCTGAATATCGAAAAATACATTGCCGATTATGCAGCCAAAGGTATCACCGTTACTTACGGAGGCCGTTACCAGAATACCGGCTTCTTCCTGAAGAAATACCAGCCACGCGTGGGTGACAATGCCGATAATTCAGGATCTGCCGAGCTCAACTGGGACAACAACCTGCGTGTTTACCGCTATGCCGAGACTCTGCTCAATGCAGCCGAACTGGCAGTACGCACCGGCTCAGGCAATACACAGGGTTATCTGGACGAAGTCCGTGAACGTGCCGGATTGACTTCCATACCTGCTACCCTGGATAATATCTTCAACGAACGCCACCTGGAGTTTGTAGGCGAAGGCAAACGCTACTTCGACCTGGTGCGTTTCGGAAAAGCAGCCGATGTATTGAAACCGAACCAGTACGGTCGTGTGCAATGGACAGAGAACAAAAAACACCTGCCGATTCCTCAGGGTGAGATCAACGCTGCCCTGGGAACATTGATCCAGAACCCCTACGAAAATTGATTTAGTTTAAGAGAAGATATTTTACCCAACACCTTTTATCCCGCATACGGGCGGAGCGATACCGCCCGT
>JAJQBG010000294.1 GCA_021203405.1 Bacteroides sp.
GATAATAGGAGTTTTGATTGCTTCTTTAGGGCTTACTGCATGTAATGATGATGATAGTTCCGGTAGTAAATCGCCGATAAAAATAACCGGCGTATACCTGGAAGATGCCACTTCGTCTGTTCCTGATAGGTTAGTTGATTTTATTCGTATAGGTCAGGTGATCCGTGTAGAAGGTAGTGGTTTTACTGGTCTTAAACGCTTGTATGTAAATGGGTATAATACCTATTTTAATCCGGTATATGTTTCGGATGGTTCTATGTTGTTTACGGTAGCTAAAGCTACTCCGATTGTGGAGGCTGAACCGGAGGATCGGAACACCATTCGTTTAGCAAAGAATGGCTCAGAAGATACTTTCTCTATTGAAGTACGTGCAGCTGCTCCTACTTTCGGTAATGTATCAAATACATTACCGAAAGTAGGCGAACCGGTAACTGTATATGGTCAAGGATTGGTGGAAATTGAAAGTGTAACTTTCCCGGGTAATGTTGTAATTACCGATGGCATTGTTTCTGATAAAGAGGGTGAATACTTTACTGTGGCTATGCCGGCCGGAGTATCTGAAGAGGGTGGTTCTCTCTTTGCCATTGGTGCTAATGGTGGAGGATATTCTCCTGCTTACTTTAACTTCAAAAAAGGAGTGATTCTTGATTTTGATGGTATGGGTGAACAGGGATCATGGGGTGAAAATAAGAGCATGTTAACTCCGGAGGATTTAGAATCTGCAATTATAGGTATAGGAAATACTTCTCAAGGAAGCTATATGAATCATTTACCTGATAGATTAAAACCCGCAGAAAAAACAAAAGTCCGTATATCTGAAGTCTGGACAGCCGGTAATGGTGTAGATGATTGGCGTGGACAGTTAACTCCTTATATTCCTGCGAGTACTCCGGTAAGTCAGGTTGCTTTCCAGTTCGATATTTATGTTCCGGAAGCATGGACCAGTGGATACCTGAAAATATGTCTGATCAATAGTTTTAATGGGGGTGAATGGAGTGGAGCTACTTATAATTATATTCCCTGGTTAGTGGATGGAGAAATTGTTCCCTTCCAAACTGAAAGTTGGCAAACAGTTACTATTCCTTTCAGTTATTTCTACGCATTCTCAGATCCGGAGGGAGAGTTCACTTTCGAAGATGTACTCGAAACACGGGAAAGTGCTACTTATGAGCAGTTTGGAATCTATTTTGAAAATTCTAATTTCACCTTGGCAAATGTAACGGGTAATTCAGCCGATAGTGAAGTCGAGTTTGATGCATCTGACGTATCTATTGATATTTACTCGGATAACTGGCGTGTAGTATCTCTGGAAACTCCTTCTTATAGTGATTTCCCGGATGATGAGGATGATGAAGAATAACTTTAAATGTATACAAATATGAAATATATAAATATATTACCGGTTGTAGCAATAGCAGCTATGTTCTTCTATTCCTGCTACGATGATAAAATGGATTGGTACCGGGATTCTTCCTGGGGAGATATTGATGAATCGGAAATTCCTCTTCAGTTAAAAGAAAAGATTGAACGGTATGATGTACTGAATGCGTATGCTACTTATACATTAGGGGTGGGTATCTCATTGGATCTTTATATGAATGATGATACGTACCGTACTTTGGTAAATGAGAACTTTGATGAAATTGCCCTGGGGTATGAGATGAAGCATGGAGCACTGGTAAATAACCAGGGAGAGATCAACTTTGCTTCAGTAGATAATTTCATTGCAAAACTGAAAACAGCCGGCTTAACGGTGTATGGACATACTTTAGTGTGGCATTCTAATCAGAATGCTTATTATCTGAATTCTTTAATTGAAGAGATCAGAATTCCTGCTCCTGATGGAAAGAATATATTACCTAATGGAAGTTTTGAAGATGGAATGACTGGTTGGGGAGCCTGGGGATCTGGAACGGCAGCAGTTACTACTGAGACCGCTTTGGACGGTACTCACTCTTTAAAAGCAACATCTTCTGATGCGGCAACACAAGTATGGAGTTTACAGGTACAAAGTCCGGAATTTTCTATAATAGAAGGACATCGTTATCAGATCACCTTTTGTATTAAATCTGATGTAGCAGGTGCGGTGCGTCTCTCCTTTGAAGAGGGTGAAGATATAATACAGCCTTTTGGAAATGCTTATCCACCTAATAATGCCTCCGATGGATCAAATAACACTATTTCGACAGGAAGTAGCTGGAAACAGATAAAGTACGATGGAAATAATAGTGAATTGGAGTTTGTAGCAGCTATTACAGGTACTACACAGTTCAGACTTGATCTGGGAACATATCCGGATGTTACTTATTTTATTGATTATGTCTTTGTGATTGACCTGGATGAATTGCCGGAAAATCTGATATCAAACGGTACTTTTGAAAATGGAATATCCGGATGGTCTGCTTATAATGGTTCAGGCCCCGAACATGTTACAGGAGAGTATGCTTATGAGGGAAATGGAGCCATGAAAGTGGTTAATGAAACATCTTATCCAGCTGAGCAGTGGAGAACTCAGATTCATACGAATTTTAAAAGTGCCTGGGAGGCTGGTAAAGATTACCGCATATCTTTTATGATCCGTTCGGAAGGAGCGGGCTCTGTAAGGTGTTCTACGACCAATGTGAGTTCTGAAGGAGCGATCCATTATCAGGGAGATCAAAATACATCCTCAAGCTGGCAACAGATTATATGGGATATAACAGCAGAAGGTGAAGAAGATGGTTTCAACTTTGATTTAGGTGCCATGGTGAATACTTATTATATTGATAATGTATTTGTATATGAAATAGAGGAAGAAGAAGCGTATGAACCGATCATGGTATTAAAAACGGATGAGGAAAAAGCCGAGATCATTGGTGAAGCATTGCAGGAGTGGATATATGATATGGTAACTCATTTCAGAGATGATGTAAAAGCGTGGGACGTGGTGAACGAGCCAATGGACGACGGTAGGCCGTATGAACTGAAAACAGGAGTTGGAAAAGAGGTCGCTTCCGATGAATTCTACTGGCAGGATTACCTCGGCAAAGATTATGCCGTAACAGCCTTTAATTTGGCCCGTCAGTATGGTAATCCGGATGATATCCTCTTTATCAATGATTATAACCTGGAATATAACCTGAACAAATGTGAGGGGTTGATCCAATATGTACAGTATATTGAAAGCCAGGGTGCACAGGTAGATGGTATCGGTACCCAGATGCATATCTCTATAGATACCAGTAAAGAGAATATTGCCCAGATGTTCCAGAAACTGGCTGCTACCGGTAAGCTGATCAAGGTTTCCGAACTGGATGTACAGGTGGGAACTGCGTCGCCTACTACTGAACAACTGGCAGAACAGGCTGAGATGTACCAGTATATAGCGGATATGTATAACCAGTATATTCCTGAGGCGCAGCGTTACGGTATTACCGTATGGGGAATATCCGATAATGCCAAAGAACATGAATATTGGCTTCCGGATGATGCTCCTAATTTGTGGGATAAGAATTATGAACGCAAACATGCTTACAAAGGCTTTGCTGACGGACTTGCCGGCAAGGATGTAAGTGAGGACTTTACCGGAGAACTTCAATATTAATAGAAGTATCATGTAACTACACAGCAGCAGATAGTACCTGAGTACTACCTGCCTGCTTTCTTTAACATAAAACAAAGGAATAACATGCGAACTTTAACTACCTTTCTTTTCTTTTTTTTTCTCTTTTTTACTGGTTTATGCGGATGAGATCCCGCATTTAGTCAAACAGGGAACTGCTACCCAACTCATTGTTCAGGGTGAGCCTTTCCTGATATTGGGGGGTGAATCGGGGAATTCTACCGCTGCTTCACTCGACCGGCTTGAAAAAGATTTTCCCAAACTTCGTAGGATGGGACTTAATACTGTATTGATTCCGGCTTACTGGGAACTGATAGAACCCCGGGAAGGTGAATTTGATTTTACTCTTATAGACGGAGCTGTCCGTTTAGCTCGCCAAAATGATCTGAAACTAGTTTTCCTGTGGTTTGGAGTATGGAAGAACAGTATGTCCTGTTATGCTCCCCTGTGGGCTAAAGAAGATAGTAAACGGTTTCCCCGTGCCTATACCCGGGAAGGTAAACCGCTGGAAATAATGAGTGCTTTTTCTGATCAGGTACTGAAAGCTGACATGCGTGCTTTTTCTCAGTTTATGAAACATCTTGCAGAGACTGATAAAGAGGATAATACCGTCATCATGGTTCAGGTAGAAAATGAGATCGGTATGTTGGAAGATGCCAGGGATCACAGTAAAGAGGCCAATAAACATTTCCGGGCAACGGTGCCTATACAACTTACCGACTATCTGAAGAAAAATAAAAATTCTCTGCATCCTGTGTTTAAACAGCGATGGGATGCTAACGGAAGTAAAACACAAGGAACCTGGACCGATCTGTTTGGAGAGGGTCCGGAGACTGACGAGATATTTATGGCCTGGAGTTACGGAGTTTTTATCCAGCAACTTGCGGCTGCCGGTAAAGAGATGTATGATCTGCCGATGTACCTGAATGCGGCCCTGAACAGCCGGGGAAGGAGACCGGGAGCCTATCCGTCGGCCGGACCGTTGGCGCATCTGATCGATGTCTGGCGGGCAGCGGCTCCTGCCATTGACTTTATAGCGCCTGATATTTATGATCCGGGATTTGCCGGATGGGCAGCTCAATATCATATCAGCGGAAATCCGCTCTTTATTCCTGAAATAAAACTGGAAGATGCAAATGCTGCCCGGGTATTCTATGCTTTTGGTGAACACGATGCTATGGGCTTCAGCCCTTTCTACATAGAGGATTCGTACGATCCGGAGAACAATCCGCTTACACAAAGTTATACCTTACTGCGACAACTCCTTTCTTTATTGGTGGAAAAGCAGGGTAAGGGATTAACCAATGGACTGCTTTTTGAAGAGGGGGAGACTGAGCGGGTCCTGGAGAAGAACGGTTTCCGTTTTATCTGCCGGCACGATTATACCCTGGGATGGGCTCCGCAGGCGAAAGACGGTAGTGAATGGCCTGCATCTGGAGCTGTTATTATAGAATTATCTCCTACTGAATACCTAATAGGGGGAACGGGAGTGG
>JAJQBG010000191.1 GCA_021203405.1 Bacteroides sp.
GTATATATTGATTGTCACCATTCTGTAAGGGGAGACACATTTCTTAGTCTATCACCTATATATTACATACGAATGAACGACTGGTCACACTCAATTTCCAGAGAGAAAACAGGGAACAGTTCTACCGGAAATTTATCCACTTCCCCTTACTTTTATAAGATGAAAGCAATGTATAATAAACATAAAATAATTCTATACCCCTACTAAGAATGAAACTAAGCCCCGGGTAGATTTGTTGCTGTTTTTCAACTATAAATAGTAACTAATATATTGAATGTATGGAACAAGTAATAACTAAACGCTCTTCTATAAAGAGTGTGAACCCGGCAACCAACAAGGTAGAAAAAGAATTTGACGAGATGAACGATCAGCAAATTGACCAGATACTGGATAAAGCCACCCAAACCTTCGGAGAGTGGAAAACAGTCTCTCTGCAGGAAAGAGCTGCTTTGTTAAACAAGGTGGCCTCTCTCATGGATCAGCAAAAAGAGGAACTGGCCCGGTTATGTACCATTGAAATGGGAAAGCTTCTGAAAGAGGGAATTGCCGAAGTGGAGATCTGTGTAGGCATTTTCCGGTATTATGCAGAGAAAGGCGCTCAGCTATTGGCCGATCATCCTTTGGATACTCCGCAGGGAAAAGCTTTTGTAAGCTATGAACCTATCGGGGTATTGCTGAGCGTACAGCCCTGGAACTTTCCTTTCTATCAGATCACCCGATCTGCGGCTCCCAACATTATGGCAGGAAACACCATCGTATTGAAACATGCCTCAAATGCACCCCAGTGTGCAGCTAAAATGGAAGAGATCTTCCGACAGGCAGGAGCACCTGAGGGTTTGTATACCAACCTGTTTATTTCCGGCGAAAAAGCCAGCCGGCTGGTAGCGGATCCCCGTGTGAAAGGAGCTACCCTTACCGGAAGTGAAAAGGCTGGTTCAAGTTTCGCAGGGATGGCCGGACAGTATGTCAAGAAGTCACTTCTTGAACTGGGAGGAAGCGATCCATTTATTGTACTGGAAGATGCCGACTTAGATATAGCAGTACAAAACGCTGCTATGGGACGCCTGGTAAATGCCGGGCAGGTATGCATCTCGCCCAAACGGATCATTGTACCGGAATCTGTCGCAGATGAGTTTATTGAAAAGGCAAAAGCGATCTACCAGTCTATAAAGGTAGGAGATCCGATGGATGCGCAGACACAACTGGCTCCGCTCTCTTCTGAAAAAGCGCTGGAATCTGTACTGAAACAGGTAGAAGATACTGTAAAACAGGGAGCCACCCTGGTATATGGTGGAAAGAAATTGAACCGGGAAGGTTGTTTTATGGAACCGACTATTCTTACGGATATTAAACCGGGCATGGTAGCTTACAGCCAGGAGCTTTTCAGACCTGTACTCTGTATCTTTAAAGTAAAAGATGAAGAAGAGGCCATCAGACTGGCTAATGATTCGGAATTCGGACTGGGAGGAAGTGTATTTGGTAAAAATACCGATCATGCGGTAGAGGTGGCCCGTAAGATCGATACCGATATGGTATACATTAATCACGTAACAGGTATTGCCCCGGAATTACCTTTTGGCGGAACCAAATTGTTAGGTTACGGAAGAGAACAATCTACCGATGGTATTTATGAATTTGTGAATAAAAAACTGATCCGGGTTACTACCCCGGATGCGGCTTATTAAAACAGAGCTTCCATACTATGAAGGTGTCTGGTCAATAGTAAACACCTTTATAGTATGGAAGCTCTTATAAAATAAACGGGTTACATAAAGAAGTAATTATCGTATCACTCTTCCCCTATACAAGACTCAGATATACGCCCTGAAAATCTTTTAACAGGAGTATTTACTGACGGTCTACTTTGATCAACCCTCCGGTAGAGGTATCAAACTTTACCTGAACGACCGATTTCTTTTCAAACATAGAGGGTGCCAGATACTCTACCACTCCGAACTGGGTAACAGGTAATTCTTCTTCCGCATATTTCTTTTTGGAATCGTACACCGTAACACGGGCTTTACCCGGAACGTTGTAGGCAATGCCTTCCAGCTTCTTTTTACCTTTGCCGTCGTCGGCCACATTCACGGTCCTCAGATCTGTCAGATCCAAATAGATGGGCTCACCGGCCAGGTTGTTACTTCCTACTACCCCCAACCTGCGGGAGAAACGGAACAGCACCTGTTTTTCTACACCTTGCCCGGGATTCACCTGTATATTAAAGATACGGGATTCATGGGAAGTGACTCCCGAGAACATCTCCGTCAAGGCGGTCTCCTGCTCTTCAAGATTATCCAGCATCAACTTGAGCGATTGGCCATCCTGCGGCATATTATCTGCCTGACCGCGAACCAGGCTGTTCTTACTTTCACGGATGTTGTATATCTCTTTAGCCACCAGTTCAGCCATTTTGGCTGTAGAACCGGCCATCAGGATCTCCTCGGTCATAAAGTCCCGGGGGTTAACCCGTCTTTTGGCAGGTTCTTCCTTTTTCTCCGGATCTGTTGTCCGGGAAGACTCTAAAGGATAGTTGATGGAAGAGATAATACCTTCCCGGGTCAATTCTACCAGAGGAGCCAGGGTCTTATCTTTCATCTTTACGAAATAGGCATTCTCCGGATCGGGTACCCCTACGGAAGTTACACGGATATTCTTTATTTCCCAGTACTCTTCAGCCTCTCCCGAAATACCCGAGAGACGCAGGTAACGGTCGGCATAGCGCACAAACTCTCCGGGGGTATACGTTACCCTATCTGCCTCTACTTCAATATTTATTACAGTTTTAGGCAGGGCGTATGTTACTCCATAATCTTTTCCCTGGGTACCTACACCATACTTGACCACATCTGTCTGTGCAGCAAGGGCCATGGCAGAGAAAAGGCCTAATAAAACTATCGATCTTTTCATATCTTTCTAAATCTTTACCTGACAAAAATAGGAAATTTATTTAGAATCTTTTCCGGCCCGAAAGATATATTCATCTACTTAGGTTAATTTTAACCACGCTTTGGGCAGGAATTCCACAATATCGCCCGCTATCATACCCGGCATAGAGAGCTCACGGGCAGCCAGATCACCTGCCAGGCCGTGCACATAGATTCCAATTCGGGCAGCCTCCTCCGGGTTATATCCCTGGGCCAGTAAAGCGGTGATAACGCCGGTCAGTACATCGCCGCTTCCGCCGGTAGACATACCGGGATTGCCGGTAGGGTTGAAATAGCACTTTTTATCGGGAGTAACCACAGCTGTATAAGCTCCTTTGAGTACAATATAACATTTAAGGGCAGCCGCCAGGTCACAGGCTTTCATCAGCCGTTCGTAGGAATCCCGGGATTTGCCGGCTAAACGGTCAAACTCTTTCGGATGCGGAGTAAGAATGGAACCTTCCGGTATATAATGAAGGTGTTTCTTGTTTTCAGAAAGAATATTCAGCGCATCCGCATCAATAACCATCGGTACCTGGCAGGAGCGGACCTGCTCCAGTACGGCCGTTTCAGTCTCTTCGGATCTTCCTAAACCGGGACCTATCCCTACAACCTGGAAATCATCCGTATCTACGGGAACAGCAAAATAATTTTCATGGATATCGTGTTGTACAATGACCTCGGGAATGGAGGTTTGTACAATTACATTGTTACGGCCCGGTACATGCAGGGTTACCAAACCAGCCCCCGAACGCAGGCATGCACGGGCAGCTAATACAGAAGCACCCGCCATCCCGTAAGAACCGGCAATAATCAGGGCGTGCCCAAAGGTTCCCTTATGAGAGAAACGATCACGGGGTTTGATCCTCTCCCGGATCTCTGTCTCTTTTGTCAGATAATAATCGGTATCTATCTTTTCCAGTCCCTCTTTACTCAGGCCAATATCTAATAATTTCACTTCGCCTACCAGCTCTTCATTTTCCGGAAACAGGAAAGAGAGTTTGGGAAGCTGAAAGCTGAGTGTAAGATCGGCCCGGATAATATGGGCCCGGATATTATAAGTATTCTCCTCTCCCATCAGTCCCGAAGGCATATCAATGGAGACCACCGTTGCAGCAGAGGCATTGATAAATTTCACTACCGCGGCAAATCCACCACTAAGGGGTTTACTGAGGCCTGAGCCGAAAAGCCCGTCGATGACCACCATATCCTCCGTAAGAGCAGGCGGATTAAATTTATTAACGATCTCTGTGAATTTTACCTTTTCGATGGCTAAAAGCCGCTCTTTATTAAGGGCGCAATCGGGCGAAAGGTTCTCTTTGGTATTGAACAGGAATACTTCTACATCGTACTCTTTTTCACCCAGCATCCGGGCTACAGCCAGTGCATCTCCACCATTATTACCCGGTCCCGCAAAGATCCGTATCGGAGTATTTACTCCCCATCGGGCAACAATTTCGTTCATTACGGCTTTCGAAGCTCTCTCCATCAGGTCAATAGAAGCAATAGACTCCTTCTCAATGGTCCAGACATCTAGTTGCTTTATATATATACAAGGCAGTATCTTCATATTTATCGGTTTAAATTTAGTAAGACAAAAGTACGGAATGCCGGGAGAATAGTCAAATATTTCCCTGAAAAGTATCTGCCGATTTACCGGTTTTACTTTTCCTCCAACAAATAGTTAACATATGAAAAGCGTAAAAAGACCACTGTTATTGCATCTTTTTCTGATAAAATAGTATTTTTGCCTCACCAATTTTAGAATGCCGTAATGAACAGAATAAAAATCAAGGATAAAGAATTTACTATATCCATTACCGAGGAACAGATCCAGCGTGAAGTAAAACGGGTTGCCAACGGAATAAACCGGGACCTTGCCGGAAAAAACCCACTTTTTTTGAGTGTATTAAATGGTTCGTTCATGTTTACGGCCGACCTGATGCGTAACATTACCATTCCCTGTGAAGTTACTTTTGTAAAACTGGCTTCTTACCAGGGAGTTACCACTACCGGAAAGGTAAAAGAGATGATGGGACTTTCAGAAGATATCTCCGGCCGCACCGTAGTCATTGTGGAGGATATTGTGGATACCGGACTGACCATGGAACGCCTGCTGGAGACACTGGGTACACGGAACCCGAAAGAGATCCATATTGCCACGCTGCTGGTAAAACCGGAAAAACTCCGGATAGACCTGGACATCAAATATGTAGCGATGCGTATCCCCAACGACTTTATTGTCGGTTACGGACTTGATTACGACGGGTTCGGGCGTAATTACTCCAACATCTATACCGTAATAAACGAAAACGAATAAGAGAACTAAAATAAAATCCAACTACAGACATTATGCTTAATATTGTAATTTTCGGAGCTCCCGGATCAGGAAAGGGAACTCAGAGTGAACGTATTGTGGAAAAATTCGGATTAAACCATATTTCCACAGGAGAGGTACTTCGTGCAGAGATAAAGAACGGTACTGAACTGGGTAAATCAGCAGAAGAATATATTTCACAGGGACAACTTATTCCGGATGCATTGATGATCGATATCCTGGCCAGTGTACTGGATAATTTCAAAGATAGCAAAGGAGTAATATTCGATGGATTTCCCCGTACTATCGCACAGGCAGAAGCGCTAAAAGTAATGCTGAACAAGCACGGACAAGATGTATCGGTGATGATCGACCTGGATGTACCGGAAGAGGAACTAATGGATCGCCTGATCAAACGCGGACAACAAACAGGGCGTGCGGATGATAACGAAGAGACGATCAAAAAGAGACTGGTCGTGTATCAAACCCAGACTGCTCCGCTGAAAGATTTCTACAGGAACGAAGAAAAATATTACCACATCAACGGCGTAGGTTCTATGGAAGAGATCTTCGATAAAATTACGGAAGCAATTGAAAAGGTAAAATAAAAGGCTTCCTGTTTTACATTGAACAAATTGCATTAATTACCTATTTATAATAACATGGCTGAATCGAATTTCGTTGATTACGTAAAAATATACTGCCGCTCGGGAAAGGGCGGAAGAGGGTCTACCCACATGCGCCGGGAAAAATATGTACCGAACGGAGGGCCCGACGGAGGAGACGGAGGCCGGGGAGGCCATGTGATCCTGCGTGGTAACCGGAACTACTGGACGCTGCTCCACCTGAAGTATGAACGGCATGTCTTTGCCGGTCATGGAGAATCGGGAGGCAAAAGCCGAAGCTTTGGGAAAGACGGAGCCGACAAAGTGATCGAAGTACCCTGTGGTACGGTTGTATTTAATGCGGAGACCGGAGAGTATATCTGCGATGTGACCGATCACGGGCAGGAGGTTATGCTGCTCAAAGGGGGACGCGGTGGCCTGGGTAATACCCATTTTAAAACGGCTACCCGACAGGCTCCACGCTTTGCCCAACCGGGCGAACCGATGCAGGAACTCACGGTTATTATGGAATTAAAGCTATTGGCCGATGTGGGACTGGTAGGCTTTCCCAATGCAGGAAAATCAACGCTGCTATCCGTAGTATCGGCTGCCCGTCCCAAAATAGCCAACTATCCTTTTACTACACTGGAGCCGAATCTGGGAATTGTCTCTTATCGCGGAGGAAAATCGTTTGTCATGGCAGATATCCCGGGCATTATTGAAGGAGCAAGCGAAGGAAAAGGACTGGGACTCCGCTTTCTGCGGCACATTGAACGCAACTCCCTGCTTCTCTTTATGGTACCGGCCGATAGCGACGATATCAAAAAAGAGTACGAAATCCTTCTGAATGAACTGGCTACCTTCAATCCCGAAATGCTGGATAAGCAACGGGTACTGGCTATCACCAAAAGTGATATGCTGGACGAGGAACTGATCGAACAGATGACTCCCCTGCTTCCGGAAAATATTCCCTTCATCTTTATCTCTTCGGTTACCGGAATGGGTATTACCGAACTGAAAGATATTCTCTGGGAAGAACTGAACAAAGAGAGTAACCGGATCGAGCCCTCTGCCATTATCCACCGTCCCAAAGGCATAACCAAACTTCAGGACGAACTGAAAGAGATGGGCGAAGATGGTGACTTTACCTACGAAGCAGATACCGAAGAGGATGAGGATGACTTTGACTACGAATACGAAGAAGAAGACTGGGAAGAAGAATGATCACTTCGGCCAACGATAACAGGTTACTGGAATACGAACTGCTGGGTTCGTATCCGGAACTTTGTCATTTTGTGACTACCCGCCCCGGCGGATGCAGTACAGGAAATTACTCCTCTTTTAACTGCTATCCCCATTCAGGAGATAGTGCTGATCATATCCATGCAAACCAGCAGTCACTTTTAGAGAACCTGCCCCGGTATCCTCAACAACTGATCATCCCTTTTCAGACACACGGCAGGGAGGTAGCCATCATTGATGCTCTCTTTCTCAGCCTTTCACCGAAAGAACAAACAGTTTATTTACAGGGGAAAGATGCTGTAGTAACCGTTCATCCGGGGATCTGCATCTGTGTCTCTACAGCCGATTGTGTTCCCATCTTACTTTATGATAAAGTACGTAAAGTTATAGGAGCTGTACATGCCGGCTGGCGGGGTACGGTAGGAAAAACAGTCCTGTCCACCCTGCGGATCATGCATGAAAAGTATGGAAGTACGATGAAGGATATAGTTGCTTGTATCGGTCCTTCTATTTCCAAAGAGGCCTACGAAGTGGGCCGGGAAGTATACGAAGAGTTTCAGGAAGCACGGTTCCCCATGCACTCCATCGCTTTTCTGAATAAAGAGACACAAAAATATCACATCGACCTCTGGAAAGCCAATGAACTTTTACTTACGGAAGCAGGCCTTCTTCAGGAAAATATCGAAGTAGCCCGGCTCTGTACCTACACCAACTTCGATACTTTTTTCTCGGCACGTAAACTGGGAATAAAATCGGGCCGTATGCTTTCCGGGATTATGCTATATAACCAGTAACCATTCCTGAAAAAGAGAAGTATGTTTACGATCCAGGTTTCTGACGAAATAAAAACAGCCTGCCCCCTATTTGCAGGAGCAGCTCTCTATGCAACCGTAAAAAACTCAGCTTATAGTGCAGAACTGTGGGAAGAGATCCACACTTTCTGCCAGGAATTACAAGCGCGATCTGATCTCTCTTTGATCAAAGATCAACCGGTTATTGCGGCTACGCGCCTGGCTTATAAAAAGTGCGGCAAAGACCCGGGCCGCTACCGTCCCTCTGCCGAAGCCCTGCGCAGACGCATACTCCGGGGTATTCCCCTCTATCAGATCGATACGCTGGTAGATCTGATTAACCTTGTTTCTCTTCGTACCGGCTATTCGATCGGTGGCTTTGATGCGGATAAAATAGCAGGAACCTCCCTGGTACTGGGAATAGGAAAAGCCGACGAACCTTTTGAAGGAATAGGCCGCGGTGTGCTGAATATCGAAGGATTACCCGTTTACAGGGATAGTATAGGTGGTATCGGTACCCCTACTAGCGATCATGAACGCACCAAAATGGACGCAGGAACTACCCATATCCTGGTCCTTATCAACGGATATAACGGAAAAGAGGGGTTGGAAGAGGCTGTACAAATGATCCGGGAACTTCTCCGGACCTATTGTGAATCAGACGGAGGAACTTATTTTCTATATTGAAAAACTTCCCCACACTCTTTTAAATATAATATTCCACCGTATCAATCAACCCCGCCCGTAGTGCATACTTGGTAGCCTCATATACACTGTTCACTTCAAGCTTACGAAAAATATTCTTCTTATGAGTGATCACTGTATTGACACTTGAATTACGCTCGCAGGCAATCTCTTTAGCCGAACGCCCCAGGGCAATAAGGCGCAAAATCTCTTTTTCAGTAGCTGTAAGGGCCTCCTTCGTTTCACGAGGTTCCCTGCGGTAATGCAGCAACATCCAGGTAATAGGATTACAGATAAAGCTTTCTCCTTTGCAGGTATACTTCAAAGCAGCACTGATCTCATTGAGTTCACATCGTTTGAGTACAAAGCTGAAAGAGGGATCGGAGCAAAACTGGTGAAGAAGTTCGTCACAGAAGTGATCTTCGAAAAGGAGCCAGTGTGCCTGCGGATGCCGGGCATGCCACTGGTGAAGTACCCGCTCGTCCACCTCTCCACCGAACTCCATATCTACTACCACTACAGCAGTGGGATGCTCTTTCAGGGCTCCCGCCAGTTCTGCCTCGCTGGTAACCTCCCGGATGGTTCCTACGGGCAATCCGCTCTCCCTGAGCAGGCTTGCTATTCCCCTCCGGGTAATCTCCTGGCTGTCTGCCAGGATAAAAGTTCTGTTATCACCTCTGTTTATCATACGTTTATTTGTTTATCGGGGTACTCCCTGTTAGCGGTGTAAACCGCACTCTTTATGTTCCGGATTTTCCCACCACCAGCGTCCGGCACGAATATCCTCGCCGGGTGCTATGGCACGGGTACAGGGTTGGCACCCTATACTGGGAAAACCTTTATCGTGCAGGGGATTATAAGGTATCCGGTGGGTTTTGATATACTCCTGAAGTTCTTCTTCGCTCCAGTAGAGCAGAGGGTTGAGTTTAATAAGACCGAATTTGGCATCCCACTCTACCACCCGCACCTCCTGACGCGTAACGGACTGGTCGCGTCGAAGCCCGCATATCCAGATATCCAGTCCCTGAAAGGCCCGTTTCAGGGGTTCGATCTTACGTACCCGGCAACACTCTCTGCGCAGTTCAATAGTGTCATAAAAACAGTTTACACCGCTCTTATGTACCAACTCTTCTACCTGGGAAGCTTCGGGAAAATAGACCTTTACAGAGATACCGTATTTACGGTTGGTACGGTCGATCAACCGGTAGGACTCAGGAAAGAGCCGGCCGGTATCCAGGGTAAAGACAGGCGTCTGTGGATCAATCTTTGCGATCATATCGGTAAGGACCTGATCCTCCTGCCCCAGGCTGGATGCCAGGGCAATGCGCCCGGCAAAGTGTTCCAGAAAGTAACTTATTATTTTTTCCGGAGAGTGGTTACTCCACTCTTCATTCAACTGATCGGCCAGTCTTTTCAGGTTTTCTTCTCTTTCAGTGCTCATTTATCCTTTTGTATTAAAATAGTTCTTGATCGTTTGAAGTGTCTTTTCCAGTTGTTCCCGCGTATGGGCCAGGGAGATAAAGTTTCCTTCCATTTGTGAAGGAGAAAAATAGATACCGTGACTGAAAAGATAACGGAAGAAGCGGGCAAACTCTTCCGGGTCACTGCGACGGGCAGAGGCAAAATCAGTTACCGGGCCCGGAGTAAAGAAGAGGGTGAACACAGAGCCTGTAGTATTGAGAGTTACCCCTTTTCCAGCTACAATCTGTTGCAGTTCTCCGATAAACCACCGGCTCTTCTGATGAAGATCCTCATAAAAGTTCTCCCGGGAAAGAATATCCAGTGTAGCAGCACCGGCAGCCATGGCCACGGGATTACCACTTAGGGTACCCGCCTGGTATACATCTCCTATGGGAGCGAGGTGCCGCATGATCTCCTTGCGTCCGCCGAAAGCAGCAGCCGGAAATCCTCCGCCTACGATTTTACCGACTGTGGTAAGGTCGGGGCGGATGTTACAGAGTGCCTGGGCTCCGCCCGCGGAGAGACGGAAACCGGTAATGACTTCGTCGAAAATAAGCAAAGCTCCATAGGCACTGGTTATCTCCCGGAGGAAAGCGAGATAGCCTTCTGCAGGAAGAACCACTCCCATGTTGCAGGCAACGGGTTCGAGGATCACGGCAGCCACCTCGTTTCCGCGCCGGCTGAAAAACTTTTCCACAACCTGACGGTCGTTATAAGGCAAACTGACGGTATAGTTCAGGAACTCTTCAGGTACACCCGCCGAGGAGGAATTGCGCACAGCAGCTACCCCTGAGCCGGCACTCACCAGCAGATGGTCGGCATGTCCGTGGTAACAGCCATCAAATTTTACCAGCAGGCTGCGTCCGGTAGCCCCACGGGCCAGCCGCACGGCACTCATCACCGCTTCGGTACTCGAGTTGACAAACCGCACCTGCTCCATAGAGGGGAAAAAACGGTTTACCTGTTTAGCCAGGTGGGTCTCCCCGGGAGAGGTATCCCGTAGCTACTTCTGGATTCTACGGCACGGATGGCTGCCGCGGTCACCTGTGGGTGGGCGTGTCCGGCAATAAAAACTCCCCAGGAGAGGCAGAAATCAATAAAACGGTTACCATCAGTATCGGTAAGCTCAACCCCGGAGGCTTTTTGGATAAAAAGCGGAGTCTCTCCTGCCGCTCCGAGCGATCGTACCGGGCTGTTTACTCCACCGGGTATATAATGCAGGGCTTCCTGCCAAGCCTCTTCAGCTTTTATTCTTTCCATAATTTTGCGTACTCTTTGGCATAATAAGTAATAACGTAATCGGCACCAGCCCGACGGATAGCAATCAGACTTTCGTAAAAGATACGCTCCTCATTCAGGTAACCCGCCTTTGCCGCCGCTTTCAACATGGAGTACTCACCGGATACCTGATAGGCCACCAGAGGAATTCCGGTAAAACGGGTACGGGCCCGGGCAATTATATCGAGGTAAGCCATAGCGGGTTTTACCATCACCCATTCTGCCCCTTCGGCTATATCAGCTTCTATCTCTTCCAGCCCCTGTCCGGAGGTACGGAAATCCATCTGGTAACTTTTGCGGTCTCCGAATCCGGGTGCAGATTGGATAGCATCCCGAAAAGGACCGTAAAAGCAGAGGCATACTTGGCAGAATAGGCCAGTACGGGGGTAGAGAGACCGGCTGCGGCGAGCCGTTGTTTAATGGCTTCTACCTGCCCGTCCATCATAGAAGAGGGAGCTACAAAGTCGGCTCCCGCCTCTGCATGACGAAAAGCCATTTCAGCCAGCAGAGGCAGTGTAGTATCGTTCTCTACATTATGATGAATATCAAGCAGGCCACAATGACCGTGATCGGTATACTCGCACAGGCATACATCAGTTATAACAGTCACCTATGGAAAAACTGATTTGACTGCCCGTACTGCCCGTACAATCAGTGAATCGGGGGCATACCCCGCACTGCCGCTACTATCTTTTACAGCGTTATCTATCACACCGAACAGTAATATTTTATCAATCCCCAGAGAGAGAGCTTCTCCTATATCTTCTATAAGCAGGTCGATGGAGTAACGAAATACGCCAGGCATACTGCCGATCTCCTCTTTGACACTGCTTCCCTCTACCACAAAGTAGGGATAAATAAGTGCCTGCACAGGCAGATGTATATCGACATAACGGTCTCTGGTCTCCTGGTTCACCCGGTAGGGTCTGAATCTTTTCATGAGTTTATTATCTTCTTTAGTATGCTATGGGGGTTTTTACTTTTTTATGGATGGGCCTGCACAGTTGAAATAAAATGTCCGTCGCCCGCTATCCGTTCAAACGCCTCACGGGTAATAGGCCCCCGGAGAATATACTCCTTACCGGGAGGGAACTCCCGGTACAGCTCCTTAAAACGCTCTACACAGGAGGGAGAGGTAAGCACAATAGCCGAAATAGTATGTAGGTCGACTTTAATAGCATCAGCCGGAAGCCGGTTACAATAAGCGATCACAGTATCGACCTCATAACCGAGCTCTTTGAGTCGTTCCGGAATAACCGGTAATCCCAGATCGGAACGGGGAATAAGTACCCGGTTCCCTTTCCCGGCTGCCAGTTCCCTGAAAAGAGAAGCAACGCCGTAAGAATCGTCCTGAACAGGCTGGTGATCGGGAGTAATACCGGCACCTCTCAGTGCGGCAGTAGTAGTATCCCCGATACTCACCACTGTAACTCCTGCCAGCCTGCGGCTGTCATACCCCGCCCTACCCAAAGCTTTAAAGAAATAATCAACGGCATACCGGCTTGTAAAAAGCAGGTAATGATAGCCGGGAAGTTTATGGATGGCCTCTTCCAACGGACGAGCATCAACCGGAGCCGTAATACGGATCAGGGGAGTATGAACGATCTCTCCCCGCCCACCGTACCGTTGGGCATCACTACCGGTAACCAATACTTTTTGCCGCTCACGCAGCGGACGACGGTGTAAGGCTGCCACCTCTCCTGCCAACATAATAAGGGGTGTCGGATAGGTACTATCCCCCGTAGCCAGTTCTCCCACAGTAGTATAAAACTCCTGCTGGTCAGGAGCAGATACATTATAAACTAACAGTACCGGACACTGCGGGGATACTCCTTTTTCCAGTAAGGTGCATGTTATGCGACACAGATTGCGGGTACCCATATAATAAACAAGGGTATCAGCCTGCGGCACCTGAATATCTTCTCCATATCCGGAAACAAACGCAACCGACGAAGCTACTCCCCGGTAGGTAAGCGGAACACGGGTTAGAGCAGCCAGGGCATTGGCGGCAGAGATACCCGAAATAACCGATACCCGGATAAAATTACTCTCCAGGTAATCTACTTCTTCGCCTCCGTGGGCAAAGATCATGGGATCTCCCCCTTTGAGCCGCACTACATTTTTTCCACTACGGGCGGCATCCAGCAGCAGGCGGTTGATATCCCCCTGCTCTTTGTGGTGTATACCATACCGTTTGCCCACATACACAGCCTCCCGGGCCTGTTCTACTACATACTCCTGGTTGGTAAGATCATCGTAAAATACAATGTCAGCCTGACGGATCGCCTCTTCGGCAGCCCGGGTCAGTAGCCGCGGATCACCGGGGCCAAAACCCACCAGTTTCACTTCTCCGTAATACCGGAGAATATCGAGTGGAGCGAACAACTTTTGTAACTCTTTTTGGGCAACCCGGGCCGTCACAGCAAGATGTCCCTGCAGCGGATGAGTATCAAAAGGTAGAATTTCCGTTATACGGTTATCCAGGCCCAGCCGTTGCAGGGCACACGTAGCTACGATCAGGGCATCGTATTTGCCTTCGTCTACTTGTGCCAACCGCTCTTCGATAGTACCCCGGATACCGGCTACCACAAGATCGGGGCGTAATTTGAGTAGTTCACGCCTGCGGGTGGGCGAACTGGTAGCGACACAGGCTCCGGCAGGGAGTTGTTCCAGGGTGAGTCCGCTGCGGCTTACCAGGGAGTCACTTCCGGTAAGCCCGCGGGTAAGAGCGATCACTTCAATTCCCTGCGGAAGCGGATACGGAAGATCCTTGGCAGAGTGTACGGCAATATCGGCCCGGCCTTCCAGCAAAGCCTGGTCCATCTCACGGGTAAACATATCGGCAGGAGGATTCTCCAGCAGTGATACCTCTTTGTGACGATCTTCCCAGGAAGGCAGGGTAAAGATTTCCGCTTCTACAAAGGTAGGAAGAGCCCGGACCACCTCCTCTACCTGTAGCCGGGTCAGCCGGCTCTCCCTGCTTATTGTATATATACGTTTGATTCCTGACATATTCCTACTTGTATTATCTCTGCAAAGGTAGGCGGAGAGTCAGGGGAAGGAAATACCGATTGTAGGGTAAATTCATACCATCATTGTGGTAGAGAAAGGGTATACCCCTTCCAATCACAACTATTTGGTATAAAAATACCGTGAAAAGCGTATTTACTTCCACCGCCGGACTCCCGACCTTTGTCAGGTCAAATTTTGAATCACTAACACTCAAAACAAGGTTATGGTAACAAAACGTAAAAAGATTGTAACAGGATGGATCCTTCTCTGGTGGCTACTGCCGGGCCTTCTCCTGGCCCGGGAGAATCGTCTCACAGGTCGTGTGATCGATTTCCAGACCCGGGAAGCAGTAATCGGAGCAACCGTTTCCGTGAAGAACGGCAGTACCGGGACTATTACTGATATAGACGGACAGTTCGCTTTTGCCCTGGAGGGCGAGTATCCGGTAACCCTGGATATCCGGGCTATCGGATATGCCACCCAGGAACTGGATGTATATCAACCGGGAGATATCCTGATTGAACTGGTGGAGTCATTCAACCGGCTTACCGAAGTCGTGGTGATCGGGTATGGTACCCAGAAAAAGAGTGAACTTTCAGGAGCGATCTCTTCCATCCCTTCGGTAGCTTTGCAACAACCCCTCAGCTCGGTAGATAAAGCATTGCAGGGAGTATCACCCGGAGTGCAGGTTACCCAGACATCCGGACAACCGGGAGGAGGGGTCAGTATCCGGGTACGGGGAGGAAGTTCCATTGAGGGCAGCAGCGAACCGCTGTATGTTATCGACGGATTTCCGGTTACGGCAGGCTCTTCTTCATCGGCAGGTGTGGTAAGCGGTGCTACCATCAATCCGCTTTCTACTATTAACCCGTCGGATATCGAATCCATTGATATCCTCAAAGATGCTTCGGCCACCGCTATTTACGGTTCGAGAGGTGCCAATGGAGTCATCATTATTACCACTAAACGGGGAAAAGAGGGAAAAAGCAATGTAGTATATGACGGAAGTGTAGGATTTCAGTCGATCCGTAAGAAAATTGACCTGCTGAATGCTGCGGAGTTTGCACAGCTACGTAACGAAGCCCTCTACGATAAAACACCGGAAGCCGGCGAATATCAGTATCTATCGCCGGAAGAGATTGCCCGGTTGGGTAAAGGAACCGACTGGCAGGATGCTGCCTTCCGCACTGCACTGGTACAAAACCACCAGGTATCGGTTACAGGAGGAACAGATAAGATCAGGTATGCTGTTTCGGGAGGATATTTCCAACAGGAAGGTATCCTGATCGGAACCGACTTCAGCCGGTTCAGCGGACGTATGAACCTGGATGGAAAAGTATCCGACCGTTTTACCGTAGGCAGTACTGTAAGCGGCAGCCGTACCCACAGCAACGTAGCTCCTTCAGGAGTGATAAATGCACTGTTAACCATGCCGCCCACTGCTACGATCTACAAGGAAGATGGAAGTTATACCCTCCGGAACCCCTTTGAAAATATTATTTCAAATCCGGTCGCATCACTGAACGACCAGACCAACCGGGTCATCTCTTTTAACCTGCTTGCTAATATATTCGGGGAATATCAGCTTTACAAAGGACTCACCCTGAAAGTTTCCTTAGGAACAGACATTCATTACAACAAGGAGAACAGCTATATTCCCTCCACTTTGTACGAAGGCAGTACCACCGGAGGGCAAGCCGGTGTAGGAACCCTCAGCGCCTATAGCTGGCTGAATGAAAATACACTGAATTATCTTACCACCCTACAAGAGAAACACAACCTGAATATACTGGGAGGCTTTACCCAACAGGAGCATAAAGCCGAAACGTTGTCAGCAGGTTCACAGAACTTTGTCTCAGACGACCTCACCTATAACAGCCTGCAGGCAGGATCCGTCATTACCACACCCGGATCTGCTTCACAAAGCTGGGCACTCCTCTCCTACCTGGGACGTATCAACTATAACTATGACGGCCGTTATTTTGCTTCTGTAAGTTTCCGTGCCGACGGTTCTTCCCGGTTTGGAAAGAATAACAAATGGGGATATTTTCCTTCGGCTGCCCTCTCCTGGAGAGCATCCGATGAGTCTTTCTTTCCGCAGAACGGGAAAGTAAGCGACCTGAAAGTAAGGGTGAGCTACGGAGCAACAGGTAATCAGGAGATTGGGTTATATCAATCACTCTCTACCCTGACCAGTGTACGTTACCTGATCGGTGACAGTCCGGTTATCGGATTTACTCCGGCCCGCATTGCTAACGACGACCTGGGCTGGGAAACAACTTACCAGTTTGACGCAGGCGTGGATGTAGGCTTTTTCAGGGATCGCCTCTCCCTGACGCTGGATTTTTATTACAAAAAAAACCACTGACCTGTTATTGAGCGTAGAGATACCGTGGACTTCGGGGCATGCGACCTCCCTGCAAAACTTTGGTTCGGTAGAGAATAAAGGGCTGGAAGTAGGCCTCCACAGTGAGAATATACAGCAGAAAGAGTGGAACTGGAGCACAGACTTCAATATATCTTTTAACCGCAACAAAGTATTAAGTATCAATGCAGAATCAGACTCTTACATCTCAGGGAACTACATTGTACAGGTGGGAAAAACCGCTGGGTAGTTTTTACGGTTCGGTAACCGACGGGGTACTCCAGGCAGGAGAAGAAGAGAGTAAAGGTGCGCTCACCGGTAAAACCAATCCACAGGCCGGAGACCGGCTCTATAAAGACCTGGATCGAGACGGCACCTTTTCCAATGCAGCCGACCGTACCCTTATCGGTAATGCCCAGCCTGACTTTATTTTCGGCCTAACCAATACCATCCGCTGGAAGAGCCTGGATATCTCTTTCCTGCTACAAGGTTCATACGGAAACGATATTATCAATACGAACCAGCAAAACCTGGAACTTTTTACAGGCCAGCAGAATGCCTCGGGAGTAGCACGCAACCGCTGGAGTCCGGAAAACACCCGGACAGATGTACCCCGGGCCTCTTCGGATCCCTCCAACTTTTTCTCCAGCCGGTTTGTAGAAGATGGCTCTTACCTTCGCATGAAAACCCTCACCCTGGGATGGAATATACCGGAAAAGAGTCTCAGACAGCTCGGAATAGCCGGTCTGAGGATCTATGCGACCGGACAGAACCTGCTAGCCTGGACCCGTTACAGCGGATTTGATCCGGAAGTGACCAGTGGCAGCAATGTCTCTCCGGGAAATGATTCGGGGATCTATTCCACTTCACGATCAGTGAGTTTCGGAGCCCGGGTTACTTTTTAATAAAAGAGCGGTACAGAATGTTTAATATAAAACAGAATCACATGAAAAAGAGTACACATTACTTTTTAGCGATACTTCTCCTGCTGACCTCCTGCGTGTCACTGGATGAAAACCCCTCCTCTTACATGACTACAGATCAGTTCTACCGCAACGGAGCAGACGCGGTAGCAGCGGTCAACGCCATTTATCACCGGATGTTCACCGAAGAGCTGGTGCTCTTTAACCGGCAACTGATGATGTATGAAATGTCCACAGATGATTGCACCGCGGGGCCACGCACCCGGAGTGCCCAGGTCATTGACATGTCCAAATTAAACCATGTTTCTAACAACCTAGCTATTGAATGGACCTGGAAATATACCTACGACGCCATCAACCGGGCCAATATTGCCATAGACCGTATAGCAGAGATCCCGGAAGAAGAGATTGAAGAGACCCTGCGTCAACGACTGATCAATGAGGCTAAATTCCTGCGGGGATGGAATTACTTTAACCTGGTACGCTGGCACGGAGAAGTTCCGTTGGTACTGCACGAAACCACTTCATTAAGCCAGGAAGCCCTGAATGTTTCACAGGCTACAGAAGAAGAGATCTACCGGCAGATCATTGAAGACCTGAGCGACGCAGAAGAGCTACCGGCTCCGGAAGAATACAATAGTAACGATGCCGGAAGAGCCACTTCCGGAGCCGCGTCCACGTTACTGATCAAAGTCTACCTAACCCGGGAAGAGTGGAACACCGCAGCCCGGAAAGCAGAAGAGCTGATAAGTAAAGGCTGGCATGACCTTTTCGAAAATTTTGAAGATGTATACAATGTAGCTACCAAGAACGGCAGGGAACACATCTTCTCAGCCCAGCATAAAGGGAATATCGGATACGACATTAACCACCTGGCATTTACAACCGCTCCTGTTGAATTCAACGGCGATTACATCGACGCTCCCAACCACGAAAGCGGACTGTTCGAAAGCTTTTCGGAACAAGACACCCGCAAATATGTCACTTTCGTGAAAGAGATGACCGACCCGGCCACCGGAGAGCTGATAACGCTCAGCGACATTCACTGGAATAAATACTGGGACCCCGACACTCCCTATAACCAGGCAGAATCTTCCAAAAACCTGCCGTTGTTGCGGTACGCAGACGTTTTACTGATGTATGCAGAAGCCTCCAATGAACTTGGGAACAAGCAGACAGCCTATACCTACCTCGATAAGATCAGAGAACGGGCGGGTATTCCCCTGCTGCAAGATATAGCACCCAATCTCTCCGTAGAGGAGTTCCGTGATTCACTTTTCCAGGAACGACGCAAAGAGCTGGCACTTGAATACCAGCGTTGGTTCGATCTTTCCCGCCGGGGTTCCGAAGAGTATATAAAAGCCCTCCGGGCAGCCGGAAAAAACAATGTGGCAGCACGCCATATCCGCTTTCCGATCCCTCAGCGGGAACTTGACCTGAACCCTAACCTCAAACAAATCGAACTTTGGAGAAGCTATTAAATAGATTCAAACAATATAGTAAACATGGGAACAATTAACCACAAACTGGTTTCCGCTACACTGGCTGTAGCGGGAACCTCTTCCCTGCTTGCCGCCGGTGAAAAAAACAAGACCCCCGCCCCAATATCATCCTCGTCATGGTAGATGATATGGGTTATTCAGACCTCGGTTCGTATGGTTCGGAAATAGAAACCCCTAACCTGGACCGGTTGGCTGAAGAAGGCGTACGTTTCCGGGAGTTTTACAATAACTCGATCAGTGCTCCCACCCGTGCTTCCCTGCTCACCGGACAATACTCGCACAAAGCCGGTATCGGTTATTTTGACGTGGACCTGGGGCATCCCGCCTACCAGGGTTACCTGAACCGGGAGTCTCTCACCTTCGGAGAAGTATTGCAAACAGCAGGTTATTCAACTTTTATCAGTGGAAAATGGCACGTAGGCAAAGAACCGGACCAACAACCCCTGCAACGAGGTTTTGACCGTTTTTACGGATTTCTGAGCGGAGCCAGTAACTTTTACGATATCGGAGAATATGGAGAAGCTCCTCCGGTAACCCTGGTACACAACAACGATCAGATCACTCTTCCACCCGGTGATTACCTGACCAATACCATTACCGACCATGCACTGAGCTTTATCCAGGAAAACAGCGATAGCGGTAAACCCTTTTTCCTCTACCTGCCGTTCAATGCCCCGCACTGGCCCTTGCAGGCTCCGACAGAAGATATTGCCAAATACAAAGGACGTTTCAGCGAAGGGTGGGATGCATTACGGGAAAAGCGAATCGAACGCCTGCGCCAGTTGGGTATTCTCCTGCCGGGACAAAGCATTTCGGAGCGGGACGAAGAAGTTCCCCTCTGGGACCATCTGAACTATGACCAGAAAGAACTCTGGCAACGGAAGATGGAGGTATATGCCGCTATGATCGACCGGGTAGACCAGAACCTGGGACGCTTGCTGGAGAGACTTGAAGAGCTGGGACAGGACGACAACACCCTGATCCTCTTCTTCTCCGATAACGGGGCACAAGGAGGATTTACTCCTTTGCATCGTAAAACTCCCCGCAATACTGGTCCTATCGGTACTGCCAGCTCGTGGGACTATCAGGAACAACCCTGGGCTTATCTATCCGTTACTCCCCTCCGACAATATAAAGATGACTTTCACGAAGGAGGTTTTTGTACTTCTTCCGTAGCCTGGTGTCCAAAAAAAATTCCTGCCGGACGTATTGTAAAAGGCACGGGTCACATTATCGATGTAGCCCCTACCCTGTACGAACTGGCAGGAGCGAAATATCCGGTGGAGTACAAGGGAATTAAAAACGAATCCACTACCGGGCCGTTCGTTACTTCCGGTTCTGGAAGGCAAAAGAGAAACAGTCGATCGACCGGAGCCTCTCTTCTGGGAACGTGCCGGTAACCGTGCCGTACGACAAGGCAACTGGAAATTGGTATCTTCCTATCCTTCTGCCAAGTGGGAACTGTACGATCTGGATACGGATCGGGGCGAGACCCGGAATGTAGCAGCCAACTATCCGGAAGTGGTACGGGAACTTTCCGCCCTTTATTTTGAATGGGCCGGCCGTACAGGAGTAGTAGATTATAATACCATCCGCCCGGAACGTGGGGAGGTACGGGTATCCGCAGGAAGGAAAGCAGCTTCGTTTTAATCTCTTTTCTTTACCAGGATACTCCTTACTCGGGGAGAGTATCTCCCCTCAGACAAAGAAAACGCATCGGGAGATACTCTCCCGATGAACAATAAAGGATAACTTATTAAAAAAAGTTCTTTCGTTCATCCATTCACCGGGAGACGCTCTCCCGGTGTTCATTGCTATAAAGAAATGTTGTCCGTTCATCCTAATGAAGCAGGAAAGAGATCAGACCTTCATTCTTTCTAATAAATACTTTCTTTACTGTGTGATCAATAACCGAACTCTAAAAAGAACCTTCTGGCCTAGTTATAAAAAACAGCTATCCATTCGGGAAGAGAATCTTCCCTCAGACAAAGAAAATGCATCGGGAAAGCATCTCCCGATGAACAATAGGAACAATAAACAGCCCCATCTGTATGGAGCATTCTATTTTTTCTTCACTCCTTTATACACAAAGAAAACCACGATCAGCATACCCACAAAAATAAAGAAATAACCAAACTCACGGCTATACTTCATGACGGTAGCCATTAACTGCTCTTCGGGAACAACAGAGTGGAGGTAATAACCCATAGCGGCCA